>NZ_JBIUYQ010000014.1:0-204318 GCF_044744605.1 Kitasatospora sp. NPDC087271
CGGTGCGGGCGGGCGCTCCGCGATCGCCACCCTGGTCGAGCGGAGCACCCGTTACACCATGCTGGTTCACCTGCCGGGCGGAGCCCACGACGCCGAGACCGTCCGCGACGGGCTCGTGCGCACCGTCCAGACCCTGCCCGCCCACCTGCGCGGTTCTCTCACCTGGGACCAGGGCGCCGAGATGGCAGGTCACAAGCAGTTCAGCATGGCCACCGACATGCCCGTCTACTTCTGCGACCCGGCCTCGCCCTGGCAACGCGGCTCGAACGAGAACACGAACGGGCTGCTGCGGCAGTACTTCCCGAAAGGCACCGACCTGAGCCTGCACGGTCCCGAAGACCTCGAACACGTCGCCCAGGAGCTCAACGGCCGCCCACGCAAGACGCTCGGCTGGGATACCCCAGCCGAGCGTCTACGTGATCTACTCACCGTCTGAAACCAAGCGGTGTTGCGACGACCCCTTGAACCTAAGCTCGGATGGGGGCCTTCGACGTGTCACAACAGCCGCCGCCCGTCGTGGCTCCGGATACTCGGCGACGTGTCCCCCCGAAGCGCGTCCAACACCCGCACGGCATAGACCTCCGCCATGCGCACGGAGACCTCGGCCGGGGTGAGCCAGTCGACCTCGACCGACTCGTCCGAGAGCCGTACTTGTCCGCCCTCAGGCCGACACCGGAAGACCAGCGCGACAACCCCTCGGCGCAGGTTCTTGTAGACACCGGTCAGCCGCTCCACGCCGACGTGGATCCCGGTCTCCTCGTAGACCTCGCGTCGCACACCGTCCTCGATGCCCTCGCCCAGTTCCAGCACGCCCCCCGGCGGCTCCCAAGCCCCGTTGTCAGCCCGCCGAATCGCCAGCACCCGCCCGTCCTCCCGCACCACCACCCCCGCGACGGACACCGAGTGGAGTGGCATCACGCCCACACCACCGGGCGGGTCAGATCGAGGAGCATCACGTCGTGCCGAGCCGCGCCGTCCCACGGGATCGCCGACCCCACGCGCCGGTAGCCCCACGCTCGGTAGGACGCCCGGGCCGCAGCCCCCTCTGGTCGGGTGTTCAGCATCACCCGGGCGTTGTCGACGCCCTCGATGAGGACGCGATGCGTGCGAGTGGCGACGCCCTGACGCCGCCACCGGGGCCGAACCGCCAACTCGAAGAGACCGAACGTGCGCTTTCCGTCCTCGTGCCCGAGGTTCTCGGGCACGGGATCGATCAGGGTGTCCCACCATCCGGTGTCCGCCGACAGCGGGCAGCCGTACGCCATGCCCACAACGGTGTCGCCGTCGAAGACGATGGCCGCCCGGAACCCCCGCCGACGCGCCGGCGAGCGGAACCGGCGAAACGCCCGCTCCACGTCGGTCGGCCCCTCGCCGTAGGGGGCTTCCGCGAACGCCTCCGAGAACACCTCCTTCAACTGGCCCTCCAGCTCGACCGCCTGCTCGCCGTCCAACAGCCGAACCACCACCGTCACACCGTCCTCTGTTTCCGGGCCGAAACCCCGAGCGATCGAAGTTCCTCGACGCAGTCTCGCGCCATCGCCGTATCAACAGGACGACCAGGGCGGCTACGAGCCCTGCCGCCTCTCGACCGACCACCAGCGCTGGTTCGAGGCGGCCTACACCGACGCCCCCGTCGTCGCCCAGGTCAATGACGGCCAGGCATCGGCCGATCCGCCCGACCCAGCCGACGTTTGGCGCTCCTCCTCCTCCGCCTCCGCCCCTCGATCGTCGTCCGCATGCTCCGCGACCTCGACGTCCGACCCGGAATGAACGTCCTGGAGATCGGCACCGGCACCGGCTGGCTGGACCAACCGGCCCGACTCGTCCGGGTGCTCGACCGCGAGGAGCTGCCCCGTTGAGCCCACGGCAACGGCCCGGCTCCCCGCCGGGGGGAGCCGGGCCGTCGCCGTGGGCGCCGAAGTGATCAGCCGCCGAGCTGGATGCCGGCCATGCGCTTCCACTCGTACGGGCCGGTCTTCACCTTGAGGGCCAGCTCGCCCTCGAAGTCGTCGTGCAGGGTCAGCCCGGCCAGTTCGGCGGCCCGGCGACCGACGGCGTAGCTCGGGGCCACCTGGTCGCCCCAGGCGCCGTCCGCGCCCACCACGACGATCCGGGTGGCCACGGCGCCGACGTACTCGACGACCGCGTCGGCGCCGCCCCCGTGCTGGCGGGCGAAGCTGCTGAGGTGCTTGGCGATGCGCTTGGCGCGGCGCTCGGTACGGGCGTCCGGCGCGGTGGCGGTGGCGGTCTCTGCGCTGCTCATGCCCGCATGCTACCCACCGGTAGTCGAGCTGGCGACGGGAGCGCCCTGTGCACCGGGCCACATACTGGAGGCGTGACCTTCTCCGGCTGGCCGGCCGAGGCGCTCGACTTCTACGAGCACCTCGAAGCCGACAATTCCAAGACCTTCTGGCAGGCCCACAAGGAGCAGTACGACAACGACGTACGGACCCCGATGGAGCTGCTGCTCGCCGAGCTGGAACCGGAGTTCGGGCCCGGGAAGATCTTCCGTCCCAACCGCGACGTCCGGTTCAGCGCCGACAAGTCCCCGTACAAGACGCACATCGGCGCCCACCTGGAGACCGGCGGCTACGTCCAGCTCTCCGCCGACGGCCTGGCCTGCGGCAACGGGATGTACCAGCTCGCCCCCGACCAGCTGGACCGCTACCGCGCCGCCGTCGCCGAGGACGTCAGCGGCGCCGAACTGGAGCGGGTGATCGCCGCGGTGGAGCAGGACGGCCCCCAGGTGCACGGCCGGGACTCCCTCAGGACCGCTCCGCGCGGCTTCCCCAAGGACCACCCGAGGATCGAGCTGCTGCGCCACAAGGGCCTGGTCGCCTGGCAGGAGTGGGCGCCCGCGAAGTGGCTCGGCACCCGCGGCGCCCGCACCCGGATCACCGCCTTCCTGCGCGCCTCCCAGCCGCTCCGGGACTGGCTGGACGACCACGTCGGCCCGTCCGAGCTGCCGGCCCGGTGAGAACGCGAAGAGCCCCGGTCCACCGGACCGGGGCTCTTCGACGTCGGACGGGCCCTACTTCACGAACGGGTCGATCGCGCACACCACGAACAGCAGCGACAGGTAGGTGATCGACCAGTGGAACAGCCGCATCTCCTTCAGCTTCGCGCCCACCACCCCGGCCTTGGCCCGGCCGTACAGTGCGTGCGCCTCGCGCAGCCAGAACCCGCCGAGCAGCACCGCGGTGACGGGGTACAGCCAGCTCATGTGCCCCAGCGGCCACACCGCCAGCGAGGTCGCCACCATCACCCAGGAGTAGGCGACGACCTGCTTGCCGACGGCGACGTTGCCCTTGACCACCGGCAGCATCGGCACGCCGGCCCGCTCGTAGTCCTCGCGCACCTTCATCGAGAGCACCCAGGTGTGCGGCGGCGTCCAGAAGAACACCACCAGGAACAGCGCGACCGCCGCCCAGGACAGCGAGTTGGTGACGGAGGACCAGCCGATCAGCACCGGCATGCAGCCGGCGATGCCGCCCCAGACGATGTTCTGCGAGGTGCGCCGCTTGAGCCCCAGCGTGTAGACGAACACGTAGAACAGCAGCGCGCCGAGCGCCAGTCCGGAGGAGAGCCAGTTGACGCCGAAGCCCAGCAGCAGCGTCGAGACGACCGCGAGGGCGATGCCGAACACCAGCGCCTCGCGCGGCGACACCATCCCGGTGACGATCGGCCGGCGCTCGGTGCGGGACATCACCGCGTCGATGTCGCGGTCGATGTACATGTTGAGGGCGTTGGCGCCGCCCGCCGAGAGGTAGCCGCCGACCACGACCTTCAGCACCAGCAGCATGTTCGGGACGCCCTGCTGGGCGAGGAACATCACCGGCACCGTGCTCATCAGCAGCAGTTCGATGATCCGTGGCTTGGTCAGTGCGACGAAGGCGCCGACACGGGCCCCGATGGGCCGGTGCGCAGGAGTCGCCCCGGTGACCCCGGCGGGACGGGTTTCGACGGCGGTCACTAACACCCCAACTGAAGATGAATCCTCGCAGGCGTCCACAGGAACGAAGGGTCCCAAATCGTCCGCTCTGCGCGTACCACGCCACCTTAGACGCTCCATATATCCCATCCGGCTCCGGGGTCCCCCGGCGAGGCCGATGGCACACCCCCGGGTGAACCGACCGGGTGAAGCCACGGAGCCGTTCCGGCGCGCCGCCGCAACCCGTCCTGACCACCGGGGCGGCAGGGTGCCGTAAAACAGGAGAGCCTGGGACAAAATCAGGCAGACCGCCCTGGTGGGAATCACCATCCGGATTTCCTGGTTGTCCCAGCACGGAGGGTGAGCCCCGGGGCGGACGGTAGGCTCGCACGCAGAAGCGGGATCTACCCTCCGTGACCGGCACCACCCAGCGTCGAGACCACAGCGCCGTGGCCGACCCGGTCCCCTTTCACGGGGTCACTCTTCACAACGGAAGGAGCCCTGAGACAGGGTGAGCACGACGCCGACGAACGCATTCGAGTGGTCCGAACTGGATGAGCGCACGGTTGACACAGCGCGGGTCCTGGCCATGGACGCCGTCCAGAAGGTCGGCAACGGACACCCCGGGACGGCCATGTCGCTGGCCCCCGCGGCGTACCTGATCTTCCAGCGTTTCCTGCGCCACGACCCGACCGACCCCTCGTGGGTCGGCCGCGACCGGTTCGTGCTGTCCCCCGGGCACACGAGCCTGACCCTCTACACCCAGCTGTACCTGTCGGGCTACGGCCTGGAGCTGGACGACCTCAAGGCCTTCCGCGTCGCGGGCAGCCGCACCCCGGGCCACCCGGAGCACGGCCACACCGCGGGCGTGGAGACCACCACCGGCCCGCTCGGCCAGGGCATCGCCAACGCGGTGGGCATGGCGATGGCCGCCCGCTACGAGCGCGGCCTGTTCGACCCGGACGCCGCCGCCGGCGAGTCCCCCTTCGACCACACCATCTGGGCCATCGTCTCCGACGGCGACCTGGAGGAGGGCATCTCCGCCGAGGCCTCCTCGCTGGCCGGTCACCAGAAGCTGGGCAACCTGGTCGCCCTGTACGACGACAACCACATCTCGATCGAGGGCGACACCGAGACCGCCTTCTCCGAGGACGTCCTCAAGCGCTACGAGGCGTACGGCTGGCACGTCCAGCGGGTCGCCCCGAAGGCCAACGGCGACATCGACGTGGCCGTCCTGGCCGACGCGCTGGCCGCGGCCAAGGCCGAGACCACCCGTCCGTCGATCATCGCGATGCGCACGATCATCGCCTGGCCGGCCCCGGACGCCCAGAACACCGCCAAGGCGCACGGCTCCGCGCTCGGCGCCGCCGAGATCGCCGCCACCAAAAAGGTCCTGGGCTTCGACCCGGAGAAGACCTTCGAGGTCTCCGACAGGGTGATCGAGCACGCCCGCGAGGTCATCAAGCGCGGCAAGGCCGCCCACGCCGAGTGGGAGCAGTCCCTGGAGGCCTGGCGCGCCGCCGACCCGCAGCGCGCCGCCGAGTTCGACCGCATCCAGGCCGGCGAGCTTCCCGAGGGCTGGAAGAAGACCGTCCCGGTCTTCCCGGCCGGCAAGGACGTCGCCACCCGCAAGGCCTCCGGCGAGACCCTCAAGGCGATCGGCGCGGTCATCCCGGAGCTGTGGGGCGGCTCGGCCGACCTCGCCGAGTCCAACCTCACCACCATCGACGAGGACAGCTCGTTCCTCCCCGAGGGCAACCCGCTGAAGAGCGCCAGCCCGTACGGCCGGACGATCCACTTCGGCATCCGCGAGCACGCCATGGGCTCGACCATGAACGGCATCGCCCTGCACGGCAAGACCCGCGTGTACGGCGGCACCTTCCTGGTCTTCGCCGACTACATGCGCCCGGCCGTGCGCCTGGCCGCGCTGATGAAGCTGCCGGTCACCTACGTCTGGACGCACGACTCGATCGGCCTCGGCGAGGACGGCCCGACCCACCAGCCGGTCGAGCACATGGCCTCGCTGCGCGCCATCCCGGGCCTGGCCATGGTCCGCCCGGCCGACGCCAACGAGACGGCCGTCGCCTGGCGCACCGTCATCGAGCGCCAGACCACCCACCCCGGCCCGGTCGGCCTGGCGCTCACCCGCCAGAACGTCCCGACCTTCGACCGCGAGGTCTTCGGCTCCGCCGAGGGCACCGCGAAGGGCGGCTACATCCTGGCCGAGGCCTCCAGCGGCGACCCGCAGGTGATCCTGCTGGGCACCGGTTCCGAGGTCCAGCTGGCCGTCAAGGCCCGCGAGGTGCTGGAGGCCGAGGGCATCGCCACCCGGGTGGTCTCGGTGCCGTCCTTCGAGTGGTTCCAGGAGCAGGACCAGGCCTACCGTGACAGCGTGCTGCCGCCGTCGGTCAAGGCCCGGGTGTCGGTCGAGGCCGGCATCGGCCAGGGCTGGCGCGAGCTGGTCGGCGACCACGGCCGGATCGTCTCGCTGGAGCACTTCGGCGCCTCCGCCGACTACAAGGTGCTCTTCGAGGAGTTCGGCCTGACCGCCGAGCGCGTGGTGGCCGAGGCCCACAACGCCCTCCGTTCCCTTGAGGCCGTCAACCGCTGACGCCCCCCGGGCCGTGCGCCCGCCCGCACGCGGGCGCACGGCCCCCTCTGACTACCCCACGAAGCAGAACAAAAAAGGACTGAAGCACCATGACTGACGCACTGAAGCGCCTCAGCGACGAAGGCGTGGCGATCTGGCTGGACGACCTCAGCCGCAAGCGGCTGAACACCGGCAACCTCGCCGAGCTGGTGCAGAACAAGCACGTGGTGGGCGTTACCACCAACCCGACCATCTTCCAGAAGGCCATCGGCGGCGGCGACGACTCCTACGACGGCCAGCTGCGCGACCTCGCCGTCCGCAAGGTCACCACCGACGAGGCCGTCCGCATGATCACCACCTCGGACGTGCGCGACGCGGCCGACGTGCTGCGCCCGGTCTACGACGCCTCCAACGGCCGCGACGGCCGGGTCTCCATCGAGGTCGACCCGCGCCTGGCGCACGAGACCGCGGCCACCGTGGCCGAGGCCAAGCAGCTGTGGTGGCTGGTCGACCGCCCGAACGTCTTCATCAAGATCCCCGCCACCAAGGCCGGCCTGCCCGCGATCGCCGAGGTGATCGGCCGGGGCATCAGCGTCAACGTCACGCTGATCTTCTCGCTGGAGCGCTACAAGGCCGTCATCGACGCCTACCTGACCGGCCTGGAGGCCGCCAAGGCCAAGGGCCTGGACCTCTCCCAGATCGAGTCGGTCGCCTCCTTCTTCGTCTCCCGCGTGGACACCGAGATCGACAAGCGCCTGGAGAAGATCGGCGGCGACGCCCGGGACCTGCGCTCCAAGGCCGCCCTGGCCAACGCCCGCCTCGCCTACCAGGCGTACGAGGAGGTCTTCGGCTCGGTCGACGGCAAGTCCGCCGGCAGCGCCCGCTGGCGCTCGCTGGAGGCCGCCGGCGCCAAGCCGCAGCGCCCGCTGTGGGCCTCCACCGGTGTCAAGGACCCGGCTCTGCCGGACACCCTGTACGTCACCGAGCTGGTCGCCCCCGGCACGGTCAACACCATGCCCGAGGCCACCCTGGAGGCCACCGCCGACCACGGCGTGGTCACCGGCGGCACCATCGTCCCCAACTACGCCGACGCCAAGGCCGTGATGGACGCCATCGCCGCCGCCGGCGTGGACTACGACGACGTGGTCCAGGTGCTGGAGGACGAGGGCGTGGAGAAGTTCGAGCAGTCCTGGAACGAGCTGCTCGACACCGTCACCGCCTCGCTCGCCTCCTTCGCCGGCGAGAAGTGACCGTTCGCTCACACAGCCAGCGCACGAAAGCGGAGCCCAACAAGTGAGCACTGATTTCCCCGAGTTGACCTCGGAGTCGGACGCGGACGATCTCCCGCCGGCCCCCGTCAACCCGCTTCGTGACCCGGCCGACCGACGGCTCCCGCGCATCGCGGGGCCGTCCGGTCTGGTCATCTTCGGAGTCACCGGCGACCTGTCCCGCAAGAAGCTCATGCCGGCCATCTACGACCTGGCCAACCGCGGTCTGCTGCCGCCGGGCTTCTCTCTCGTCGGCTTCGCCCGGCGCGAGTGGGACGACGAGGACTTCGCCAAGGAGGTCCACGACGCGGTCAAGGACCACGCCCGCACCCCGTTCCGGGAGGAGGTCTGGCAGCAGCTCGCCAAGGGCATGCGCTTCGTCCACGGCACCTTCGACGACGACGACGCCTTCGACAAGCTCCGCGAGACCATCGACGAGCTGGACAAGGCGCAGGGCACCGGCGGCAACTTCGCCTTCTACCTGTCCGTCCCGCCGAAGTTCTTCCCGACCGTCGTCCAGCAGCTCAAGAAGCACGGCCTGGCCGACCCCCCGCAGGGCTCGTGGCGCCGCGCGGTCATCGAGAAGCCCTTCGGCCACGACCTGGAGAGCGCCCAGGAGCTGAACCGGATCGTCCACGAGGTCTTCCCCCGGGACGAGGTCTTCCGGATCGACCACTACCTGGGCAAGGAGACGGTCCAGAACATCCTGGCGCTGCGCTTCGCCAACCAGATGTTCGAGCCGATCTGGAACCGGTCGTACGTCGACCACGTGCAGATCACCATGGCCGAGGACATCGGCATCGGCGGCCGGGCCGGCTACTACGACGGCATCGGCTCCGCCCGCGACGTCATCCAGAACCACCTGCTCCAGCTGATGGCGCTCACCGCCATCGAGGAGCCGGCGTCCTTCCACCCGAAGGCGCTGGTGGCCGAGAAGCTCAAGGTGCTCAGCGCCGTCAAGCTCCCGGCCGACCTCGGCCGGCACACCGTGCGCGGCCAGTACGCGGCCGGCTGGCAGGGCGGCGAGGAGGTGGTCGGCTACCTGGACGAGGACGGCATCGACCCGGACTCCAAGACCGACACCTACGCGGCGATCAAGCTGGAGATCAACAACCGCCGCTGGGCGGGCGTCCCGTTCTACCTGCGCACCGGCAAGCGGCTGGGCCGCCGGGTCACCGAGATCGCGGTGGTCTTCCAGCGCGCCCCGTACCTGCCGTTCGACTCCTACGCGACCGAGGAGCTGGGGCAGAACGCCCTGGTCATCCGGGTCCAGCCGGACGAGGGCGTGACGGTGCGGTTCGGCTCCAAGGTGCCGGGCACCTCCTTCGAGGTCCGGGACGTCACGATGGACTTCGCCTACGGCGAGTCCTTCACCGAGTCCAGCCCGGAGGCGTACGAGCGGCTCATCCTCGATGTGCTGCTCGGCGACGCCAACCTGTTCCCGCGTCACCAGGAGGTCGAGCTCTCCTGGCAGATCCTCGATCCGATCGAGAAGTACTGGGACACCCACGGCAAGCCCGCCCAGTACTCCGCGGGGACCTGGGGCCCGGCCGAGGCGGACGAGATGCTCGCACGAGACGGCAGGAGCTGGCGCCGGCCATGAAGATCGACCTCACCAACACGACGTCCAGCAAGATCAACGCCGCGCTGATGGAGGCGCGCCGGGCCAGTGGCTCCACCGCCGCCGGCATGGTGCTCACCCTGGTGATCGTGACCGACGAGGGCAGCGCGTACGACGCCCTCAAGGCCGCCAACGACGCCTCCCGCGAACACCCCTCGCGCACCCTCGCGGTGATCAAGCGCGCCGGGCGATCGCCCCGGGCCCGCGCCGAGACCCGGCTGGACGCCGAGATCCTGGTCGGCACCGACGCCGGCTCGGGAGAGACGGTCATCCTGCGCATGCACGGCGAACTCGCCGCGCACGCCCAGTCGGTGGTCCTGCCACTGCTGCTCCCGGACGCCCCGGTCGTCGTCTGGTGGCCCGACAACGCGCCGCTGCACCCGGCGCAGGACCCGCTGGGCGCGCTCGCCCAGCGCAGGATCACCGACGCCGTCACCGCCGAGTCCCCGGTCGGCCAGCTCGCCCAGCGGGCCCAGAGCTACACCCCGGGCGACACCGACCTGGCCTGGACCCGGATCACCGGCTGGCGCTCGATGCTGGCCGCCGCGCTGGACCAGCGGCCGGTCACGATCACCTCCGCGGTGGTCGAGGGCGAGTCCTACAACCCCAGCGTCGAGCTGCTCGGCCTCTGGCTGCACAACCGGCTGCACGTGCCGGTCGAGCGGATCGTCACCGGCGGCCCCGGCATCACCGCGGTGCACCTGCGCACCAAGGACGGCGACATCACCCTGGACCGCCCGGACGGCCTGATGGGCACGCTCTCCATGGTCGGTTCCCCGGACCGCCAGGTGGCGCTCAAGCGGCGCGAGACCTCGGAGCTGATCGCCGAGGAACTGCGCCGGCTCGACCCGGACGACATCTACGCGACGGCCGTGCGCACGCCCGTCGACCGGCTGCGCGAGCCGGACACCGCCGAGACGGCGGCGGCCGAGCGGGTCGCCCGCGCGGCGGTCACCGAGGCCGCGGTGGCCAACCCCGCCCGGGTGACCGCCAAGGTCGCGTCCGAGGCCGCGTCCGAGGACACGGCCGAGGCCGAGGCCGCCGAGAAGGCTCCCGCCAAGAAGCCCGCCAAGCGCGCCGCCAAGGGGAGCGCATGACCAACGCGACCCCGCAGCTGGTCGTCCACCGGGACAAGGAGCTGATGGCCCAGGCGGCCGCGGCCCGGCTGATCACCCGGATCGTGGACGCCCAGGCCGCCCGCGGCACCGCCTCGGTGGTGCTCACCGGCGGGCGCAACGGCAACGCCCTGCTGGCCGCGATCGCCGCCTCCCCGGCGCGCGACGCGGTCGACTGGGCGCGGCTGGACCTCTGGTGGGGCGACGAGCGCTTCGTCCCCGCCGGGGACCCGGACCGCAACGCCGTCCAGGCCCGCGCCGAACTGCTGGACTCCGTCCCGCTCGACCCGGCGCGGGTGCACGAGATGCCCGCCTCGGACGGTGCGGACGGCTCGGACGTGGAGGCCGCCGCCGCCCGCTACGCGGAGGAGCTGGCGAAGGCCTCCGGCCCGGGTGACCGGCTCGGCGTCCCGGCCTTCGACGTGCTGCTGCTCGGCGTCGGCCCGGACACCCACGTCGCCTCGCTCTTCCCCGAGCACCCGGGCGTGCGGGAGACCGAGCTGACCGTGATCGGCGTGCGCGGGGCCCCCAAGCCCCCGCCGACCCGGATCTCGCTCACCCTCCCGGCGATCCGGGCGGCCCGCGAGGTCTGGCTGCTGGCGGCCGGCGCGGACAAGGCGGACGCGGTCGCGATGGCCCTGTCCGGCCCGGGTGAGCTCCAGGCGCCCGCTTCCGGCGCGTACGGCCGCAGCCGCACCCTGTGGCTGCTGGACCGGGCCGCGGCGGAGCAGATCCCGCCCCAGCTGTACCCGCCGGCCTCGGCGTAACGGGCCCGGCAACGCACAAGGGCGCCACCGTCCTCGACGGTGGCGCCCTTCGCTGTCTGTCGTCCGGGTCAGATCTCGCCGCGCAGCTTGGCCAGCGCCTCGGCGAGGATCGCCTCGCCGTCGGCGTCGGTGCGCCGCTCGCGGACGTAGGCGAGGTGGGTCTTGTACGGCTCGTTGCGCGAGGGCGCGGGCGGGTTGTGCTCGTCCTGTCCGGCCGGGAAACCGCACCGCGGGCAGTCCCAGGTGTCCGGGATGACGGCCTCGGCGGCGAAGCTCGGCCGGGTCTCGTGCTTGTTGGCACACCAGAAGGTGATCCGGTTGCGCGGGGCGGACTCGCCGCGCTCCGCCTCGCCCATCGGGCCCGCTCCGACCCTGCTGCCACGGATGGCGTTGCCACTTGCCACGGTCTGACTCCCTGCGTGCTGGTGCGCCGACCCTCCGCGGTGCGCGTCGGTGGCGAAAGTCGTCCTAGTGTAAGCAGGAGTTAAGCGTCCACCGCCATCGCCTCCGCCCCCGACCGTCCCAGGATAGGCGCTCGGGCGACGGGGCGTCAGGGTTACGTCAGCTCTTGTACTTCAGCACCAGGCCCAGCACGATGATGCAGGCGAACCAGGCGAGACCGACCACGATCGTGATGCGGTCCAGGTTGCGCTCGGCCACCGCCGAGCCGCCGCCGGTGGACATCGCGCCGCCACCGAACATGTCCGACAGGCCGCCGCCCTTCCCCTTGTGCAGCAGCACCAGCAGGATCATCAGCAGACTGAAGATGATCAGGGCAATCGAGAACCCGAGAACCACGACGGGACCAACTCTCTCGTATCTTCGGCGACGGGGCCGGACCGCTGACGGCGGTCCGGCCCCAAAGCCTACGTTGCTGCAGCGGCGTTAGCCTACTGCCTGCTCACGGTAGCGCACGATCTTGACGAACTCGTCGGCGTCCAGCGAGGCACCGCCGATCAGGCCGCCGTCGATGTCGGGCTTGGCCATCAGGCCGGCCGCGCTCGACGACTTCACCGAACCGCCGTACAGCACGCGGACCTTGTCGGCCAGCTCGGCGTCGTACAGCTCGGCGATCCGCTTGCGGATGGCGGCGCAGACCTCCTGCGCGTCCTCCGGGGTGGCCACCTCGCCGGTGCCGATCGCCCAGACCGGCTCGTAGGCGACCACGATGGACTCGGCCTGGTGGGCCGGGATGTCCGCCAGGGCGCCGTCCAGCTGGGCGAGGGTGTGCTCGACGTGGGTGCCGGCCTTGCGGACGTCCAGCGGCTCGCCGATGCACAGGATCGGGGTGATCCCGGCCCGGTAGGCGGCCTTGACCTTGGCGTTGACGATCGCCTCGTCCTCACCGTGGTACTGGCGGCGCTCCGAGTGGCCGATCACCGCGAAGGTGCACTTCAGCTTGGCCAGCATCGGGCCGGAGACCTCGCCGGTGTAGGCACCGGAGTCGTGCTGCGAGATGTCCTGCGAGCCGTACTTGATCTTCAGCTTGTCGCCGTCGACCAGGGTCTGCACCGAACGCAGGTCGGTGAACGGCACCAGGACGGCGACCTCGACGGCCTCGTAGTCCTTGTCGGCCAGCGCGAAGGCCAGCTTCTGGGTGTGCTGGATGGCCTCAAGGTGGTTGAGGTTCATCTTCCAGTTGCCCGCCATCAGCGGGAGACGCTCAGTCATTGCTTTCAGCCTTCCAGGGCGGCGAGACCGGGGAGGGTCTTGCCCTCCAGGTACTCGAGGCTGGCGCCACCGCCGGTCGAGATGTGTCCGAATGCGTTCTCGTCGAAGCCCAGGATGCGGACGGCCGCGGCGGAGTCGCCGCCACCGACCACGGTGAACGCGTCGCTGTCCAGCAGCGCCTGGGCCACGGCCTTGGTGCCGTTCGCGTAGTCCGGGTGCTCGAAGACGCCCATCGGGCCGTTCCAGAACACGGTGCCCGCGTCGGCCAGCTTCGCCGCGTACAGCTCGCGGGTCTTCGGGCCGATGTCCAGGCCCTCCTGGTCGGCCGGGATCGCGTCCGCGGCGACGAGCGAGGGGTTGGCCGGGGCCTTGGTCTTGAGGTCGGGGAAGTCCGCCGACACCAGGACGTCCACCGGCAGGACGAACTCGACGCCCGTCTCCTCGGCGCGCTTCAGGTAGTCCAGGACGACCGGGATCTGGTCCTCCTGCAGCAGCGAGATGCCGACCTCGTGGCCCTTGGCCTTGAGGAAGGTGTACGCCATGCCGCCGCCGATCAGGATCCGGTCGGCCTTCTTCAGCAGGTTGTCGATCACGCCGAGCTTGTCGGAGACCTTGGCGCCGCCGAGCACGACCACGTACGGGCGCGCGACCTCCTCGGTGAGCTTCTTGAGCACACCGACCTCGGTGGCGATCAGGTCGCCGGCCGCGTGCGGCAGCAGGCCGGGCAGGTCGTAGACCGAGGCGTGCTTGCGGTGCACGGCGCCGAAGCCGTCACCGACGTACAGGTCCGCGAGGGCGGCCAGCTGCTCGGCGAAGGCCTTGCGCTCGGCGTCGTCCTTGCTGGTCTCGCCGGCGTTGAAGCGCAGGTTCTCCAGCAGCGCGACCTCGCCGTCGCCCAGCGCGGCCACGGTGGACTCGGCGCTCTCACCCACGGTGTCGGTGGCGAAGGCGACGGGCTTGCCGAGGATCTCGCCGAGGCGCACGGCCGCCGGCGCGAGGGAGAACTGCGGGTCCGGCGCGCCCTTGGGGCGGCCGAGGTGGGAGGCGACGACGACCCGGGCGCCGCGCTCGACGAGCTTGGCGATGGTCGGGGCGACGGCGCGGATCCGGCCGTCGTCGGTGATCGTGGTGCCGTCCAGCGGGACGTTCAGGTCGGCACGGACGAACACGCGCTTGCCGGCGACGTCGAGGTCTTCGATGGTCTTCACGGGGATTGGCTCTCCTGGGGAGATGGTTGATGCGCAGAGGCGGCACGGCGCAGGGGTCGCCTGGGAAGTCCTGGTGCGCAGAGCGAGGGCCCGGTCGGCACAGTGCGCCAGCCGGGCCCTCGCCCCTACATCACGTCAGCTCCCGCTGCGTCAGAGCTGGCCGCCGACGAGGGAGGTCAGGTTGACGAGGCGGTTCGAGTAGCCCCACTCGTTGTCGTACCAGCCGAGCACCTTGACCTGGTTGCCCTGGACCATGGTGAGCTGGGAGTCGAAGATGCAGGAGGCCGGGTCGTTGACGATGTCCGAGGAGACGATCGGGTCCTCGGTGTAGGTCAGGATGCCCTTGAGCGGGCCCTCCTGCGAGGCCTTCTGGAAGGCGGCGTTGACCTCGTCCTTGGTCACCTCGCGCTCCAGGGTGACGACCAGGTCGGTGATGGAGCCGGTCGGGACCGGGACGCGCAGCGAGGTGCCGTCCAGCTTGCCCTTCAGCTCCGGCAGGACCAGGGCGGTCGCCTTGGCGGCACCGGTCGAGGTCGGGATGATGTTCTGCGACGCGGCACGGGCGCGGCGCAGGTCCTTGTGCGGGAAGTCCAGGGTCACCTGGTCGTTGGTGAACGCGTGGACGGTCGTCATCAGGCCCTTGACGATGCCGAAGTTCTCGTGCAGCACCTTGGCCATCGGCGCCACGCAGTTGGTGGTGCACGAGGCGTTGGAGATGATCGAGTGGTTGGCGGCGTCGTACTTGTCCTCGTTGACGCCCAGGACGATGGTGACGTCCTCGTCGCTCGCGGGCGCCGAGATGATGACCTTCTTGGCGCCGGCGGTGAGGTGCTTCTTCGCGGCCTCGGCCTTGGTGAAGATGCCGGTGGACTCGACGACGATGTCGGCGCCCAGGGCGGCCCACGGCAGGTTGGCGGGGTCACGCTCGGCGCTGACCTGGAAGGTCTTGCCGTCGACGGTGATGCTGTCCTCGGTGTGCGAGACCTCGCCCGGGAAGGTGCCCAGGGTGGTGTCGTACTTGAGCAGGTGAGCCAGGGTCTTCGTGTCAGTGAGGTCGTTGACACCGACGATCTCGATGTCCGCGCCCTGCGCCTTGACCGCGCGGAAGAAGTTGCGGCCGATGCGGCCGAATCCGTTGATGCCTACCCGGATCGTCACGAACCGATCTCCTCGTTAGGTACGCCGGAGCTAAGCCGACGGGGGTGAGATTTGGGAAGTCCCCGACCGCCTATGACCCTACCCCTCCCAGGCCTGGGAGGGCACATCGCGCCACGTGCGACGACCTGGCGTGGCGCGAAATCAGGCCGACCGTCCTTGGCCGTCAGGGCAGTTGGTCCCGGCCAGTGGTCTCTACCAATTTGCGCACACCGGGCGCGTCCGGGTATCCCCTCCGGACACGGCGGCGGCCGGTGCCCGGAATCCGGACACCGGCCGCGGAACAGCCGCTCGGTGCGGCGGTCAGTTCATCGCCATCTCGTCGGTGAGGTTGGCCTCGGTGCTCGGCAGGCCGAGCTCGGAGGCGCGCTTGTCCGCCATCGCCAGCAGGCGGCGGATCCGGCCGGCCACCGCGTCCTTGGTCAGCGGCGGGTCGGCGAGCGCGCCCAGTTCCTCCAGCGAGGCCTGCTTGTGCTGCATCCGCAGCTGGCCGGCCGCGGCCAGGTGCTCGGGCACCTCCTCGCCGAGGATCTCCAGCGCCCGCGCCACCCGGGCGCCGGCCGCCACCGCGGCGCGGGCCGAGCGGCGCAGGTTGGCGTCGTCGAAGTTGGCCAGGCGGTTGGCGGTGGCCCGGACCTCGCGCCGCATCCGGCGCTCCTCCCAGGCGAGCACCGACTCGTGCGCGCCGAGCCGGGTCAGCAGCGCGCCGATCGCGTCGCCGTCGCGGATCACCACCCGGTCCACGCCGCGCACCTCGCGGGCCTTCGCCGGGATGCCGAGCCGGCGGGCCGCGCCGACCAGGGCGAGGGCGGCCTCGGAGCCGGGGCAGGTGATCTCCAGCGAGGAGGAGCGGCCCGGCTCGGTGAGCGAGCCGTGCGCCAGGAAGGCCCCGCGCCAGGCCGCCTCGGCATCGCAGGTGGCCCCGGAGACGACTGCCGGGGGCAGCCCCCGGATCGGCCGGCCCCGGCCGTCCACGAGGCCGGTCTGGCGCGCGAGCAGTTCGCCGTCCTTGACCACCCGGACGACGAAGCGGCTGCCGCGCCGCAGTCCGCCGGGGGCCATCACCACGAGGTCGGAGGAGTGTCCGAAGATCTCCAGCAGGTCCTTGCGCAGCCGCCGCGCCGCCGCGCCGGTGTCCAGCTCCGCCTCGATCACGATCCGGCCGCTCACGATGTGCAGCCCGCCCGCGAACCGCAGGATCGCCGACACCTCCGCCTTGCGGCAGCAGGCCCTGGTGACCGGGAGCCGGCTGATCTCGTCCTTCACCGCTGGAGTCATCGCCATGGCCCGATCCTTCCATGTGTCCGGAAAATCCGGTCGTACGCTGCCGCCAACAGCTCCGGGTCGTGTCGCGGGGTGCCGTCGGTGCGGGCCACCCGGCCCAGGACCAGGGCGGCGCCCATCCGCTCGGCGGCCTTCTCCAGACCGGCCAGATCCGCCTGGCCGAAGGCGCCGCCGGTGACGGCGCGCTCGTCCACCAGGATCGCATCCACCGCGAGGCCCGGGGCGTGGTCGGCGATGACCTCCAGGTGGCGCTGTGGGGTGAAGCCCTCGGTCTCGCCGGGCTGGGGGGCCAGGTTCAGGGTGAGCAGGCGGCGGGCGCGGGTCTCGGTGAGCGCCTTGGCCAGCTCCGGGACCAGCAGGTGCGGCAGCACGCTGGTGAACCAGGAGCCGGGACCGAGCACCACCCAGTCCGCCTCCCGGACGGCGGTGACCGCCTCCGGGACGGCCGGCGGCCCGTCCGGCAGCAGCCGGATCGACTGCACGGTGCCGGGCGTGACCGCGACGCTGGCCTGGCCGCGGACGGCCGACAGCTCGCCGGGGCGCTCCGGGTCGTGGCCGCGCACGGTCGCCTCGATGTCCAGCGGCACCGCCGACATCGGCAGCACCCGGCCCTGGACGTTCAGCAGCCGGCCGACCCAGTCCAGGGCGGCCACCGGGTCACCGAGCTTCTCCCAGAGCGCGACGATCAGCAGGTTGCCGACCGCGTGGCCGCCCAGCTCGCCGGTGCCGGTGAAGCGCTGCTGGATCACCTCGGACCAGGTGCGCCCCCAGTCGTCGTCCCCGCACAGCGCGGCCAGCGCCTTGCGCAGGTCGCCGGGGGGCAGCACGCCCAGCTCGGTGCGGAGCCGGCCGCTGGAGCCGCCGTCGTCGGCGACGGTGACCACGGCGGTCAGGTCGCTGGTGAGCCGGCGCAGCGCGGAGAGCGAGGCGGACAGGCCCTGGCCGCCGCCGAGCGCGGTGATCCGGGGGGCCGGGTTGGCCCGGGCGGGGCTGCTGCGCGGCCGGCTCGGGACCGGCGGCCGGGCCGGGCCACCCGCCCGGTCGGCACTCCTGTTCTGCGACTGCCGCCCGGGCACATATCCCGCCACACTCACCTCGCGTTCCTCGCCGCGGCCGCCGGCCCCGCCGGCGGCCCGGCTAGGAGGCGGCGGTCACTCCCGTCCCATGTCACGGTGGACGAGCACCGTCTCCACTCCGTCGGCGATGAGACGCTTGGTCAGGCGCTCGGACATCGCGACGCTGCGGTGCTTGCCACCGGTGCAGCCTACGGCAAGCGTCATGTAGCGCTTCCCCTCGCGGCGGTACCCCTCGGTGATGATGCGCAGGAGCTCGGCGTAGCCGTCCAGGAACTCGTTGGCACCGGGCTGCTGGAACACGTAGTCGGCGACGTCCGCGTCGGTGCCGGTGCGGGCGCGCAGCTCGGGCACCCAGTGCGGGTTGGGCAGGAAGCGGCAGTCCACCACCAGGTCGGCGTCGACCGGCAGGCCGTACTTGAAGCCGAAGGACATCACGGTGGCGCGCAGCTCGGGCTCGTCGTGGTCGGCGAACTGGGCGTCCAGCTTGGCGCGCAGCTGGTGCACGTTGAGGTTGGAGGTGTCGATCACCAGGTCGGCCTCGCCGCGCAGGTCGCGCAGCAGGTCGCGCTCCTGGGCGATGCCGTCGACGATCCGGCCGTCGGCCTGCAGCGGGTGCGGGCGGCGCACGCTCTCGAAGCGGCGGACCAGCGCGTCGTCGGAGGAGTCCAGGAAGACCACGCTGAGCCGGACGCCGCGCTTCTCCAACTCGTCGAGCGAGGTGAGCAGGTCGTCGAAGAACTGGCGGCCCCGGACGTCCACGACCACGCCGATCCGGGCGACGTTGCCCTGGGAGCGGGCGCCCAGGTCGACCATGGTCGGGATCAGGGCCGGTGGCAGGTTGTCCACCACGAACCAGCCCAGGTCCTCCAGGCACTTCGCGGCGGTGGAGCGGCCGGCTCCGGACATGCCGGAGATGATCACCAGCTCCGGCGCGTTCTCGGCCACGTCTGACACGGTCACTTCGGTTCCCCGCTCTCGGTCTTTCTGCTGGGGAGAACGCGCACGGCGCGGCCGCCCTTCCCCTGCCCGGACAGGCGGGCGGGGGCTGGGCGCGCCGTCTGACGGTCGGCGTCGGCCGTCATGGCGTCTCCTGGGATGGTGCGGTCTGGGATGCTGCGGCCACCGGCTCGGCGGCCGGTTCGGCCCCGTCCTCGATGATCTCGCCGGTAGCGGTGTTCACCGCTGGTGCGACGGGTGTACGGGAGGACAACGCCGCCGCAACAGTCTCCGCCGTGCGGCGTCCGATGCCGGGTACGGCGCAGAGTTCGTCGACGGTGGCGGCCCGGAGCCTCTTCAGCGAGCCGAAGTGCTTGAGCAGCGCCTGGCGGCGAGTCTCGCCGAGGCCCGGGACGGAGTCCAGTTCCCCGGCGGTGAGTCGCTTGGAACGCTTGCTGCGCTGGTAGGTGATCGCGAAGCGGTGGGCCTCGTCGCGAACCCGCTGGAGTAGGTAGAGGCCCTCGCTGGAGCGCGGCAGCACGACCGGGTCGTCCTCACCGGGCAGCCAGACCTCCTCCAGCCGCTTGGCCAGGCCGCACAGCGCGACGTCGTCGATGCCGAGTTCGTCCAGGGCGCGCTTGGCGGCGGCGACCTGCGGCTGGCCGCCGTCGACGACCAGCAGTTGGGGCGGGTAGGCGAAGCGGCGCGGACGGCCCGTCTCCGGGTCGATCGGGCCGGCCGGGGCCCCGGTGCCGTCGGCGGCGGCGCCCGGGTCGTCGGCCTCGGGGACGACCCACTCGCCGGTCTGCTCGCGCTCCTGGAGGTAGCGGCGGAAGCGCCGGCCGATCACCTCGTGCATCGAACGGACGTCGTCCTGGCCCTCGAAGCCCTTGATCTGGAAGCGCCGGTACTCGCTCTTGCGGGCCAGGCCGTCCTCGAAGACGACCATCGAGGCGACCACGTCCTCGCCCTGGAGGTGGGAGATGTCGAAGCACTCGATGCGCAGCGGCACCGAGTCCAGCTCCAGCGCATCGGCGATCTCCTGCAGGGCGCGGCTGCGGGTGGTGAGGTCGGAGGCTCGCTTGGTCTTGTGCAGTGCCAGCGCCTGCTGGGCGTTGCGCTGCACGGTGGCCATCAGGTCCTTCTTGTCGCCGCGTTGCGGGACCCGCAGGTCGACCTGGCTGCCGCGCAGGCCGCTCAGCCAGTCCCGGACCGGGCCGGCCGGCTCGGGCAGCGCGGGGACGAGCACCTCGCGCGGGACGGACTCGTTGCGCTCGTCCGGGCCGCCGGCGGCGCCGTAGAGCTGCTGGAGGGCGTGCTCGACCAGGCCGGCGGTGTCGACGTCCTCGACCTTGTCGGTGACCCAGCCGCGCTGGCCGCGCACCCGGCCGCCGCGGACGTGGAAGATCTGGACGGCGGCCTCCAGCTCGTCCTCGGCGACGGCCAGCAGGTCGGCGTCGGTGGCGTCGGCGAGCACGATGGCGTTCTTCTCCATCGCGCGCTTGAGGGCGCCGATGTCGTCCCGCAGCCGGGCCGCCTTCTCGTACTCCATCTCCTCGGCGGCCTCCCGCATCTGCTCTTCCAGCCGGCGCAGGTAGTTGCCGGTGCGCCCGGCCATGAAGTCGCAGAAGTCCTCCGCCAGCGCCCGGTGTTCGTCCGGCGAGACCTTGCCGACGCAGGGCGCGGCGCACTTGCCGATGTAGCCGAGCAGGCAGGGCCGGCCGACCTGCCGGGCGCGCTTGAACACGCCGTTGGAGCAGGTGCGGACGGGGAAGACGCGCAGCAGCAGGTCGACCGTCTCGCGGATCGCCCAGGCGTGCCCGTACGGGCCGAAGTAGCGCACGCCCTTCTTGTGCGCCCCGCGCATCACCTGGACCCGCGGGTACTCCTCGTCGAGGGTGACGGCGAGTTCCGGATAGCTCTTGTCGTCGCGGTACTTGACGTTGAACCGCGGGTCGAACTCCTTGATCCAGGAGTACTCCAGCTGGAGCGCCTCGACCTCGGTGGCCACCACCGTCCACTCCACCGAGGCGGCGGTGGTGACCATGGTCGCGGTGCGCGGGTGCAGGCCGGCCAGGTCCTGGAAGTAGGACGACAGCCGCGGCCGCAGGCTCTTGGCCTTGCCGACGTAGATGACCCGTCCGTGGGCGTCACGGAACTTGTAGACGCCCGGTGAGGTCGGGATCGCGCCCGGCGCCGGGCGGTAGGTGCTCGGGTCAGCCATGGGTCCACCGTACCGAGTGGGGCCGGGGCCGCGAAGGGGAGATCAACGGGGCGGAGATCAACGGGGCGGGGATCGACTGGGTGGAGATCAACTGCTTCAGCTCGGGGTCACCTTGAGGTTCCCGCCGTCGACCGTGACGGCGTAGGCGGGCAGCGGCCTGGGGGCCGGGCCGTCCTGGACGGCGCCGTCGGTGATGGCGAACCGGCTGCCGTGGCAGGGGCACTGGATCTGCTGGCTCTTCACCTGGTCGACGACGCAGCCGGCGTGGGTGCAGACGGCGCTGAAGGCCTTGTACTCCCCCGCGGTCGGCTGGGTCACGACGATCTTCTGGTTGCGGAAGACCTTGCCGCCGCCCTCCGGCACCGCCGAGGCCGGGCCGAGGTCCACCGGGCTCTTGGCCGCGCTGCCGGCGCCGGAGGAGCCCGAGGAGGAACCGCAGCCGGCGACCGCCACGGTGCCGCCGGCCGCCAGTACGGCGGCGGCGCCGCAGAGCACGGTGCGGCGGGAGGTGGCGGGGCTGGTCTCGGGGGCCTCTGACATCGGTGCGCTCCTGCGGTTCGGCTTCCTACGAGGGACCACGGAAGTCTATGCGGCACCCGCTCCGCCGCCCCGGGGGCGGGGCGGCGGAGCGGGTCGCTTCTCCCTCTTCGCTACTTCTTCGCCGCGGCGGCGCGCTTGCGCGGCGCCTTCTTCACCGGGGCGACCGGGGCGTCCGCGAACTCGCCCGGAAGGATGTCCCGGAGGAACTTTCCGGTGTGGCTCTCCGGGACGGCGGCGATCTGCTCCGGGGTGCCCTCGGCGACCACCATGCCGCCGCCGGAACCGCCCTCGGGGCCCATGTCGACGACCCAGTCGGCGGTCTTGATCACATCGAGGTTGTGCTCGATGACGATCACCGTGTTGCCCTTCTCCACCAGCCCGCTGAGCACCTTGATCAGCTTGCTGATGTCCTCGAAGTGCAGGCCGGTGGTGGGCTCGTCCAGCACGTAGACCGTCCGCCCGGTGGAGCGCTTCTGAAGCTCGGAGGCGAGCTTGACGCGCTGCGCCTCGCCGCCGGAGAGCGTCGGCGCGGACTGGCCGAGCCGGACGTAGCCGAGGCCGACGTCGTTGAGCGTCCTGAGGTGCCGGGCGATCGCCGGGACGGCCTCGAAGAAGGCCAGCGCCTCCTCGATCGGCATGTCCAGCACCTCGGAGATGGACTTGCCCTTGTAGTGGACCTCCAGCGTCTCCCGGTTGTACCGGGCGCCGTGGCAGACCTCGCACGGCACGTAGACGTCCGGCAGGAAGTTCATCTCGATCTTGATGGTGCCGTCGCCCGAGCAGTTCTCGCAGCGGCCGCCCTTGACGTTGAAGGAGAACCGGCCGGGCAGGTAGCCGCGGACCTTCGCCTCCTGCGTCTCCGCGAAGAGCCGGCGCACGTGGTCGAACACCCCGGTGTAGGTGGCCGGGTTGGAGCGCGGGGTGCGCCCGATCGGCGACTGGTCGACGTGCACCACCTTGTCCACCAGGTCGGTGCCGGTGATCCGGGTGTGCCGGCCGGGCACGCTGCGGGCGCCGTTCAGCTCCCGGGCGAGGTGGGTGTAGAGGATGTCGTTGACCAGCGTCGACTTGCCGGATCCGGAGACACCGGTGATCGCGGTGAAGGTGCCGAGCGGGAAACCGACCGTGACGTCCTTGAGGTTGTGCTCGCGGGCGCCGTGGACGGTCAGCTGGCGCTTCTTGTCCCGGTCGCGGCGGCCCGCCGGGATCGGGATGGACCGCTTGCCGGAGAGGTACTGGCCGGTCAGCGAATCCTTGTTGGACAGCAGCCCCTTCAGCGAGCCGGAGTGCACCACCTTGCCGCCGTGCTCGCCGGCGCCCGGGCCGATGTCGACCACCCAGTCCGCCGTCTTGATGGTGTCCTCGTCGTGCTCGACCACGATCAGCGTGTTGCCGATGTCGCGCAGCCGCACCAGCGTCTCGATCAGCCGGTGGTTGTCCCGCTGGTGCAGGCCGATGGACGGCTCGTCCAGCACGTACAGCACGCCGACCAGGCCGGAGCCGATCTGGGTGGCCAGCCGGATGCGCTGGGCCTCGCCGCCGGACAGGGTGCCGGCCGCGCGGTTCAGCGAGAGGTAGTCCAGGCCGACGTCGACCAGGAAGCGCAGCCGCTCGTTGACCTCCTTCAGGACGCGCTCGGCGATCTGCTTGTCCCGGTCGTTCAGCTTCATCGCGCCCAGGAACTCGGCGCAGTCGCTGATCGACATCGCCGAGACGTCGGCGATCGACTTCTCCTCGACGGTGACCGCGAGCACCACCGGCTTGAGCCGGGTGCCCTCGCACGTCGGGCAGGGCACCTCGCGCATGTAGCCCTCGAAGCGCTCGCGGCTGCTGTCGCTCTCCGCCTCGGTGTGCCGGCGTTGGATGAACGGGACGGCGCCCTCGAAGCCGGTGCTGTACGAGCGCTCGCGCCCGAAGCGGTTGCGGTAGCTGACCTGCACCTGGTGCTTGTGCCCGTACAGCAGCGCCTTCTTGGCGCGGGCCGGCAGCCCGGCCCACGGGATGTCGGTGCGGAAGCCGAGCTCCCCGGCGAGCGCGTCGATCAGCCGCTGGAAGTACTCCTTGGCGTGGCCCGCCGACCACGGGTGGATCGCGCCCTCCTCCAGCGAGCGCTCGGGGTCCGGGACGACCAGCTCCGGGTCGACCTCCATCCGGTTGCCCAGTCCCGAGCAGTCCGGGCAGGCGCCGAACGGCGAGTTGAAGGAGAACGAGCGCGGCTCCAGTTCCTCGAACGACACGTCGTCGTACGGGCAGTAGAGGTGCTCGGAGTACATCCGCTCGCGCTCCGGGTCGTCCTCCGCGAGGTCGACGAAGTCGAGCACGACCATGCCGCCGGACAGCCGCAGGGCCGTCTCCACCGAGTCGGTGAGCCGCCGCTTGGCGCTCTCCTTGACGGTCAGGCGGTCGATGACCACCTCGACGGTGTGCTTCTCCTGCTTCTTGAGCTTCGGCGGCTCGGCGAGCTGGATCGTCTCGCCGTCCACCCGGGCGCGCGAGTAGCCCTTGGACTGGAGGTCGGCGAAGAGGTCGACGAACTCGCCCTTGCGCTCGCGCACCACCGGGCTGAGCACCTGGAACCGGGTGCCCTCGGCGAGCTCCAGCACCTTGTCGACGATCGCCTGCGGCGACTGCTTGGCGATCGGGCGGCCGCAGTGCGGGCAGTGCGGCTTGCCGATCCGGGCGAACAGCAGGCGCAGGTAGTCGTAGACCTCGGTGATCGTGCCGACGGTCGAACGGGGGTTGCGGTTGGTGGACTTCTGATCGATCGAGACGGCCGGGGAGAGGCCTTCGATGAAGTCCACATCGGGCTTGTCCATCTGCCCGAGGAACTGGCGGGCGTAGGAGGACAGCGACTCGACGTAGCGGCGCTGGCCCTCGGCGAAGATCGTGTCGAAGGCGAGCGAGGACTTGCCGGAGCCGGAGAGGCCCGTGAAGACGATGAGGGAGTCGCGGGGCAGGTCGAGCGAGACGTTCTTGAGGTTGTGCTCGCGAGCACCGCGGACGATGAGGCGGTCGGCCACTGCTTCTGGCGCCTTTCTCCGGGGCGAGAGGACTTGCGGGGAGATGTGTGCTTCTTCCAGGATGCGGCAGCCAGCCTACTAGCTCAGACGTTCGAATATCGACCGTGTCCAGTGGAGTCCACCCGAACGAGTGAGAGCGCCCCTCGGACCCTCCGTACCCGGACCGAAAAAGGCCCTGCTCAGCGGTCGGATTCGGCGATAGCGTCAGCTGGTCAACGAGCGGAGCCCCCCGCGGGCAACGCGCCGTCTCCCACAGAAGGCCGATCCGATGACCGACCCGCAGACCGCCGCCGCGGCCGCCGCGCAGTACCTGGCCCTGGTCGAGGAGAGCACCCGGCACCTGCTGCACACCGTCGCCGAGCTGAAGCCCGAGGCCGTCGCCGAGCCCTCCGCCCTGCCCGGCTGGACCCGCGGTCACGTGCTGGCCCACCTCGCCCGCAACGCCGACTCCCTGGTCAACCTGCTGGACGGCGCCCGCACCGGCACCGACATCCCGCAGTACGCCAGCACCGAGGCCCGCGACCGGCAGATCGAGGAGGGCGCGCCCCGCCCGGTCGACGTCCAGCTCGCCGACCTGCGCGACTCCCGCGAGCGCTTCGCCGCGGCCGCCGCGCTGCTGCCCGCCGAAGCCTGGACGGTCGAGGTCCGCCACCGCACCGGCTACGTCTTCCCCGCCCACGACCTCCCGTGGAAGCGCCTCGCCGAGGTCGAGTACCACCACGTCGACCTGGACGCCGGCCACACCCCCGCGCACTGGCCGGAGGTCTTCGCCGTCACGGAGTTCCACAAGATCGCCAACAAGCTGCACGGCGCCGCCCTGCCCGGCGTCGAGCTCGTCGCCGAGGACACCGGGGACATCGGCCTGATCGGCACCGGCGAGCCCGTCCTCACCGTCCGGGGCCCCCTCCGCTCCCTGCTCGCCTGGCTCTCCGGCCGCTCCGACGGCGCCGGCCTCCGGGCTACCCCCGACACCGCCCTCCCCCAGCTTCCCCCGCTGGGCTGACGGCGCGAAGATGATCCTGAACCCCTTCACCGGACGAGGAGCGGACGGATGACGTACCACGGAGCGGTCAAGGTCGGCGGGCCGCCGGACGTGCGGGAGCTGGCGCACCTGATCATCACCAAGGTGGCCGTCGGCCCGTACGACAACAACGCCTACCTGCTGCGCTGCCGGGCCACCGACGAGCAGCTGCTGATCGACGCGGCCGCCGACGCCCCGGTGCTACTGGAGACCATCGGCGACGAGCTGGCCACCGTGGTCACCACCCACCGGCACCACGACCACTGGGCCGCGCTCGCCGAGGTGGTCGCGGTGACGGGGGCTCGCACCGCCGCCGGCGCGCACGACGCCGAGGGCGTCGACGTGCCCACCGAGCTGCTGCTCGCGGACGGCGACAAGCTGCGGGTCGGCGACGTGGAACTCACCGTCCGGCACCTGGTCGGACACACCCCGGGCGCGATCGTGCTGGTCTACGACGACCCGCAGGGCCACCCGCACGTCTTCACCGGCGACTGCCTCTTCCCCGGCGGCGTCGGCAACACCTGGGGTGACCCGGAGGCCTTCACGAGCCTCTTCCGGGACGTCAACGAGAAGATCTTCGACGTCCTCCCGGACGAGGCCTGGGTCTACCCCGGCCACGGCAACGACACCACCCTCGGCGCCGAGCGCCCGCACCTCACGGAGTGGCGCGAGCGCGGCTGGTGACCTCGGCCTCCGGGCACCGGGCACCGGGCACCGGGCACGACGAGGCCCCCGCGACCCCTTTCGGGTCGCGGGGGCCTCGGCCGTCACGCGGGGGTCAGGCGTCCAGCTTCTGGGCCTCGCGCTCGGCCCGCTCCTGCTTCTTCGAGGCGATCAGGCTGGTCACCGTGGTGACGGCCAGCACGACCACGATGACGCCCAGCGAGAGCGGGATGCCGATCTCCGGCACGTTCGCGCCCGCCTCGTGCGCCGCGTGCAGCACCAGCTTCACGCCGATGAAGCCGAGGATCACCGACAGGCCGTACGACAGGTGGACCAGCTTCTTCAGCAGGCCGCCGATCAGGAAGTACAGCTGGCGCAGGCCCATCAGGGCGAAGGCGTTGGCGGTGAAGACGATGTACGGGTCCTGGGTGAGGCCGAAGATCGCCGGGATGGAGTCCAGCGCGAACAGCACGTCCGTGGTGCCGATCGCCAGCATCACGATCAGCATCGGGGTCATCAGCCGGCGGCCGTTCTCCCGGATGAAGAGCTTGGTGCCGTGGTACGTGTCGGTGGACGGGAAGCGCCGCTCGATCGACTTGAGCAGGCGGTTCTCCTCGAACTCGTCCTCCTCCTCGCCCGCCCGGGCCTCCTTGATCAGCTTCCAGGCGGTCCAGATCAGGAAGGCGCCGAAGATGAAGAACACCCAGGAGAACTGGGTGACCAGCGCCGCGCCGCCGGCGATGAAGACCGCCCGCAGCACCAGCGCGATGATCACACCGAACATCAGCACGCGCTGCTGGTAGATCCTCGGCACCGCGAACTTGCCCATGATCAGGATGAAGACGAACAGGTTGTCGACACTGAGCGACTTCTCGGTGATGTAACCGGCGAAGAACTCACCGGCCGGCTGCGCACCGGAGTGCCACCAGAGGAACCCGCCGAAGATCAGCGCCAGCACGATCCAGACCGCGGTCCAGATCCCGGCCTCCTTGACCGAGACCTCGTGCGGCTTGCGCCCTCCGATGAAGAAGTCCGCCACGATCAGTGCGATCAGCACACCGATCGTGGTGACCCACATGGCTATGGAAACGTCCACTACTGCTCCTCCGGCAGGTAGGCGAGACAGTCATCGTCACTGCCGGAGGTCTCTTCCGCCCGTCGGGCCCGCTCTCGGGGCGTCCGCACGGACCAGCGCCCCGGGGCGCCGCTCGTGGGCGCCCGTGATGACGGGGACAACTGCGGGGGAATACTCCCCTCCGCTGCCATCGAGAGTAACAGGAAGCCCAAAGAAAGGTAAAGAAGGTAAAGAACCGTCAGAGGTGCGGCTCGATCGCCGGCAGCAGGTCCTGGAAGGTCCGCCCCTTGGCCGGCGCGCCGATCGCCTGCATCTCCCAGCCGCCGGCCCCGTCACGGAACACCTTCGCCATGATCTGCCCGGTGTGCGACCCTCCCCCGGCCAGCTCGTACCGGGCCAGTTCCTCGCCCGTGGTCTCGTCCACCAGCCGGCAGTGGGCGCCCCGCACCTCCGCGAAGGTCTGCCCGGTGTACGAGCTCACCGTGAACACCACCTGGGTGATGTGCGCCGGCACGTGCAGCAGGTCCACCAGGATCGCCTCGTCGTCCTCCGTGCCCGAGCCGCCCTCCAGGTTGTCCCCGGTGTGCCGGACCGAACCGTCCGTACTCTCCAGGTGCTGGAAGAACACCACGTCGGACGGGCTCTTCTCGGCGTACAGGAGCGCCGACGCGTCCAGGTCGATCGTCCTGGTGCGGCTGCCGAACAGGCCCCGCTTCGGCGCGGCCTGCCAGCCGAGCCCCATCCGGACCACGGTCAACGCGCCGCCCGGCCCCTTCTGGAGACTGACCCGCTGTCCCTTGGCAAGGTTCACCGACACGGCGTTGTCCTCTCTACCCGGCCACGCGGTCGCTCCCCGCGCGGCGCCACGGTGGAACACCCCGTGCCGTCCCCCGGCTGAGGCCCCCTGTTGCTGTCGCACCACCCCGTCCCGAGGTCGATGCCGCAGGCCAGCCTAGGGCCTGCGGCACCCCGCACCTCCCGGCGGTCGCCGCATTGTGGCAAGGCTGAGACACCGCCGGGCTTGACCGGTGTCACACCGGCCCGGCCCGGCGGTCGCCTCGACCCGCCTCAGACCCCCGTCGGCCCCCTCGGCCCCCGCTCAGGCCACGCCGGCCTCCCTCATCTGGCGCAGCTCCCGCTTCAGCTCCTTCACCTCGTCGCGCAGCCGGGCCGCGACCTCGAACTGGAGGTCGGCGGCGGCCGCGTGCATCCGGTCCGTCATCGACTGGATCAGCTCCGCCAGCTCGGCGGCCGGCAGGCTCTCGCCCTGCTTGCGCTCCATGCCCAGGGCCGGCACCGGGGCCTTGCCCTTCCCGGCGGCCCCGCGGTAGCCGGTGGACAGCAGCTCGTCGGTGTCCACGTCCTCGCGGGCGAGGGTGTCCAGGATGTCGCCGATCTTCTTCCGCAGCGGCTGCGGGTCGATCCCGTGCTCCTTGTTGTACGCCTGCTGCACGACCCGGCGGCGGTTGGTCTCGTCGATCGCCTTCTCCATCGACGGGGTGATCCGGTCCGCGTACATGTGCACCTGGCCCGAGACGTTTCGGGCGGCCCGCCCGATCGTCTGGATCAGCGAGGTGCCGGAGCGCAGGAAGCCCTCCTTGTCCGCGTCCAGGATCGCCACCAGCGACACCTCCGGCAGGTCCAGGCCCTCGCGCAGCAGGTTGATGCCGACCAGCACGTCGTACCTGCCCGCGCGCAGCTCGCGCAGCAGCTCCACCCGGCGCAGGGTGTCCACGTCGCTGTGCAGGTACCGGACCCGGATGTCCAGGCCGAGCATGTAGTCGGTGAGGTCCTCGGCCATCTTCTTGGTCAGCGTGGTCACCAGGACGCGCTCGTCCCGCTCCACCCGCTTGCGGACCTCGTGCACCAGGTCGTCGATCTGGCCCTCGGTCGGCTTGACGATCACCTCCGGGTCGATCAGACCGGTCGGGCGGATGATCTGCTCGACCTGGCCGTCGCCGCGGGACAGCTCGTACGGGCCGGGCGTCGCCGACAGGTACACCGTCTGGTCGATCCGCCCCAGGAACTCCTCCCACTTCAGCGGGCGGTTGTCCATCGCGGAGGGCAGCCGGAAGCCGTGCTCCACCAGGGTGCGCTTGCGCGAGGCGTCGCCCTCGTACATCGCGCCGATCTGCGGGACCGTGACGTGCGACTCGTCGATGACCAGGAGGAAGTCCTCCGGGAAGTAGTCGAGCAGGGTGTTCGGCGGGGAGCCGGGCTCGCGGCCGTCGAAGTGCATCGAGTAGTTCTCGACGCCCGAGCAGGTGCCGATCTGGCGCAGCATCTCGATGTCGTAGGTGGTGCGCATGCGCAGCCGCTGGGCCTCCAGCAGCTTGCCCTGCTTCTCCTGCCGGGCGAGCGTCTCCTCCAGTTCCTTCTCGATGCCGGTGATCGCCCGCTCCATGCGCTCCGGGCCGGCCACGTAGTGCGAGGCGGGGAAGACGTACACCGACTCGTCCTGGCTGATGATCTCGCCGGTGAGCGGGTGCAGGGTGTACAGCGCCTCGATCTCGTCGCCGAACATCTCGATCCGGACGGCCAGCTCCTCGTAGACCGGGAAGATCTCGATGGTGTCGCCGCGGACCCGGAAGGTGCCCCGGGTGAACGCCACGTCGTTGCGGGCGTACTGGATGTCCACGAAGCGGCGCAGCAGGACGTCCCGGTCGATCTCCTCGCCGACCTTGAGCGGGACCATCCGGTCCACGTACTCCTGCGGGGTGCCGAGGCCGTAGATGCAGGACACCGACGCGACCACGATCACGTCCCGCCTGGTCAGCAGCGAGTTGGTCGCCGAGTGCCGCAGCCGCTCGACCTCCTCGTTGATCGAGGAGTCCTTCTCGATGTAGGTGTCCGTCTGCGGGACGTACGCCTCGGGCTGGTAGTAGTCGTAGTACGAGACGAAGTACTCGACCGCGTTGTTCGGCAGCAGCTCGCGGAACTCGTTCGCCAGCTGGGCGGCCAGCGTCTTGTTCGGCGCCATCACCAGGGTGGGCCGCTGCAGCCGCTCGATCATCCAGGCCGTGGTGGCCGACTTCCCGGTACCGGTGGCACCGAGCAGGACGACGTCCTTCTCCCCGCCCTTGATCCGCCGCTCCAGCTCGGCGATCGCCGCCGGCTGGTCCCCGTTCGGCTGGAAGGGACTGACGACCTCGAAGGGCGCCACTGACCGCTCAATACTCGTGATGGGTCGCACGAGTCCACCGTACGGCCCACCGCCGACAAGCGGTGCGGCTCCCTCAGGCCGCGTGCCCCTCGAACCTCATGGCCGGCTCGCGGGCCGGGTCGACGCGGACGACCGAGTCGGAGGCGGCGGCGAGGCGTTCGACCAGCGGCAGGGTCGGATCGACGCCGCTCTCCTCGATGCTCTCGACCGTCGCCTCGTCCAGCCCGGACCGCTCCGCGAGTTCGGCGAGCGTCCAGCCGAGAGCGGAGCGGCGGGCGTACACGGCCTCGGCCGGCGCCATCCGCCGCCCGGCCGCCCGGTACTGCTCGCTCTCCCGATGCTCCGGCGGCACGGCCCACCGCGCGTGACAACCGCTGCTCACCGCTGCTCCTCCCGGTCGTAGACGTCGTGGTCGGCGGCGGGCAGATGCTCGGCCTCACGCTCTGCTCCGCTGGGCCCTGTCCGGCTGATCTTGCCGGACAGGGCCAGGGAGCAACGCCCGGCGGGGCGGGGGGCACGGGTTCAGGTCTTCGCGCTGTCGCGGGCGAGGGCTACCAGCCGGGAGATGGCGCGGAGGTACTTCTTGCGGTAGCCGCCGCGGAGCATGTCGTCGGGGAAGACCTGGTCGAAGGGGAGGCCGGAGGCGGTGATGGGGAGCTCGCGGTCGTACATGCGGTCGGCGAGGACGACCAGGCGCAGGGCGGTGGACTGGTCGTCGACCTGGCGGACGCCGCGCAGGCAGACGGCGGTGACGTCGTCGAGCAGCGCGCCGTAGCGGCTGGGGTGGACGGCGGAGAGGTGGGCGAGGAGGGTGTCGAAGTCGTCCAGGGAGGCGCCGGGGGTCCGGGCGGCGACGGCGTCGACGGCCGCGTCGGGGTAGGGCGGCGGGGCGTCCGGGAGGCCGCGGTGGCGGTAGTCCTGGCCGTCGATCCGCATCGGGCGGAAGTGCGCGGACAGGCCCTGGATCTCGCGCAGGAAGTCGGCGGCGGCGAAGCGGCCCTCGCCGAGCTTCTCCGGCAGGGTGTTCGAGGTGGCGCAGAGCTTGACGCCGTTGTCGACGAGGCGGCCGAGCAGCGTGGAGACGAGGACGGTGTCGCCCGGGTCGTCGAGCTCGAACTCGTCGATGCACAGCAGCGTGTGACCGGAGAGGGTCCGGACGGCCTGCTGGAAGCCGAGCGCACCGACCAGGTTGGTCAGCTCGACGAAGGTGCCGAAGGCCTTGGGGCCGGGGGCGGCGTGCCAGAGCGAGGCGAGCAGGTGGGTCTTGCCGACGCCGTAGCCGCCGTCGAGGTACACGCCGGCCGGGCCGGTGGGCGCCGGGGCGGAGCGGCGGAACCAGCTGCGCTTGGGTGCGGAACCGTTTCCCCCGCCGAGGGTGGTGGCGAACTGCTCCAGGACCTGGACGGCCTCGTACTGGCTGGGCTGGTTCGGGTCCGGGATGTACGTCCCGAAGCTCACGTCGGAGAACCGGGGCGGCGGGACCATCTCGGCGACCAGCCGCTCGGCGGGCACGACGGGGCGGCGGTCGGCGAGCGCGATCGGGGAGCCGGCCGCGCTCGCGGCGGCTATGGACTCGGTCGCGGTGTCGGGGCGGGGGGCTGCTGGCACGTTAGTAGAGGGTACGCCTGGTCCCAGGCCCCCCGGGACGGCGGCCGGTGGAAGACTGAGGGCATGCAACAGTTGATCAGCCCGCTGGGCGAGCCGGTCGTGGACCCGGCCTCGCTGGAGTCGCTCGCCGCCGTCTACGCGTACCCCGACCAGGTGAATCGGGGGCGGCCCTGGCTGCGCGCCAACATGGTGGCCGGTCTGGACGGCGGGGCGAGGCTGGAGGGCCTCTCGGAGGGCCTGTCCGGGGACGCCGACAAGCGGATCTTCGGTGTGCTGCGCGCGCTGTCGGACGTGGTGCTGGTGGGCGCGGAGACGGTCCGCGCGGAGGGCTACCGGCCGGCCCGGGCCCGGGCCGAGTTCGCGGCGGCGCGGGCGGCGGCCGGGCAGGCCCCGGCTCCGGCGATCGCGATCGTGAGCCGCTCGCTGACCCTGGACCTGACCGCGCCGCTGTTCACCGCCCCGCTGGTCAGAACGGTGGTGATCACCACCGCGGACGCGCCCGAGGAGCGCCGCCGGGCGGTCGCCGAGGTGGCCGACCTGGTGCTCGCCGGGGAGGGGTCGGTGGACCTGCGGGCGGGCGTGTCGGCGCTGGCGGAGCGGGGCTGGACGCGGTTGCTGAGCGAGGGCGGCCCGCGGCTGCTGGGGCAGCTGGCGGCGGCGGGTCTGCTGGACGAGTTGTGCCTGTCGCTGGCTCCGTTGATCACGGGCGGCGACGCGCCGCGCATCATCCGCGATGCGGAAATGCCTGACGTGCAGCGGATGCGGCTGGTCTCATTGATCGAGCAGAAAGGATTCCTCTTCACCCGCTACATGCGTCCGCCGACCCCGTGACCGACGGGTCGTGATCCCGTTAATGCGATGCCGGGGCCCGGGGGCCGGCCACTGGAAGGGACTCACGTGTTCAAGACGGTACTGATGATCGAAAAGGCTCTCTCCGACGCGGACGTGGAACTCGTCACCACGCTCCACAGCGACGAGAAGGTCTCCTTCGTCGTCCTGATGCAGCCGCGCGGCAAGCAGGACGAGCTGCTGCGGGCGCTGGACGACGTGGCGCTCGGCCACCTCGACAAGGTGGTGCACGAGCACGACGAGTCCGAGTCCGGGCCGACCGTGGCCTCCGAGTCGCTCGAACACAGCCTGCGCCACCTGCGCGCGGCCGGGGCCGAGGCGGTCGGCGAGCTGGTCGAGGAGAAGCCGCTGGACCGGCTGCGGGCGGCGGTCGAGGAGCACCGCGCGGACGAGGTGGTGGTGCTCACCTCACCGCACTTCGTGGAGGAGTTCTTCCACCGCGACTGGGCCTCCCAGGCCCGGCACAAGGTGGGGGTCCCGGTGCTGCGGCTGTTCGCCAGCGACTCCTAGGGATCCCGGCCGGTGGTGCAGAATCGTCCTTGCGGTCCGCCCGCGAGGACGATTCCCCATCCCGTCCGCCCGACCATTCCGCCCCCGCCCTACGGAGCCCCGCCTTGAACGACGCCGCGCACGACCTGCACGCCCCGCACTTCATCGGCATCGGCGGCGCCGGGATGTCCGGCCTGGCGAAGATCCTCGCGGTGCGCGGCGCCAGCGTCTCCGGCAGCGACTCCAAGGAGTCCGAGACCGTCCTCGCGCTGCGCGCCCTCGGCGCGACCGTGCACGTCGGCCACGCCGCCGAGCACGTGCCGGACGGCACCAGCAGCGTGGTGGTCTCCAGCGCGATCCGCGCCGACAACCCGGAGCTGGCCGCCGCCCACGAGCGCGGCATCCCGGTGGTGCACCGCTCCGACGCGCTGGCCGCCCTGATGGGCGGCCGCCGGGCGCTGGCGGTGGCCGGCACCCACGGCAAGACCACCACCACCAGCATGCTCGCCGTCGCCCTCGGCGAACTGGGCCTGGACCCGTCCTACGCGATCGGCGGCGACCTCGACACGCCCGGCTCCAACGCCCACCACGGCGCCGGCGAGATCTTCGTCGCCGAGGCCGACGAGAGCGACCGCAGCTTCCACAAGTACGCGCCCGAGGTGGCGATCGTGCTCAACGTGGAGCTGGACCACCACGCCAACTACGCCTCGATCGAGGAGATCTACGAGTCCTTCGAGACCTTCGTCGGCCGGATCACCCCCGGCGGCACCCTGGTGGTCTCCGCCGACCACGACGGCGCCCGCGAACTGACCGCCCGGGTGGCCGGCCGCGAGGGCCTCACCGTGGTGACCGTCGGCGCCGCCGAGGACGCCGACGTCCGGGTCCGCTCGGTGGTCGCCCGCGGCATGACCAGCGAGGTCACCGTCGAGCTGGACGGCGCCGAGCTGTCCTTCACCGTCTCGGTGCCCGGCCGGCACTACGCGCACAACGCGGTCGCCGCGCTGGCCGCCGGCGTCGCGCTGGGCGTCCCGGCCGCCGACCTGGCCAAGGCCCTGGGCGCCTACACCGGCGTGCGGCGCCGCCTCCAGCTCAAGGGCGAGGCCGGCGGCGTCCAGGTGATCGACTCCTACGCCCACCACCCCACCGAGATGACCGCCGACCTGGAGGCGATCCGGGAGGGCCTGGAGGGCGAGGGCCGGGTGCTGGTGGTCTTCCAGCCGCACCTGTTCAGCCGCACCCAGCAGCTCTCCGAGGAGATGGGCCGGGCCCTGGCGCTGGCCGACGCCTCGGTGGTGCTGGACATCTACCCGGCCCGCGAGGACCCGATCCCCGGCGTGACCAGCGAGCTGATCATCGACGCCGCCCACCGGGCCGGTGCCGACGTCACCGCCGAGCACTCCTTCGCCGCCGCCCCCGCCGTGCTGGCCGGCCTGGCCCGCCCCGGCGACCTGCTGCTCACCATGGGCGCCGGCGACGTCACCAACCTGGGCCCCGCCATCCTGGACGAGATCCGGGGAAGCGTGCAGCACCTCTCGAACGTTGCCTCCAACGTCTGACGTACCCCGACCGGGAGCCGTGATGAGCTACGAGATCGAGAAGACCGAGGCCGAGTGGCGGGACGAGCTGAGCCCCGAGGAGTACCACGTGCTCCGCGAGGCCGGCACCGAGCGCCCGTTCACCGGTGAGTACACCGACACCAAGACCGTCGGCGTCTACGGCTGCCGGGCCTGCGGCGCGGAGCTGTTCAGCTCCGAGACCAAGTTCGACAGCCACTGCGGCTGGCCGTCGTACTACGCGCCGCTGGCCGGGGACCGGGTCCAGTACATCGAGGACACCACGCTCGGCATGCGCCGGGTCGAGGTGCGCTGCGCCCGCTGCGGCGGGCACCTGGGCCACGTCTTCGAGGGCGAGGGCTACGGCACGCCGACCGACCAGCGGTACTGCATCAACAGCGTCTCGCTGACGCTGAAGCCGGCCGAGTAGGGCCGGCCGGTCGCGCCGCGAGGGCCCGGGTTTCCGTGCGGACGGACACCCGGGCCCTCGTGCGTCCCGGGCCGTCGGGGCTCAGGCCGTCGGGGCGAAGCGGACCGGGAGGTGGACCAGGGCCCGGTGGAACGGGCCGGGGCGCCAGAGCAGGTCCTCGGCCGGGGTGGCCAGTTCCAGGTCGCTGAGCCGGCTGGTCAGCTGCTCGATCGCGGTGATCGCGATCAGCAGCGCCGGGTCGCGGGCCGGGCAGCCGTGCGGGCCGGCCGCCCAGGCCAGGTGGGCGCTCTCGCCGCTGCGCAGCTCGGTGCCGTCGGTGGGCGGCGCGGCCTGCGAGTTGGCGGCCGCGTAGGAGACCAGCACCAGCGCGCCGGCCGGGATCTCCCGACCGTGGAAGGTGATGTCGTAGCGCGGGTAGTGGGCGGAGAGGTTGGCCAGCGGCGGCTCGTGCCAGAGCACCTCGTCGATCGCCTGGTAGGCGGTCATCGCGCCGCCGATGAGGGAGCCGGCGTAGCGGGCGTCGGTGAGCAGGCGCAGCAGGGCGTTGCCGATCAGGTTGGTGGTCGGCTCGTGCCCGGCGATCATGGTGAGGGTGATCTGCCGGATCACCTCGTCGTCCTCCAGCCCGGCCGGGTGGGTGACGAACCAGGAGGTGAGGTCGTGCCGGGGCCGCTCGCGCCGCTCGGCGACCATGGCGGTGACCACCGCGACGAGGTCCCCGTACGCGACGACGGCCTTCTCGGTGGACTCGATCATCCCGGCGATCCCGGCGACCAGCCGGGCGCTGTGCTCCTCGGGCACGCCGAACCAGGTGGTGAGGACGAAGGCCGGCAGCTGGCGGGCGTACTCGGCGATCAGGTCGGCGGTGCCGGCCGCCTCGAAGCGGTCGACCAGTTGGTGGGCGACCTCGGCGACCCGGCGCTGGAGCCGGTGCGGTTCGAGCAGGGCGAGGCCGTCGGTGATCACCGCGCGGTAGCGCGCGTGCACCTCGCCGTCGCTGAACAGGGCGGTCGGGCGGTAGCCGAGCACCGGCAGCAGCGGGTTGTCGGGGGCGACGGTGCGCTGCCAGGCGCGGGAGTCCTTGGAGAAGGTGTCGGTGTCGCGCAGCAGGTCCAGGGCGGCCTGGTAGTCGGTGACCAGCAGGGCCTCGACGCCGGGCGCGATCTCCACCGGGGCGACCGCTCCGTAGCGGCGCAGCCGGTCGTAGACCAGCTGCGGGTCGGCGGCGAAGACCGGGCCGTAGATGGGGGTCGGGCGGGTGTCGGTGGTCACGGGCGCTCCTCGGCGGCGGAGGCGGCAGGGGCGGTCGCTGCCGGGACGGCGGGCTCGGTGACGTCCGCCGGGGCGGCGAGGTCGGCGGCGTCCGCGAGGGCGACGGGGGCGGCGGGCAGGCCGTCGAGGACGTGCTCGGCCAGCGCGATCAGCGCGTCCAGGCTGGCCCCGCGCTCGCGGGCGTCGCAGAGCAGCAGCGGGGTGGTGGGGTGCAGGTCCAGGTGGGCGCGCAGCACCTCGATCGAGTGGACCGGCGCGTCCGGGAAGCAGTTGACGGCGACGGCGTAGGGCAGGCCCTGCTCCTCGACCATGTCCATGATCTCGAAGGAGTCGGCGAGCCGGCGGGTGTCGGCGAGCACCAGCGCGCCGAGGGCGCCGCGGGCGATGTCCTGCCAGAGCGGGAAGAAGCGGCGCTGGCCGGGGGTGCCGAACATGTAGAGCACGAGGTTGCCGGGCAGGGTGAGCCGGCCGAAGTCGACGGCGACCGTGGTGGTGGCCTTCTCGGGCAGGCCCGCCAGGTCGTCCACCGGCCGTCCGGTCTCGGTCATCGCCTCCTCGGTGTGCAGGGTGGCGATCTCGGAGAGGGTGCGGATGAGCGTCGTCTTGCCGACCCCGAACGGGCCGGCCACCACCAGCTTCATCAGCGTCTGGTCCCGGTCGGGCAGGTAGCCCACCCGGCTCGGCCGGTCGGCCGGGCTACCGGAGCGCACGGAGTCCAACGAGGAGCCTCTCGACGATGGAGCGGTCGGTCTGCTGGGCGCGCGGGATCGGCGCGCGGGCGCGCAGGCAGCCCGCCTCGACCAGGTCGGCCGCGAGGAAGACGGTGGCGCTGACCGGCAGGCGCAGGTGCGCGGCGGCCTCCACCACGGTCAGCGCGCCGGGGCGCAGCAGTTCCCAGAGCCGCTGGTGTTCGGGTTCCAGCTCGCGGGGCGGTTCGACGCGGTCCGCGAACAGCACGGTGAGCCGGTCGAAGCCGGCGGTGCCGGGGCGGCTGCGGCCGCCGGTGGCCAGGTAGGCGGGCACCATCCGCCTGCGGGGTACGGCGGTCATGATCGGACGGTGGTGTCCTGCTGCCGGGTCGGACTCGCGAGGGCACGGCCCAGGGCGGCGACCTGTACCTGCATCTGGTAGGCCACGTTGCCGAGTTGGGCCTCCGGGGAGGTGAACACGGCGAGCGAGGTGTTCTCCCCGGCCGGGACGACGACGGCGTAGCCGAGGTCGGACTCGACCACGGTCTGGGCCAGCCGGGGCCGTTCGGTGTCGGTGAAGGCGCTGGTGAACGCGCGGGCGGCGGCGTGCACGGTGGCGGTCATCGCGGCGACCCGCTCGGCGGAGGCGCGGTCGAGCCCGTCCGAGGCTCCCTCGACGAGGCCGTCACCGGTGGCGATGACCGCGTGCAGCACCCCCGGCAGCTCCAGCAGCGGGGTCAGCACCCACGAGATCTCGTCGGTGGTGGTCGGGCTGGGCGTGCTGGTCACTGCTCGGCTCCTTCGGGGGTCGGGGCGGTCGGGCGGGCGGTGGTGCGGGCACCGGTGTCGCGGGCGGCCGCGGTCGGGCCGCTCCCGCCGGTCGCACTGGTCCCGGCGGTCGTGCTGGCCCCGCGAGCGGCCTGTGCCACGGCGGCGCGGCCGGAGTCGGTGCCCTCCTGGAGCGCCTGCCAGTGGGCGGCGGCGCGCTCGGGCGTCCGCTCGGGGGCCCGGGCGGGCGGCTCGGCCGGTGCGGCGGACGGCCCGGCGGCGGGCTCGGGGGCTCCGGGGCCGTCGGCGGTGACCGGTCGGCGGCGTCGCCGGCTGGGCAGGCCGGTGCCGTCGTCGACCGGGTCGGCGGGGCCGGCCGGCGCGTCGGGCACCGCGTGGATGGCGGGCGCGGGGTGCGGGCCCGGCTGGTTGTGCCGGTCGGCGAGCGGGGGCGGCCCGTCGCCCTCGTCGGTGTCGCGCATCGGCGGGACGGCCTGGACGGTGGGCGCGGGGGCCGGGCCTGCGCCGGCCCGCAGCGGCAGCGGGGTGAGCACCGACAGCGGCTGCTCGTCGTCGACGACGGTCACCAGCGCGGCCGGGATGCGCAGGATGGTGCGCATCCCGCCGTACGGCGAGGGCTCGATGTGGCAGGAGAAGCCGTACTGGCGGGCCAGTTTGCCGATCACCGCGAAGCCGGTCTTGGGCGGGTTGCCGAGTTCGGTGAGCAGGACGTCGGGCGGGCCGGCCAGCAGTCGGCGGGCCCGGCGCAGCTGGTCGTCGTCCATGCCGATGCCGCTGTCGTCGATGATCACCAGCGCGCCGCGGCCGCCCTGCTGGACGGTGACCGGGATGTCGGTCTCCGGGTGCGAGTAGGCGGAGGCGTTGGCGAGGAGTTCGGCGACGGTGATGGCCAGCGGCTCGGCGGCCCGGGCGACCACGGCGAGCCGCTGCTCGCGCAGGTGGTTGGCGACCTTGATCCGGGCGTAGCCGGGCACCCGGGAGAGCGCGCCGACCACCACTTCGGCGAGCGGCGAGTCGGTGCGGGCCAGGCCGGGCCAGGCTTCGCAGAGCACGGCGACGGTCTGGATCCGGCGCAGCGCGACCTCGTTGCGGAAGTCGACCTCCAGCAGCCGGGGGTCGTCGTTGTCGTGCTGGAGCTGCTGGACCAGGCTCTGGATCTGGTAGAGCAGGGTCTGGATCCGGGAGGTGGCGCCGCGCATGGCGGCGCGGGCGGCGGCGTCGACGCGTTCGCGCTCGTCCGTGAGGGCCGCGGAGGCGGCGTCCAGGACGGACTGCAGCGCCCGGACGGCCTCGGGGCCGACGGCCTGCCCGTCCAGCGGGCCGACCAGCGGGGCGTTGGCGTGGCTGAGCCGGACGGCGGTGGCGGCCACCCGTTCCTGGGCGAGGTGGCCGATCTCGGCGAGCACGGCGGCGGTGTGCTCCTCGGCGGCGGTGAGCCGCCGTTCCGCCTCCCCGGCCCGGGTGTTCGCGGCGGCGGCCCGCTGCTCGGTCTCCCGGGTGGCGTCCTCGGCGGTGCGGGCCCGGCTCTCGGCCTCCCGGGTGCGCTCCTCGGCGGCCCGGTAGCGGCTCTCGGCGTGGTGGGTCTCCTCGGTGGCGCGCCGGGCGGCCTCCTGCGCCTCGCGCAGTTGCTGCTCGGCGCGGGCCAGCCGGCCTTCGGCGGCGCGGGCGCGTTCCTCGCCGTGTCCGCGGGCGGTCTCGGCGGCGACCGCCCGGGTGAGGGCCCGGGCCCGGCCGCGGGCGAGCACGCCCGCCGTCGCGGCGGCGACCAGTGCCAGGGCGATCAGCGCAATCTGCGCGATCTGCGTCATCGAAGTCCTCGGAAGTCCTCTGGGGGTCCGGCTGGTCGGCTGCTGCCGGGGCCGGGGCCGGCGGTGGTCCGGCCCGGGCGCGGCGGGCGGTCGGTCCCGGGCGGTCAGTCCCGGGCGGCGGCGCGCGGGCGCGGGCTGCGGGCGGCGTCCTCGGCCAGTTCGCGGGCCACCTGGGCGACCTGGCCCATGGCCACCAGGACGTTCGGCACCTCGGTGCCGTCCAGGTGCCGGTACTCGGCGGCGACGGTGAGCACCAGGCGCTCGGGCAGGCCGAGTTCGGGGTGGCGCTGCTCGGCTATCACCCGCCGGGCGGCGTCCAGCGCGGGGATCCCGGCGGTGTGCAGGGCGTGCGCGCGCTCCCGGACGTACGTCAGGTAGGCGATGTGGTGGCGAACGCCGTCGCGGTCGAGCACGGGGCCGTGGCCGGGGACGAAGATCTCGGCGCCGGTGGCCAGGATCCGCTCACAGGCGGTGATCACGTTCTCCAGCGGGCCGGCCCAGTGCACCGGGTGGTCGCCGGGGTACTCGGGGGTCGAGCCGAAGATCACGTCACCGGTGAAGACGGCGCGCTGGTACGGGAGGTGGACGATCAGGTCGCCGCCGGTGTGGGCGGCGGGCAGGCCGGTCACCTGCACCGGGTACTCCCCCACCCGCAGTTCCAGCTCGCCGGTGAAGACGGTGTCGGGGTGCACGGGGTCGGTGGCGGACCAGTCGAACCGTCCGAAGTGCTCCCTGAGGTAGCCGCCGAGCGGGGAGTCCGGGTCGCCGCCGACGACGAGGGCGTGCTGCTGCTGCGGGGTGGGCTCGTAGTGGATGTGCTCCAGCGCCTCGCGGGTGGAGATCACCTCGGCGTCCGGGACGACTCCGGCGCCCCACAGGTGGTCGCCGTTGGCGTGGGTGACGATCACCCGGTCGACCTCGACCCCGGCCGGCAGCAGGCGGCGGCTGGCGGCGAGGAACTCCCCGGCCAGGGTGGGGTCGTAGGGGGTGTCGATCCAGAGCGCGGTCTTCGCCGAGGCCAGCAGCCCGCAGTTGGCCAGGCCCCAGCCCCGCTTCGGGGGGAGCCACACGTACAGGTCCTCGGCAATCGCGCTCACGTTCGCACGGTTGATCGTCATGTGCGCGATTATGCCCAAAGTGTGTCAGGGGCGGGGCAAAACCTGTACGGCCGCCAGGAGTTGCTGCCCCAGACTCTCCCGAGCTGTCCGGTTTCGCCCCTCGTGGTCGAGACCAATCGTCTCAACCGTCGGGACGACCCGTGGACACCTCGCCCCGGAATCCCGACGGGACGTCGGACCGGGGCGCGGGCAGGGTGCGGCAGACCTCGACCGTGACGTCGACGGTGTCCAGGCCTATCACCCGCCCCTCCACCGCGACGAATCCTTTCTCCCCCGAGCGGAAGAGCGCCGCCAGCGGGGAGTTGCGGCTCGCCCCGGTCAACGCCTCCACCGCCATCGCGGAGCCGAAGGCGAACACCCCGCAGAGCACGACGCAGGGCGCCTGCCGGGGCGTGCGGGTCACGAAGATGAAGCCGTGGTCGCGGATCAGCTCCCCGGCCGGGTTGTACAGCGCCTCGAAGGTCATTCCGCCCCACCGGGCGCGGGCCTCGTCCGGGTACTCGATGGCGAAATCCGGGAACACCGCGTCCAGCACGCCGCCGGAATAGGAGTTGACGCTCGGGCCCCCGATCGAGAACGTCGGCATCCGCGGATCCTGCGCGCCGGCCACCACGAGTTCGATCGTCGCCTTCCGGTTGACCTTCCGCAGCAGGTCGGTGAGCCCCGCTATCGCCCTGGCCTCGGCCATCGGCATGAACAGCACGTTCTTCGGCCCGCGGCTGGTCAGCTGGCAGCCGTCCGTGGTGAAGGCGAACTCGGCGACCTCGATGCTCGGCGTGATGATCTGCACCCGGCTGTACGGCGCCAGCAGCGCCCGCAGGAAGCCGTAGCGCAGGAACAGTCTGGTCCGGGCGAGGGAGCGGGCCGCGAGGAATCCGATCACGGCCGGAACCGATGCGATGAACACCTGGAGCAGGATCTCCATATCATCCCCACGGAGGAAGACTCGACCACGAACTGTGTGCTCTGGTTAAGTCCCCTCCGTGGCCGGAAATACCCCCCTCGCGGCAATTCCCACCGTCAGGATCGCCGCACCCGGCGTCACTTCAAGCGCTTGATCCCCTTGCGTTCCCCCGCGCACCGCTCGTACCCCAGCCACGCGTTGATCGCGAGCATCGGCGCGTTGGTCTCGTCGTTGGAGGTGTACGCGCGCCGGTAGCCCGCCGCGGCCGCCAGGCGCAGCGACTCCAGCTTGGCCAGCTTGCTCAGCCCGCGCCCGCGGAACTCCCGGCGGCAGGCGGTGAACGCGGACCAGTAGCGGTCCACCCCGTCGGTCTGCGCCATGCTGAACGCGGCCGGTTCGCCGTCCACCACGGCGACGACGGTCAGCGCCCGGTCCAGGTCCGGCCGGGCCCAGTCGCCCCGCAGCCAGTCCTCGTAGTCCAGGGCGTCCATCGGCACCTCGCCGGGCTCGTCCTGGATGGCGTCCGCCTCGACCAGGAACAGCGGGCGCGGGTCGGCCGCCCAGTCTCCGGCCGGGCGCAGCTCGACGCCGGCCGGCCGCACGGGCGCCTGCGGCAGCGGCAGCGCCAAGTCCCTTCCGCCGAACTGCGCCGCGCGCCCGAGCTCGTAGCCACGGGCGGCGGCGAAGGCCAGCGAGGCGGGCTCGTCGTCCAGCCAGGTGTGCAGCTCGCTCACTCCGTGCCCGGACAGGTGCCGTTCGGCCGCGGCCAGCAGCGCGGTGGCCGCGCCGCGCCGCCGGAACTGCGGCAGCACGCTGCCGTTGGCGTACCCGACGCCGGTGGTCGTCGTCCCGAGCACCACCGCACAGCGCACCGCGCCGACCACCCGGCCGTCCAGCTCGGCGACGAAGGTGCGGAAGTGCTCGCCCGGGCTCTGCCGGCCGTTCAGCCAGAGCAGGGCCTCGGAGGTCATCACCAGGTGCTCGCGCCCGGCCCGGTGGGCGGCGGCCACGGCCTCGGCGTCGTCGGGGCGGAAGTCACGGATCGTCAAAGAAGTCATGGGTTCCCACGCTAGCTCCGACGCCCGTCCGGCGCCTTCGGATTTCCCCGCGCCGGTGCGCCTCACCTGCGGCAACGGCCCCGGCTCGGGACCAAAGTCCCTCACCCCCGCAGCGGCAAGCTCAAATAATGCTCTGAGAAGACCGGGCGGGGCTTGGCAGCCGTCCCACCCGGGGACATCCTCAGCAACACGGCCGCGCGGTCCTGGCGACGAAGCCCGCACCACCCGGCGGCCTCCCCACCCGGCCCTCCGAAAGGGGGCGAACCGATGACCTCCCCTGCCCTGGACCTGCCCGGCTCCGCCATCCCGGCGCGGGACGGCGCCCCCCGCCTCGGCGTCGGCCTCGGCTGGCGCAGCGAGATCGACACCGTCGTCGAACGCCAACCCGGCCTGGACTGGGTCGAGGTGGTCGCCGAGAACATCTGCGCCGACCACCTGCCCGAGTCCCTGACCGTCCTGCGCGCCCGCGGCGTCACCGTCGTCCCGCACGGCGTGGCTCTCGGCCTCGGCGGCGCCGACCTGCCCGACCCCGCCCGGCTCGCCAAGCTCGCCGAGGCGGCACTCGCCCTCGACTCCCCGCTGGTCACCGAACACCTGGCGTTCGTCCGGGCCGGCGGTCTGGAGGCCGGCCACCTGCTGCCCGTCCCCCGCACCCGGGACTCGCTGCGGGTGATCGCCGAGAACGTCCGGATCGCCCAGGACCAGCTCCCGGTGCCGCTCGCCCTGGAGAACATCGCCGCCCAGCTGGCCTGGCCCGACGACGAGCTGACCGAGGGGCAGTTCCTCGCCGAACTGGTCGAGCGGACCGGCGTCCGGCTGCTGATCGACGTCGCCAACCTGCACACCAACCGGGTCAACCTCGGCATCGACCCGGCCGCCGAACTGGACCGCCTGCCGCTGGAGGCGCTCGCCTACGTCCACGTCGCCGGCGGCACCCTGGTCGACGGCGTCTGGCACGACACCCACGCCCACCCCGTCACCGAACCGGTGCTGGAGGTCCTGGCCGAACTCTGCGCACGGGTCGCACCACCCGGCGTCCTGCTGGAACGGGACGCCGACTTCCCGCCGCCCAGCGAGCTGGCCGGCGAACTGGACGCCATCCGCCGGGTGCTGGAGGGGAGCACCCCGCGGACGGCCCCACCGGCCCCCCGCGCCGAGCCCCGGGGGACCGCGGCGGGCGCGTGCCCGAGCGGCACCCGCGCCCGGCTGGCGCGGCGCCAGGAGGACCTGCTCGCCGCCCTGGTGGCCGGCGGGCCCGTCCCGCCCGGCTTCGACCCGGACCAGGTCCGCGCCCAGTCCACCGGCCTGGCCACCAAACGGCGGGACACCGTCGCCAAGGTGGCCCCCGAACTGCCCCGCCTGCTCGGCCGGCCGTACGGGCCGCTGTTCCTCGACTACGCCCGCCGGCACCCGCAGACCGGCGGCTACCGCGCCGACGCCCGGGCCTTCGCCGCCTGGGCGCTCGCCGACGGCGGCCCGCTCGCCGCCGACCACCGCCGGTCCCTGGAGCAGTGGCTCCACCCGGCCGCCGAGCGGCCGCCCGGCGCGTTCGCCCGTCTGCGCCGAGCCCTGCGGCGCTGAGCACCCGCCTTCACCGCACACCTTCGGGGGGAACCCGCCCATGTGGCACAACACCTACTTCGTCATCCCCGCCGTCCTGCTGGTGGCGGCCTCGCTGTACGCGTCCCGGACCAAGCAGCGGGTCGGCCACGTCCCGCACGTCCAGGGCCTGCCGGGCCGCGGCCTGCCGCTGATGGACGCCGCCTTCCTGTCCGGCGGCCCCGGCCGGGTCTTCGACACCGCCCTGATCCGGATGCACCTCTCCGAGCGGGCCGTGATCAGCCGCGCCGGCCTGGTCACCCTCACCGGGCACAAGCCGTACGACGCCGTCGACCAGGCCGTCCTGGACGCCGTCGGCCCGGGCGGCAGCCGTGAACTCGCCCCGCTGCGCCGGGCCGTGATGCGCTCCGCCGCCGTGCAGGAGATCGGCGACCGGCTCGCCGACCGCGGCCTGATGCGCCACCCCGAGCGGCTGCGGCGGGCCCGCACCGCCCGGCGGCTGCTCTGGCTCGCCCTGCTCGGCGTCGCCGTCTCGACCGTCCTCTCCCACGTGCTGGACGACGGCGGCGCCGGCTCCGACCGCCCCGCGCTGTGGATCCCGGTGGTGCTCCTGGTCTTCGGCGGGATCAGCCTGCTCGTCACCTGGCCGGCCAAGGGCCGGATCACCCCGGCCGGGCGGCGCCAGCTCTCCCTGATGAAGGTCGGCACGCCGTGGACGCCGAGCGCCGGCCTGTCGCCGAAGACGACCGGCGGCGTGCTGCTGGGCGCCCTCGCGCTCGGCGGGCTGGCCGCCGCCGGGCTGGAGGACGACGAACTGCGGTCCGCGATGCTGGCCGCGGCCGCCCAGGACGAGGCGGTGAAGTCGGCCGCCGCGAGCTCCTACGCCGCCTCCTCCTCGACGGGCTCCTCCACCAGCTCTCCCCCCAGCTCGTGCAGCTCGTCCGGGTCCCCCTGCGGGGGCTCCACGGCCTGGTGCGGCTCCTCCCACTCCGGCTCCTCCGGCTGCGGGGGAAGCAGCGGCAGCTGCGGATCCTCGTCCTCCAGCTGCGGCTCCGGCTCCAGCAGTTGCGGCTCCTCCTCGTCGAGCTGCGGGTCGTCCTCCTCCAGTTGCGGGTCGTCCTCGTCGAGCTGCGGTGGCGGCGGCGGCTGCGGCTCCTGACGTCACAGTTCGGTATCGCGGTCCGGGAAGCCGTTCCCCGCGCCATCGGCCCAGGCATACAACAAGCCCATGTGGTTGCTGTTCCTGATACCGGCGTGCGTCGCGGCGGTCCTCTCGTGTCTCCGACTCGTCCGGACGACCGCCACCGCCGACGCCCTGGCCGAGGCGGACGGCCTGCACCCGCCCGAGGCCGTCGGGATCGGGCTGTACGAGACGGCCTACCTGGCCGGCGGCCCGGACCGGGTGGTCGAACTCGCCCTCGTCCTGATGGCCGGCCGGGGCCGGCTGCACCTGGCGCACACCGGCTGGACCACGGTGGTCGACCCCCGGGGCCGCAGCCGCCTGGAGCGCGCGGTCATCGTCACCGTCGGCCCCGACGGCCAGTGCCGCACCGACGGGCTGCGCCGGGCGATGGCCGAGCACCCGACCGTCCTGGAGATCGGCGCCCGGCTCTCGCTGGCCGGCCTGGCCACCCCGGCCCTGGTCCAGCGCAGCACCGTCCTGGTGGTCCGGCAGGTGCGGCACGCACTGCTGCTGACGCTTCTCCTGCTGGCCGCCGCGCTGACCCTCAGCGGCTTCACCGGCGGTGACACCGTCACCCCGCTCGCCTGGTTCTCGCTGCCGCTGGTGCTCACCTCGGGCACCCTGCTGATGGCCCGGGTCGACGTCTACCCCTACACCCGCTGGGCGTCCCCGGTCGGCCAGGAGGTGCTGCGCGAGGTCCGCCCGGCCCGCCAGCACGGCCTCGCGGACGACGAGGAGCGCGAACTGCTCACCGCCGTCGCCATGAACGGCCCCGCCGTCCTCCCCGACCCCCGCCTGCGCGCCGCCCTCCGCCCCCACCGGACGTGACACGCGAAACGGGGCCCGCCGAAGCGGACCCCGTTCACCGATCCCGCGGAACTCAGGCCAGGCCGTTGAGCAGCTCGCTGACCGGCTTGCGGCGGCCGGTGAAGAACGGCACCTCCTCGCGGACGTGCAGCCGGGCCCGGGAGGGGCGCAGGTCGCGCATCAGGTCGACGATGCGGTGCAGCTCGTCCGCCTCGAAGGCGAGCAGCCACTCGTAGTCGCCGAGCGCGAACGAGGCCACCGTGTTGGCCCGCACGTCCGGGTAGCCGCGGGCCATCTGGCCGTGCTCGGCGAGCATCGCGCGCCGCTCGGCGTCCGGCAGCAGGTACCACTCGTAGGAGCGGACGAACGGGTACACGCAGACGTAGTCGCGCGCGCGCTCGTCGGCGAGGAACGCCGGGATGTGCGACTTGTTGAACTCGGCGGGGCGGTGCAGCGCCATGTTGGACCAGACCGGCTCCAGCTGGCGGCCCAGGCCGGTGCGGCGGAAGCGGTTGTACGCCTCCTGCAGGTCGTCCGAGTCCTCGGCGTGCCACCAGACCATGAGGTCGGCGTCCGCGCGCAGACCGGACACGTCGTACGTGCCGCGCACCGTCACGTCCTTCGCGGCCAGCTGGGCGAACAGCTCGTCCACCTCGGCGGCCAGCGCCGTCCGGTCCTCGGGCAGCGTGCCCTTGAGCTTGAACACCGACCACATGGTGTAGCGGATGACCTGGTTCAGGTCGCGCGCCTTCTTCTTCTCGGGCTGCTGCTCCGGCTGCCGCTCAACGGTCTCAGTCATGCGCCCATTGTCCTCTCCGTGGAACCTTCCCCGGTTGCCGGGGTCAACAGTTTGTCGAGGGCGGCCACCGCGGCGGCCGCCGAGCCGATGCAGGCCGGAATGCCGACCCCGTCGTACGCGGCGCCGCACAGCGCCAGTCCCCCCACCCCGGCCGCCGCCGCCCGGACCCGGGCCACCCGGTCCAGGTGGCCCACCGGGTACTGCGGCAGGCCCGCCCGGAAGCGCGAGACGGCGGTGTCGTACGGCCGGGCGGTCAGGCCGATCGCCTCCCGGAGGTCCGCCAGCGACCGTGCCACCAGTTCCTCGTCCGGCAGCTCCAGTGCCTCCTCCTCCCGGTAGCGGCCCAGCGAGGTACGCAGCAGGAACGCGTCCGGGGCGGAACGCTCCAGCCAGCCCCACTTGTTGGAGGAGAAGGTCGACGCCTTGATCCGCCGCCCGTCCACCGGCGGCACCAGGAACCCGCTGCCGGCCGGCAGCTCCGCCAGGTCGGCCCGGCGGAACGCCAGGGTCACCAGCGCCATGCCCGCGTACTCGACGGCGTCCAGCTCGGCGGCCGCCGCCGGCGCGTCCGCGCGCAGCAGCCGGGCCGCGGCCGGCGCCGGGACGGCCAGCACCACGGCGTCCGCGTGCAGCACCTCGCCGTCGCCGGTCACCACCCGCCAGCCCCCGGGGGTGCGGTGCAGCCCGTCCACCTGCGCACCGGTGCGCAGGTCCACGCCCGCCTTCCGGCAGGCGGTGGCGACGGCCTCCGGCAGGGTGCCGAGCCCGCCGCGCAGGCCCTGGAACACCGGGGTGCCGACCACCTTCGGCCGCGAGGCCAGCTCGTGCACCCCGTCGACCAGCGAGCCGCCGCCCCGCGCGATCGCCAGCAGCTGCGGCACGGCGGCGCGCAGCGAGATCTCCTCGGCCCGCCCGGCGTAGACGCCGCCCAGCAGCGGCTCGACCAGCCGGTCCACCACCTCCTGGCCCAGCCGGTCGGCGACGTAGCGGCCGATCGCCACGTCGTCCCCGACCTCGGTGGCGCCCTCGTGCCGGGCCCGCTCCAGCCCCTCGGCGGTGAGCACTCCGGAGGCCGCCAGCGCGTCCAGATCGCCCGGGACGCCCATCACCTGCCCGCCCGGCAGCGGGCGCAGCGCGCCCCGCGTCCAGATCGAGGCCTTCGCGGTGGTCGGCGGCTCCAGTTCCTCGCCCAGCCCGACCGCCCGTGCCAGCTCCACCGCCTCCGGCCGCCGCGCGAGCATCGACTCGGCCCCCAGGTCCACCCGGACCCCGCCGACCTCGCCGCCCCGCAGCTTCCCGCCGACCCGCTCAGACGCCTCCAGCAGCGTCACCCGCGCCCGCACCGGCCCCCCGGCGGCCCCGCTCAGAAAGGCGGCCGCAGCCAGCCCCGCGATCCCACCACCGACGACGACGACCTGTGCATCCGACATGCCTCGCAGTCTCGCAGGTCTTTACACCGGGCCCTCAATCCGCCAGCGCGTTCAGGTCGATCATGATCGGGAACGGCACCGGGCGCTCCAACGACTCCCGGAAGATCCCGGCGGGCACGTACGCCGAGGTCGCCTGGTCCAGCTCGTAGACGTGTACGGCTGGCCGACCGCCCTCTTCCTCCTCGACGATCCAGTAGTGCGGGATCCCTGCCTCGGCATACTTGCGGACCTTGACGAAACGGTCACGGTCTACGGACTCAGGCGAGACGACCTCGATGACGAGCAGGACTTCATCAGGAGTGAACTGCGTGCGCTTTCTCTCGAAATTGGCCTTGACGACGAGAACGTCCGGCTCGGGACGGTTCCGCCTGTCGAGCTTGATCGACATCTCCCGCCCGACCCTGGCCCCTTCCGGGACCTGGGGAATCAGCGCCATCTTCAGGTTGTCGACAACTTCACCGTGCCACCAGCGCTGCGGAGACATCACGAAGACCAGCGCCCCATCGATCAGTTCGGTGTGGCGCGGCGCCTGCGGCAGGTGGTCGAGGTCATCGGCAAACCAGCCCTCGTCTCTGGGCGCGTACATCCAGTCCGGCAGCTCGCTCATGCTCCCAAGATAGCGAGTTCCGAGGCCCTGCGAGCCGCTGCCTAGGCTGTGTGCTATGGAACCGATCGTGGTGAGTGCGTGTCTGGCCGGGGTGCCGTGCCGGTACGACGGGCGGGCGAAGACCTCGCCGGACGTGGTGGGGCTGGTCGAGGCGGGGCGGGCGGTGGTGGTGTGCCCGGAGGGGGCGGGCGGGCTGCCGACCCCGCGCCCTGCGGCGGAGATCGTCGGCGGGGACGGAGCCGACGTGCTGGACGGGCGGGCCCGGGTGGTGGACGCGACGGGCGCGGACTGTACGGCGGAGTTCGTGGCCGGGGCCCGGGCGGCGCTGGCGGCGGCCGAGGCTGCGGGGGCGCGGCGGGCGGTGCTGATGGCGCGCAGCCCGTCCTGCGGCTGCGGGCGGGTGTACGACGGGACGTTCACCGGGGAACTGCGACCCGGGGACGGGGTGACGGCGGCGCTGCTGCGGCGGGCGGGCGTCGAGGTTGTCCGGTCCGCTGCCGAGCTGTGATCGAGTCGCGACCTCCCGGCGGGGTCCGCTCGGGGCGTTCCTTCGTCCAATGGGCAGATCTCACAGCGGACTTGGGGAGGGCTTCGGAATGGGGAGACGGGCAGGAGCGGGGGCACTGGCGGTAGCGACCGCGGGCGTGCTGCTGGTCGGGGCGTGCAGCGCCGGCGGTGCGGGCCGGGCGGGGGAGGCGGCGAAGGCGGACGCCGTCGCCCCGGCGGCACCGGCCGCCGCGCCGAGCGCCGCCGGGACGGCTCCGGCGGCGGGGGCGAGCGCCCAGCCGGTCGCGGACGACCGGCTGATCGCGTACACCGCGCAGTTGACGCTGCGGACCGGGGACGTCGCCCAGGTGCTGGCGAAGGCCCGGGAGTTGACGGCGGCCGCGGGTGGCTACGTCGGCGCCGAGTCGGTCTCCGGCGCGGTGGAGGGCGGGCCGGGGAGCACGGCGGGGGGCGAGGCGGGCGGCCAGCTGACGCTGAGGATCCCCTCCGCCGCCTACCAGCAGACGCTGGACCAGCTGGCCGCGCTGGGCCAGGTGGTGTCCCGCAGGAGCCAGGCGGACGATCTGACCCAGCAGGTCGCGGACGTGGCGAGCCGGGTGCAGACCCAGCAGGCGAGCGTGGAGCGGGTGCGGGCGCTGATGGGGCAGGCGAAGTCGCTGAGCGAGGTGACCACGCTGGAGGCCGAGTTGAGCCGCCGGGAGGCCGACCTGGAGTCGCTGCAGAAGCAGCAGAAGGAGCTGGCCGGCAAGACCTCGCTCTCGACCGTCACGCTGGACGTGCGCCGTGCGGCCGCCTCGCCGACGCCCACCCCGGCACCGCCGAAGGGTGGCGGCGAGGGCTTCGGGGCGTCGGTCGGCTCCGCGCTGGGCGGCGGCTGGCACGTGCTGGTGGCGATCGTGCGCGCCCTGGCGGTGGGGCTGGCGGCGGTGGCGCCGTTCCTGCTGGTGCTGGGCGTCCCGGCGGCGCTGGTGTTCCGGCTGCGGCGCCGACGCCGCCCGGCGGCCGCGCTGCCCCCGGAGTCCGGCCCGAGGGAAGGGCCCGCGGAGGACTGAGCGACGACCGAGCGAGGACTGAAACACGGCGCGCCCCCTCCCGGTCGGGAGGGGGCACGCCGCCGGGGTCAGCGGGCGCTGGCCTCGTGGACGAAGGCGACGAGGCGGGAGAGGGCGTCCGGGTCCATGGACGGCAGGACGCCGTGGCCGAGGTTGAAGATGTGGCCGCTGGTGCCGAGGGCCTGGGCGGCGTGCAGCACCTCGCGGGCCTTGGTCTCGACGACCTTGGTGGGGGCGAACAGCACGGCCGGGTCGAGGTTGCCCTGGAGGCCCTTGCCGGGGCCGACGCGCTCGGCCGCGACGTTCAGCGGCACCCGCCAGTCGACGCCGACGATGTCCGCGCCGGCCTGGCCCATCAGGCCGAGGAGCTCGCCGGTGCCGACGCCGAAGTGGATCCGCGGCACGCCGTAGGAGGCGACGGCGTCGAAGACCTTGGTGCTGGACGGCATGACCGAGCGGCGGTAGTCGTCGGGGGCCAGCGAGCCGACCCAGGAGTCGAAGAGCTGGACGGCCGAGGCGCCGGCCTCGATCTGCACCTTCAGGAAGGTGGAGGTGATGTCGGCGAGCCGGTCGACCAGGGCGGCCCACAGCTCGGGCTGCCCGTACATCATGGCCTTGGTGTGCTCGTGGTTCTTGGACGGGCCGCCCTCGACCAGGTAGCTGGCCAGCGTGTAGGGGGCGCCGGCGAAGCCGATCAGCGGGGTCTCGCCGAGTTCGTCCACCAGCAGGCCGACGGCCTCGGTGATGTAGGGGACGTCGTCGGGCTCCAGCGGGCGCAGCCGCTTGAGGTCCTCGGCGGTGCGGATCGGGTCGGCGATGACCGGGCCGACGTTGGGCTTGATCTCGACGTCGATGCCGACGGCCTTGAGCGGCACCACGATGTCGCTGAAGAAGATCGCCGCGTCCACCTTGTGCCGGCGGACCGGCTGGAGGGTGATCTCCTTGACCAGCTCGGGCCGCATGCAGGACTCCAGCATGGGGATGCCCTCGCGGACCTTCAGGTACTCGGGCAGCGAGCGGCCGGCCTGGCGCATGAACCACACCGGGGTGTGCGGCACGGGCTCGTGCCGGCAGGCGCGCAGGAACGCGGAGTCGTGCGCGGCGCCGCGGCGCGCGGGGGTGGGCCTGCCGTCGGGGGTGGCCGCCGTGGTGTCTGCCGTAGTCTCGCTCACGGTCCAAATCTTCGCATGCGCCTCGGGGCGCTCCTCCCGGCCGGTCTCGTCGGTTCCTCCAAGATCTGGCCGGGTTTGCCGTTCCGGCACGCCGCTCGGACGGAAGTTGCGGCCTTAACCGCGGTTTTCGACCTAGTCTTCGGGTCATGGCAGCGGTCGGCGGGCACCCCGCGCAGGGTGGCGGAGCAGGTGGCGGAACAGGTCGGGAGGGGGCTCCGAGCGAGTTCCGGGCCGCCGTGGAGGCCCTCGACGGAGCACGTCTGCGGCCCGAGATCCAGCTCTCCCCCGCGCCGGCCCCGCGCCGGCTGGCCCCGTACGCGTTCGCGGTGACCGCCTCGGTGGAGGTGGACGGCGAGGAGCTGGCGGACGGCCGGCTGGTGCTGCTGTACGACCCGGCCGGGCAGGAGGCCTGGAACGGGGAGTTCCGGGTGGTGACGATGACCCGGGCGGAGCTGGAGCCGGAGATGGCCGGTGACCCGATGCTCTCGGAGGTCGGCTGGGCCTGGCTGCTGGACTCGCTGCAGGCGCACGGGGCCGGGTACGCGGAGCCGTCCGGCACGGTGAGCCACTGCGCCTCGCAGTACTTCGGCGGGCTGGCGGACCGCCCGTCCTCGACCGAGATCGAGATCCGGGCCTCCTGGACGCCGGCCGACGGCCGGTTCGAGCGGCACCTGGCGGCCTGGGGGGACCTGCTGTGCATCAGCGCCGGCCTGCCGCCGGCCGCGCCGGCCCCGCAGGCGCCGGCCGATGTGCCGTCACTCGGTGGGGTGGTCCCGATGCCCGCGCGGCGGCGTCCTCGTTCGCACTGAGGAGTGGCGCACCGGGCCGGGCGGCCCCGGCCGCCCCGATGCCACCCCCAGGGCTGACGGAGTGTGACTTCGAACCCGCTCTGGGTCAATTAACCGGTTGAAACCGACCGATCAGCACCAGATCTGATCGATTTTGTGCGAATTCAGGACGGGTCGTATCACTCATATGCGCGATTTGTCCGTATTGTTACTCACTAGATCGTGATCTTTCGCTAAAGCCGGGCACGGTAGCTGCCGAAGCAGACTGTGACCCTTTCCGAACGCGGAACACTCCGACCGCCCCCTCGGGGTTCCGTCCGCCACTCCCCGCAGGAGGCCTGGTGTCGGTCCTTCTTGAGCACCCCGCAAACGTGGTCGCCTACCGGCCGACCAAGCCCACCGCCATGGTGGTCATCGCCGATCCCCGCGTCCGAAACACCGTCACCCGCCACCTGTGGGCGCTCGGCGTCCGGGACGTGATCGAGGTGTCCTCGATCGCCGAGGCCCGCCCCCGGGTCTCCACTCCGCGCGACATCTGCGTCGCCGACGTACACCTGCCGGACGGCTCCGGCCTGACCATCCTGGCCGAGACCCGCGCCGCGGGCTGGCCCAACGGCCTGGCCCTGTCCGCCGCCGACGACATCGGCGCCGTCCGCAGCGCGCTGGCCGGCGGCGTCAAGGGATACGTCGTCACGGGCACCCGCACCAACGTGGCGATGCCCGGCCGCCCGGGCCTGCCGCTCGGCGCCGCCGGGCTGGCCGGGCGGATGCGCCGCCCCGGCATGCCGGGCATGCCTGGCGCCGTGGGTGCGCCGGGCGCCCACGGAACCCACGGAGCCCCCGGTGCGCCCGGTGCGCCGGGCACGCAGCAGTCCGCCTACCGCGAGCTGTCGGGCCGTGAGGTCGAGGTGCTGCGGCTGGTCGCCGAAGGACAGTCGAACAAGGCGATCGGGGTGGCGATGGGCCTGTCCGCGCTCACCGTCAAGAGCCACCTCGCCCGGATCGCCCGCAAGCTGGGCACCGGCGACCGCGCCGGGATGGTCGCGGTCGCGCTGCGCACCGGCATCATCCACTGAGTCCTCGGACGGACCCGCCGCGGCGGTCGAGGAGGAACGTTTCCTCCTCGACCGCCGTAGCCGTGCCCCTCGGCCACCGCCCGGGCCCCGTGGCATAGTCACGGACCCGGTCTGACCAGTCCGACAACACTCCCGGCCGCGAGGACCGTCGTACCCTTGGTGGGTGACCGACGCCGTAGCAGCCATCCCAGAAGAAGCAGCCCCGGTCCCGCTCCTCGAACCGAAGGAGGGGATCCCGCCCGTCGTGGCGGACGAGCAGGCGCTGGCCGCCACCGTCGCCGCCTTCGCCGGGGGCACCGGACCGGTCGCCGTCGACGCCGAGCGGGCCTCCGGCTACCGCTACGGGCAGCGCGCGTACCTCATTCAGCTGCGCCGTGCGGGCGCCGGCAGTGCGCTGATCGACCCGATCGCCTGCCCCGACCTCAGCGGCCTGGGCGACGCCCTCGCCGACACCGAATGGGTGGTGCACGCGGCCACCCAGGACCTGCCCTGCCTGGCCGAGGTCGGCATGAGACCCCGGCAGCTGTTCGACACCGAGCTGGCCGGGCGGATCGCCGGCTTCGCCCGGGTCGGCCTCGGGCCGATGACCGAGAGCGTGCTCGGGCTGAGCCTGGCCAAGGAGCACTCCGCGGTCGACTGGTCCACCCGCCCGCTGCCCGAGCCGTGGCTGCGCTACGCCGCTCTGGACGTCGAGGTGCTGGTCGAGCTGCGCGACGCACTCGAACAGGAGCTGGACGCCCAGGGCAAGCTCGGCTGGGCCCTGGAGGAGTTCGCGGCGATCGCCGCCGCACCGCGCCCGGCTCCGCGCACCGACCCGTGGCGCCGCACCTCGCAGCTGCACAAGGTCCGCCGGCGCCGCCAGCTGGCCGTGGTGCGCGAGCTGTGGCTGGCCCGGGACCGGCTGGCGCAGGAGCGCGACGTCTCGCCGGGCCGGGTGCTCTCGGACGCCGCGATCGTCAACGCCGCGCTGGCCATGCCGCTGAACATCGCCGCGCTGCAGGGCGTCCAGGGCTTCGGGCCGCGGGTGCACCGGCGCCAGCTGGAGCAGTGGCTGGCGGCCGTCCAGCGGGGCCGGGAGGTCCCGGAGAACCAGCTGCCGCCGGCCTCCGCGCCGCACGACGGGCCGCCGCCGCCGCGGGCCTGGGCCGAGAAGGACCCGGTGGCCGCCGCCCGGCTGTCCGGGGCGCGCGCCGCGGTCGCGGACCTCGCCGAGCGGCACAACCTGCCGGCCGAGAACCTGATCACCCCGGACCTGGTGCGCCGGGTCTCCTGGGAGCCGCCGGCCGATCCGGCCGCCGCGGGCGTGGCCGCCGCGCTGCGCCGGCTCGGCGCCCGGCAGTGGCAGGTCGACCTGGTGGCGCCGGTGGTGGCCGCCGCGTTCGCCGAGGCCGCGGCCGCCCAGGACTGACCTGGAGCGCGTCCGGAGGGGGTGCCGTCCTCGTGACGACACCCCCTTCGGCGTATTCGGGGTCCGTCTTTCGAACTCCGCCGGTCGGACGTGTCGCGGGACACACGGGGTGAACCCTCCGTGAGGCCTGGGCAGGTTGGTTACCGACCGGTAGCATGACGGTGAAGCGGCGCCGCTCGGGTCTTCACCGGCGGCAGCCTGCCCACCTCAAATGTTGGTCCCTGGGAGGAGAGCCCCCGTGCCTCGTACCGTGAGGGACGTCGTCTTCGTCGATGGCGTCCGCACCCCGTTCGGCAAGGCCGGCCCGAAGGGCATCTACCACGAGACGCGCGCCGACGACCTGGTCGTCAAGTGCATCCGGGAGCTCGTGCGCCGTAACCCGAACCTGCCCGTCGAGCGCATCGACGAGGTCGCCATCGCGGCCACCACGCAGATCGGCGACCAGGGTCTGACCATCGGGCGCACCGCCGCCCTGCTGTCCGGCCTGCCCAAGTCCGTCCCCGGCTACTCGATCGACCGCATGTGCGCCGGTGCGCTCACGGCCGTGACCGCCACCGCCGGCGGCATCGCCTTCGGCGCGTACGACGTGGTCGTGGCCGGCGGCGTCGAGCACATGGGCCGCCACCCGATGGGCGAGGGCGTCGACCCGAACCCGCGCTTCGTCTCCGAGAAGCTGGTCGACGAGTCCGCCCTGTTCATGGGCATGACGGCGGAGAACCTGCACGACCGGTTCCCGCACCTGACCAAGGAGCGCTGCGACGCCTACGCCGTGCGCTCGCAGGAGAAGGCCGCCAAGGCGTACGCCAACGGCGACATCCAGCCCGACCTGGTGCCGATCTCGATCCGCAACACCAACCCCGAGGTCGGCGAGACCGGCTGGGGCCTGGCCACCGTGGACGAGCCGATGCGCCCGGGCACCACGATGGAGAGCCTGGCCGGTCTGAAGACCCCCTTCCGCCCGCACGGCAACATCACCGCGGGCAACTCGGCCGGCCTCAACGACGGCGCCACCGCCTCGCTGCTGGCCGCCGAGGACGTCGCCGAGGAGCTCGGCCTCCCGGTCAGGATGCGCCTGGTCTCCTACGCCTTCGCGGGCGTGGAGCCCGAGGTCATGGGCATCGGCCCGGTGCCGGCCACCGAGAAGGCGCTGGCCAAGGCCGGTCTGACCATCGACGACATCCAGGCCTTCGAGGTCAACGAGGCCTTCGCCGTCCAGGTGCTGTCCTTCCTCGACCACTACGGCATCGCGGACGACGACGAGCGGGTCAACCCGTACGGCGGCGCGATCGCCTTCGGCCACCCGCTGGCCTCCTCCGGCGTGCGCCTGATGAACCAGCTGGCCCGCCGCTTCGAGCAGCGCCCGGACGTCCGCTACGGCCTCACCACGATGTGCATCGGCTTCGGCATGGGCGGGACCGTCATCTGGGAGAACCCGCACTGGAGCGGAGCGGAAAAGTCGTCCGAGCTCGAGGGTGGTAAGTGAACATGACGAGCACCACTGAGCTGCTGCAGCACGGCGCCGAGCTGTTCCCCGGCGAGGTCGTCACGACCGCGCACGTGCGCCACCTGGACCTGCCGCTGCAGGCCGGCAAGCTGGCCCTGATCACCCTGGACAACGGCTTCGACCACACCAAGCCGACCACCTTCGGCCCGGGCTCGCTGCTGAAGCTGTCCACCGCGCTGGACCAGGTCGAGGCCGAGGCCGCCGAGGGCAAGGTCGTCGCCGTCGCCGTCACCGGCAAGCCGTTCATCTTCGCGGTCGGCGCCGACCTCAAGGGCGTCGAGCTGCTCAAGGAGCACGCGGACGCGCTGGCCATCGGCAAGGGCGGCCACGAGGTCTTCAAGCGGATCGCCGCGCTGCCCGTCCCCTCCTTCGCCTTCTACAACGGCGCGGCGATGGGCGGCGGCGTCGAGGTCGGCCTGCACGCCACCTACCGCACGGTCAGCGCGGGCGTCCCGGCGTTCTCGCTGCCGGAGGTCTTCCTGGGCCTCGTCCCCGGCTGGGGCGGCTGCACCCTGCTGCCGAACCTGATCGGCCCCTCGAGGGCGATCAAGGTCATCATCGAGAACTCGATGAACCAGAACAAGCAGCTCAAGGGCAAGGACGTGTTCGAGCTGGGGATCGCCGACGCGATCTTCGAGCCGGCCGACTTCCTGGAGCAGTCGCTGCTGTGGGCCGCCAAGGTCCTCAAGGGCGACGTCGTCGTCGAGCGCGAGGAGATCGACCGCGGCAAGGCCTGGGACGACGCCGTCGCCTGGGGCCGCCTGGTCGCCGACGCCAAGGTGCACGGCGCCGCGCCGGCCGCCTACAAGGCGCTGGACATCATCCAGCAGGTCAAGGACTCCGATCTCCAGGCCGGCTTCGACGCCGAGGACGCGGCCCTGGCCGACCTCATCATGAGCGGCGAGCTGCGCAGCGGCATCTACGCCTTCAACCTGGTGCAGCGCCGGGCGAAGCGCCCGGTCGGCGCGCCGGACAAGTCGCTGGCCCGCCCGGTCAGCAAGGTCGGCGTCGTCGGCGCCGGTCTGATGGCCTCGCAGCTGGCGCTGCTGTTCGCCCGCCGTCTGGAGGTGCCGGTGGTCCTCACCGACATCGACCAGGAGCGCGTCGACAAGGGCGTCGGCTACGTCCACGCCGAGATCGACAAGCTGCTCGGCAAGGGCCGGATCGGCCAGGACAAGGCCAACCGTCTCAAGGGCCTGGTCAGCGGCTCGCTCGACAAGGCCGCCGCCTTCGGCGACGCGGACTTCGTGATCGAGGCCGTGTTCGAGGAGATGGGCGTCAAGCAGACCGTCTTCGCGGACCTGGAGAACGTGGTCTCGCCGACCTGCGTGCTGGCGACCAACACCTCCTCGCTGTCGGTCACCGAGATGGCCTCGAAGCTGAAGCACCCCGAGCGGGTCGTCGGCTTCCACTTCTTCAACCCGGTCGCGATCCTGCCGCTGCTGGAGATCGTCCGCGGCGAGCAGACCGACGACGCCTCGCTGGCCACCGCCTTCGGCGTCTCGAAGAAGCTGAAGAAGACCTCGGTGCTGGTCAAGGACGCCCCGGCGTTCGTGGTGAACCGCATCCTGACCCGCTTCATGGGCGAGATCCAGACCGTCATCGACGAGGGCACCCCGATCGCCACCGTCGAGAAGGGCGTCGAGCCGCTCGGCCTGCCGATGTCCCCGATCGTGCTGCTGGAGCTGGTCGGCCCGGCCATCGCGCTGCACGTCTCGGAGACCCTGCACGGCGCGTTCCCGGAGCGGTTCGCCGTCTCCGAGAACCTCGGCAAGGTGGTCAAGGCCGGCAAGCGCGGCTTCTACACCTGGGTGGACGGCAAGCAGGTCCTCGACCCCGAGGTGCTGGAGCTGCTGACCTTCGGCGACACCGTGCTGACCGAGGAGCAGGTCCTGGACCGCGCCCTGGAGGCCGTGGCCCAGGAGATCGGCCTGATGCTGGAGGAGGGTGTCGTCGCCGAGGCGCAGGACATCGACCTCTGCATGATCACCGGTGCCGGCTGGCCCTTCCACCTGGGCGGGATCACCCCGTACCTGGACCGCGAGGGCGTCTCGGAGCGGGTGAACGGCAAGCGCTTCCTCGCCCCCGGCGTGGCTTCGGTGCCCGCGTAACGCGCAGCGCCCCCGCACCCGCCGGAGCCCCGGTGACCTGGACGGTCACCGGGGCTCCGGCGTGTGCGGGGGTGGTCAGCTCTTCTTGAGGCGGTAGACCACGGTGTCGGCGAAGACGCCGACCATCTCGTAGTGGGTGTCCAGCAGGTTCTCGATCCGCGGGACCAGCACCGGCTGGTACGGGGCGATGCCGGAGTCGTCCACCACGACCTCGGGCAGGTTGTCGGCGAGCTCCTTGTCGAAGGTCTGCCAGGCGTTGCTGACGCTGAACTGCTCGCCCACGTTGGCGTTGCCGTCCTTGCCGCCGCTGTAGTTGGTCAGGAAGCCGGCGGTCAGGTAGCGGGTGGCGGGCTTGCGGTCGGCCAGCCAGTACAGCTCGGGGTGCATGCCCCAGACCAGGACGGTGTCCTTGGGGGTGGTCTGGGCGGCGACCGCGGTGGCGACCTCGGTGGTGCGGTTGAGCCGCTCCCCCGGCCAGGCCAGGGCCAGCGCCCAGAAGACCGTCGAGGCGACCGTGGTGTACACCAGGACGGGCTTCCAGCGGACCGCCGAGGTGGCCACCGCCCCGGTGCCCAGCAGCACCAGAGGGGGGATCAGCTGTAGGTAGTAGTGGCCGAAGAAGTGGAAGCCCACGCTGACCGCGACGACCGAGGAGGCCAGCCAGACCCACAGGTCGCCGGTGGAGCCGTGTTCCTCCCCGGCGACGGGCAGCGGCCGGTGGCGGTGCTTGAGCCAGAGCCGGCGCCCGACCGGGAGCAGGAAGCCCAGCCCGGCCGCGACCAGGATGGCCGAGTTGCCGAGCGCGCGGCCGATCATCTGGAGCCAGGCGCCACCGAAGGAGGCGTAGTCCCCGCTGCCGGTGACCACCCAGAACAGGAAGCCCTTGGGCTTGGTCAGGATGACCGCGACCAGCGCTATCGGCAGGATGAAGCCGAAGCCGATCTTGAACAGGGCGGGCGGCCAGCGCACCCCGCGCCGGCGGGCGTCCTGGAACAGCATCCAGAGCACGGGCAGCAGCACCGCGCCGCCGGTCTGCTTGGTCAGCGAGCAGAGCGCCACCGCGATGCCCGCGGCCAGCCAGCGGCGACGCTCGGCGTACCGGAACGCGGCCACCATGGCGGGCAGCATGAAGACCTCGAAGGTCGCCGCCTGGGTGTCCTCCGGGGAGAGCCCGATGGAGACCAGCAGGTAGAGCAGCCCCGCACCGGCCCCGGCCCGGTTGCCCCAGCGGCCGCGGGCGATGGACGCCAGCAGGATCGCGGTGACCAGGTGGGCGCCCACCGCCAGGGTGCGCAGCGGCCACAGCGAGGCGGAGCCGAAGATCGTGAAGCAGGCCTGGTAGAGCCAGGGGAGCAACGGCGGCTTGCGGTCCACCACGGTGTCGTACAGCACTCCGCCGTCGGCCAGCATCCGGGCCTGGGTGGCCAGGAACCCCTCGTCGGGGCTCCAGACGGGCCGGGCGAAGGACGGGATGTGGGTGAGCAGTGCGACCAGCGCGAGCACCGGCACCAGCCTCGTCCAGTACCCGGTCTGCACATGGGTACGGACGCGCTCGGGCAGGCGCTCGGCCAGTCCGGCGAAGCGGAAGCGGGTGGGGGTGGGCACGGATGACAACCTACCGGGCGGGATCGGCGCGGGCGGCGCCGGTCCCGCCTTTCGGTGCGATTGTCAGCTTGTTTCGTGACGAACTGTTACGGAGTTACGACGAACGGTCGTCGGTGGAACGCGTTCCGGGCCCGTTCTCAGGCCTCGACCCGAGCCGCGTCCAGGCTGGCGACCAGGGCCGTCACCTTTCGGGCGATGTCCGGGGCGTTCAGGCCGATCTCGGCCAGGATCTCGTTCCGGCTCGCGTGGTCCAGGAACTCCTGCGGAATCCCGAAGTCGCGCACCGGCAGATCCACGTCCGCGTCGCGCAGCGCCTGCGCCACGGCGGCGCCGACACCGCCCACCCGGCCGTTGTCCTCGATGGTGACGACCACCCGGTGCTCGGCCGCCAGCCCCGGCAGGGCGGCGTCCACCGGCTTGACCCAGCGCGGGTCCACCACGGTGGCGGTGATGCCCTGGGCGGCCAGCAGGTCCGCGACCTCCAGGCTGGTGGCGGCCATCGCGCCGACCGAGACGACCAGCACGTCCGCGCGGTGCGTGCCGCCCGGCTCCTCGGCGGCGCGCAGCACGTCCATGCCGCCGATCCGGCCGACCGCCGGGACGGCCGGGCCGACGGTGCCCTTGGAGTAGCGGACCACGGTCGGGGCGTCCTTGACCTCGACGGCCTCGCGCAGCTGGGCGCGGACCTGGTCGGCGTCGCGCGGGGCGGCCAGCCGCAGGGTCGGGACGATCTGCAGCATCGACATGTCCCACATGCCGTTGTGCGAGGCGCCGTCGTCGCCGGTGACGCCGGCCCGGTCGAGCACGAAGGTGACGCCCAGCCTGTGCAGGGCGACGTCCATCAGGACCTGGTCGAAGGCCCGGTTCAGGAAGGTCGCGTAGACCGCGAAGACCGGGTGCAGGCCGTTGGTGGCCAGGCCGGCGGCGCTGGTGACGGCGTGCTGCTCGGCGATGCCGACGTCGAAGATGCGGTCCGGGAAGGCCTCGGCGAAGGGCGCGAGGCCGACCGGGTGGAGCATGGCGGCGGTGATGCCGACGATGTCGTCCCGCTCGTGGCCGAGCGCGACCATCTCCTCGGCGAAGACCGAGGTCCAGCTCCGGCCGCCGGCGTTCTTGATCGGCAGGCCGGTCTCCGGGTGGATCTTGCCGACCGCGTGGAAGCGGTCCTCGTCGTTGTTCTCCGCGGCGTGGTAGCCGCGGCCCTTCTCGGTGAGGCAGTGCACGATCACCGGGCCGCCGAAGCCGCGCGCCTTGGTCAGCGCGGACTCCAGGGCGGTCAGGTCGTGGCCGTCGATCGGGCCGATGTACTTGAGGCCGAGGTCCTCGAACATGCCCTGCGGGGCGATGAAGTCCTTGAGGCCCTTCTTGGCGCCGTGCAGCGTCTCGAACAGCTGCTGGCCGACCACCGGGGTGCGCTGCAGCGCGTCCTTGCCCCAGGAGAGGAAGCGCTCGTAGCCCTGGGTGGTGCGCAGGGTGGCGAGGTGGTTGGCCAGGCCGCCGATGGTCGGCGAGTAGGAGCGCTCGTTGTCGTTGACGACGATGACCAGCGGGCGGTCCTTGGCGTCGGCGATGTTGTTGAGCGCCTCCCAGGCCATGCCGCCGGTGAGCGCGCCGTCGCCGATGACCGCGACGACCGGGTCCGGCTTGCCGAGGATCTTGTTGGCCTTGGCCAGGCCGTCGGCGTAGGAGAGCACGGTGGAGGCGTGCGAGTTCTCGATCACGTCGTGCTCGGACTCGGCGCGGGACGGGTAGCCGGACAGGCCGCCCTTCATCCGCAGCATCGAGAAGTCCTGGCGGCCGGTGAGCAGCTTGTGGACGTAGCTCTGGTGGCCGGTGTCGAAGAGGATGCGGTCGCGCGGCGAGTCGAAGACCCGGTGCAGCGCGATGGTGAGCTCCACCACGCCGAGGTTGGGGCCGAGGTGGCCGCCCGTCTTGGCGACCTCGGTCACCAGGAAGGTCCGGATCTCCTGGGCCAGTGCGGCCAGCTGTCCCGGCGTGAGCCGGTCGAGATCACGCGGTCCCCGAATGCGGGTCAGCAGGGCCACCCGTTCCTCCTCGTTCAGTGTTCGCGGACCGCGGGCGGTCCGACGGGCGTCGCTGCCCGGTCTGGCGGCGGGCCGGCGGTCGCGGCCGGTGCCGACCGGTCGAGTCTAATGTCCGCTTGCCGGACACCGAGCGGCGCGCCCGGTGCCACCGACCCGTTACCGCCATTCCCGGAGGTCGGCCCGGGGGTCGCGCGTCACCCTGGATTGACGAACGGACGTTCGGGAACGATCCGGGCCGCAGCGGCTCAGCCCCGCCCCAGCGCCCCGGACTCCCCCATCTCGCTCATCACCAGGGCCAGCGCGCCGAGCACCTCGGCCCGGCCGCCCAGCGTGCCGGGGACCACCGAGAGCTGGCGGGCGGCGCTCGGGATGGCGTAGCGGGCCACCGAGTCGCGGATCGGGGAGAGCACCAGCTCACCGGCCTCGGCGAGGTCGCCGCCGAGGATCACCCGGCGCGGGTTGAGCAGGTTGCACAGGGTGGCGACGCCGGTGCCGATCTGCCGGCCGGCGTCGGCGATCACCCGGCGGCAGCCGAGGTCACCCCGATGGGCCAGCTCGACCACCCGGGGCAGGGTGAGGTCCGGGCCGAGGGTCGGGGTCAGCAGGGAGAGCAGGTAGCGGGAGCCCACGAAGGTCTCCAGGCAGCCGCGGTTGCCGCAGCGGCAGACCGGCCCGGCCTCGTCCAGGGTGATGTGCCCGATCTCACCGGCGGTGCCGCCCGGCCCACGGTAGATCTGGCCGTTGACCACCAGTCCGGCGCCGACCCCGCTGGCGACCTTGATGTACGCGAGGTCGCTCAGCCCCCGCCCGGCCCCCCAGACCAGTTCGCCGAGCGCGCCCAGGTTGGCGTCGTTGTCCACGTGCACCGGCATGCCGAGCCGTTCGGCCAGCTCCCGGCCCGGGGCGATGCCCGTCCAGCCGGGCAGGATCGCGGTGGAACCCAGCGCGCCGGTCTCCACGTCGATCGGGCCGGGCACGCCGAGGCCGACGCCGATCACCTTCTCCGGGCGGAACCCGGCCTGCCGGAGCAGCCTTTCCACCATCGCCTCGGCCCGGTCGAAGCCCTGCGCCGCGGAGACGTCCACGTCGATCGGGGCGCTCTCCTCGGCGAGCACCCGGTGCGCGAGGTTGCCGACCGCGACCCGCAGGTGGGTGTGGCCGAAGTCGATGCCCACCACGATGCCCGCGTCCCCGCTGAGCGAGACGCTGCGCGCCCGCCGGCCGCCGGAGGAGGTGTCGGCGACCACGACGGTGCCGCTCTCCTTCAACTCCCGCACGATGTTGGAGACGGTGGCCGCGGACAGGCCGGTGCCGCGGGCGATCTCGGCCTGGGTCAGCGAACCGGCCGTCCGCACCGCGCGCAGCACCCGCTCCAGGTTCGCCCGGTGCAAGGACGACTGCGAGCCCGGTGTGTCCGTCGACATGATCCACCCTCCCAGGGCGGGGACCCCTCCGCCGGGACGTCCCCTTCAACTCCTGAAGGGTAGGGCCTGTGCCGCGGATCGGCGCTGATCGGGCCGGGACGGGGCGACGGGGACCGGCGGCGGGCCCGGGAGCGGCGGGGGAAAGTGGCGGGGGAGGTGGCGGGGGAACGGACGGAAACGGGCCGACGGAGTCCTGGGTTCGACCGAAAAACACCCACCACTAGCATGGTGCCCTATCTCACGCGTCCCCCCGGACCGCGGGGCGGTACCGGCAGGGGGACGCTTCCAGGAATGACGGGGAATCAGATGGCAGGGGATCACCCTACGCCGGGGGCAGGCGCAGTGCCGGGCAGCGGCCCGCAGGACAATCGGGGCGTCTCGTTCGGGCGCCCGCCCGGCGGCGTGGATCCGGCCGCCGTGGCGGACCAGGTGACACAGCTCGACGGCGCGGCGATCCCGGGCCCGGCCTCGCCCGCCGGGCCGCCGCCGGCCCAGCCGCCGGCTCCGCCCGTACAGCCGCCCGCGCAGCCGCCCGCCGCCGGTGCCGGCTACCAGCCGTACGCGCCGACCGCGGCCGCCTTCCCCGGCCAGGCTCCGCCGCCGCCGGCCGGGGCGCCGGTCGGCCCGTACGACCCGATGCCCGGTGGCGCCTACGGCGCGCCGGACGGCGGGCAGGCCTACGGCGCCGGCTACGGATACCCGCAGCAGCAGCCCGGGTACTACCCGGGCGCGCCGCTGCCCCCCGCGCCCAAGCAGCGCAACCCCGTGATGCTGTGGGGCGGGATCATCGGCGGCGTCCTGGCGATCGCCATCGTCGCCGGGCTGGTCGTGCTCCTCAAGGGCAACGACCCCGACCCCACGCCGAACGCCAGCTCCGGCGGCACCACCACGTCCGGTGGCACCACGTCCGGAGGCACCGTCACCAGCGCCCCGACCGCCGACAGCACCAGCGGCAGCACCACCGGTGGCACCGGCGGGGCCGGCTACAACATCGCCTGGAACGCCCCCAAGGCCGCCAACGCGGACAGCGGCTCGCAACTGCTCGGCATCTGGGGCAGCGACAAGGTCGCGGTGCGCGCCGACAGCACCGGCATCCGGGCGTTCAACACCTCCGACGGCAAGGAGGCCTGGAACATCCCGGTCCCGGCCGGCAGCAAGGAGGTGTGCACCGCCTCCTACTCGGCCAACTCGAAGAACATCGCCGCCGTCTCCTTCAACACCGGTGACAGCGACTGCTCCACCATCGGCGCCGTCGACGTCAGCCAGGGCAAGCTGCTCTGGAGCGTCAAGGTCTCCACCGACCGGATGTCCTCGCCGACGCTCAGCGTCACCGACAAGGTGGTCGCCATCGGCGGCAACGTGGTCGGCGGCCTGAACATCGACAACGGCTCGGCGGCCTGGCAGTTCCAGCCGCGCGACAAGGACTGCAGCCTCTACGGCCGCGCGGCCGGCAGCCAGATCGCGGTCAGCGACCGCTGCTACGGCGGCTCCGGCCCGAAGTCGCAGCTGGTCATCGTGGACGCCGACAGCGGCAAGGCCGCCAGCACGCCGATCACCCTCACCGGCAGCATCGAGCGGATCGACAAGGTCGTCCAGGACCAGCCGCTGGTGCTGCTGATGAGCAGCGGCCCCAACGGCGACTACATCCTGCCGTTCGACAAGAGCAACAAGCCCGGCAACCAGATGTCGGTCAAGGAGCCCGGCGCGGACAGCCTGCGGCTGTCCGGCCAGTCCGACGCCTACAGCCAGAACGTGGTCAGCGGCACCACCCTGTACGCCCAGATCACCGGCGCCAAGTCGGCCGTCAACGCGTACGACCTGACCACCGGCAAGCGGATCTGGTCCGCCGCCAGCGCCACGTCCAACCAGGACATCCGGCTGGTGTCCGGCACCGACAAGGACGGCAAGGTCCGCGCCATCGTCAGCCAGGGCTACAACAAGCCCGCCCGGCTGGTGACGCTCTCGCCGGCCGACGGCTCGATGACCGACCTCGGCACCATGGCCATGCCCAACGGCCTGGACATCGGGATGAGCATGTCCGAGTACGTCCTCTCCAGCGACGGCAGCGCCGTGTACGCCTTCCGCCGCGGCAGCTCCGACGCGCCGCTGACCAAGTGGAAGAAGTGACGGCGGGGGGCTGAGCACCCCTCGGACACGAGCCCTCGCGGCTCGTCCTGGCGGGGCGGGAACGGGCGATCCGTCCGGACCCGCCCCGCCTGCGATTTTTCCGGGAGCCCGTCCGTTGGGTCATGGGAGGATTCGCCCCATCAGCCTGACGAAGGAGTGCAGCGAGTGCCCGGCACCAACCTGACCCGCGAGGAGGCCCGCACCCGGGCCGACCTCCTCCACGTGGACGCGTACGACATCGAGCTCGACCTGAGTTCGGCCCGCGAAGGAGGCACCTTCCGGTCCACCACCGTGGTCCGGTTCACGGCCACGACCCCCGGCGCGGACACGTTCATCGACCTCGTCGCGCCGAGCGTCGAGGAGATCACCCTCAACGGCGCGCCGCTCGACCCGGAGAGCTTCGCCGACAGCCGGATCCCGCTGCCGAACCTGGCCGCCGAGAACGAGCTGCGCGTCGTCGCCAACTGCGCCTACACCAACACCGGTGAGGGCCTGCACCGGTTCGTCGACCCGGTCGACGGCGAGACCTACCTGTACACCCAGTTCGAGGTGCCGGACGCCCGCCGCGTCTTCGCCTCCTTCGAACAGCCCGACCTGAAGGCCGCGTTCGCGTTCACCGTGACCGCCCCCACCGGCTGGGTCGTGGTCTCCAACTCGCCCACCCCGACCCCGGTCGGCGAGGGCGCCTCGCAGGTCTGGACGTTCGAGCCCACCGGCCGGATCTCCACCTACATCACCGCGCTCGTCGCCGGCCCGTACGTCGGCGTCTTCGACACCTACGAGAACGGCGCGCAGAAGGTGCCGCTGGGCGTCTACTGCCGCCCCTCGCTGCGCGAGTTCCTGGACGCCGAGGACATCTTCGCCGTCACCAAGCAGGGCTTCGACTACTTCCAGGAGAAGTTCGACTTCCCCTACCCGTTCGCCAAGTACGACCAGCTGTTCGTCCCGGAGTTCAACGCCGGCGCGATGGAGAACGCGGGCGCCGTCACCCTGCGCGACCAGTACGTGTTCCGCTCCAAGGTCACCGACGCCGCCTACGAGGCCCGCGCGGCGACGATCCTGCACGAGCTCGCCCACATGTGGTTCGGCGACCTCGTCACCATGGAGTGGTGGAACGACCTCTGGCTCAACGAGTCCTTCGCCACCTTCGCCGAGGCCGTCTGCCAGGCCGAGGCCCCCGGCTCCAAGTGGCCGCACTCCTGGACCACGTTCGCCAACCAGATGAAGACCTGGGCCTACCGGCAGGACCAACTGCCCTCCACCCACCCGATCATGGCGGACATCAACGACCTGGAGGACGTCCAGGTCAACTTCGACGGCATCACCTACGCCAAGGGCGCCTCGGTGCTCAAGCAACTGGTGGCGTACGTCGGCCAGGACGCCTTCTTCCAGGGCGTGCAGGCCTACTTCAAGCGCCACGCCTGGGGCAACACCCGGCTCACCGACCTGCTCGGGGCCCTGGAGGAGGCCAGCGGCCGCGACCTGCGGACCTGGTCCCAGGCCTGGCTGGAGACCGCCGGCATCAACGTGCTGCGGCCCGCCATCACGCTGAACACCGACGGCGAGATCGAGTCCTTCGCCGTCCTCCAGGAGGCCCCCGCGCTGCCCGCCGGCGCCAAGGGCGAGGCCGTGCTGCGCCCGCACCGCATCGCCATCGGCCTGTACGAGCTCGCCGACGGCGCGCTGGTGCGCACCGACCGGATCGAGCTCGACGTCGACGGCCCGCGCACCGAGGTGCCCGAGCTCGTCGGCCGGCACCGCCCGGCCGTCGTGCTGCTCAACGACGACGACCTCTCGTACGCCAAGATCCGGCTCGACGAGGACTCGATGGCCGTCGTCACCGAGCACCTCGGCGGCTTCACCGAGTCGCTGCCGCGCGCCCTGTGCTGGGCCTCCGCCTGGGACATGACCCGCGACGGCGAACTCGCCGCCCGCGACTACCTGGCGCTCGCCCTCTCCGGCATCGGGCGGGAGAGCGACATCGGCGTCGTGCAGTCCGTGCAGCGCCAGGTCCGGCTCGCCCTCGACGCCTACACCGACCCCGACTGGCGCGAGCAGGGCCTCGCCCAGTGGGCCGCCGCCGCCGAGGAGCACCTGCGCGCCGCCGAGCCCGGCAGCGACCACCAGCTCTCCTGGGCCCGCACCCTCGCCTCCGTCGCCCGCACCGACGGGCAGCTCGGCCTGCTCGCCGGCCTGCTCGACGGCACCGCCGAGATCAAGGGCCTCGCCGTCGACACCGAGCTGCGCTGGACCCTGCTCACCCGGCTCTGCGCCACCGGGCGCGCCGACGAGGCCGCCGTGACGGCCGAGCTGGCCCGCGACAACACCGCGGCCGGCCAGGAGCACGCCGCCACCTGCCGCGCCGCCCGGCCCACCGCCGAGGCCAAGGCCGAGGCCTGGACCGCCGTCGTCGAGTCGGACACCCTCACCAACTACGTCCAGGAAGCGACCATCGCGGGCTTCCAGCAGTCCGACCAGCAGGAGCTGCTCGCGCCGTACGCGGCGAAGTACTTCGCCGCCGTCAAGGAGGTCTGGGAGACCCGCAGCCACGAGATCTCGCAGCAGATCATCGGCGGGCTGTACCCGGCCCTGCAGGTCACGCAGGCCACCGTGGACGCGACCGACGCTTGGCTGGCCGAGGCCGAGCCGGCCCCGGCGCTGCGGCGCCAGGTCGTCGAGGCCCGGGCCGGGATCGAGCGCGCGCTCAAGGCCCAGGCGGTCGACCGGGCGGCGGGCGCCGGGCGCTGACCTGCCGGGGCGCCCGGCGGGGTCCCGGTCGGGGTCCCGTCGGGCGCTGTCGGGGCTCCGACGGACGCCTCGGGGCGCCGGCGGGGCGCCGTCAAGGTGCTGGAACGCCTGAAGGGGCACCGGAGATCTCCGGTGCCCCTTCGGGGTCGTGCAGGTCCTGGTGGACGCGGTGGTTACTTCTTCTTGCCCTTGCCCTTGCCGTACGGCAGGCCCGCGAGGGCGGCGATGATCACGAAGGCGGCGATCGGGATCAGCACGTACAGGCCGATGGTCTGGCCGACGCTCAGGCCAGGACCCGGGTCGTCGCCGTCGTCCCTGGTGAAGGCCATGGCGGGCGACGACAGCAGCATCATCAGCGTGACCGTTGCGGAGACCGCGCCGGCTCGCAAAGCGTTCCTCTTGTCCACGTTTCCAACTTACCCGCCGCTTATGACCCCCCGCGCGTCGGGGTCGGCCTTCCGGAAGGGGGCCGTCCGCGGTGCCGGGGTCAGGCGGCGGGGCCGCACGGCGGGGTCAGACGGCGGGGTGGGCGCCGGGCGGGGCCAGCAGGTGGGCGAGCAGGCGGGCGGCCGGGGTGGCGGCCAGCCGGTCGAGGGTGACCGGGTCGCCGGCTCCGTCGGCGACCGGCAGACGCCAGTTCGGGTACTGGTCCCAGGTGCCGGGCAGGTTCTGCGGGCGCGGATCGCCGACCAGATCCGGCAGCCAGACGCCGACCAGCTCCGCCGGGGTCGCGCGCAGGAAGCGGTACAGCACCGGCATCGACAGCGGCTCGCCCGGCGCGAGCAGCCCCCGCGCGGTCAGCTCGGCCCGCCAGTCCGCCAGCTCGGCCACCGCCTCCTCCTGCTCCTCGCCCAGCGGACGGGCCAGCAGCCCGAGCCGGTGCCGCAGCTCGACGTGCTCGCCGGAGAGCCGGGCGGCGGTGCTCGGCAGGTCGTGGGTGGTGAGGGTGGCCAGGCAGCCCTGGCGCCAGCGGTCCGGGGCGAGGATCTCCCCCGCCCCCTGCCAGTCCCGCTCGAACCAGAGCACGGAGGTGCCGAGGATCCCGCGCGCCGCCAGCTCCTCCCGGACGCCCGGCTCCACCGTGCCCAGGTCCTCGCCGATCACCGCCGTCCCGGCCCGGTGCGCCTCCAGGGCCAGCACGCCGAGCATCGCCTCGGCGTCGTAACGGACGTACGCGCCCTCGGTCGGCGGGTGGCCGTCCGGCACCCACCAGAGCCGGAACAGGCCCATCACGTGGTCGATCCGGACCGCGCCCGCGTGCCGGGCCGCCGCGCGCAGCAGCTCCGCGTACGGGGTGTAGCCGACCGCCGCCAGCGCGTCCGGGCGCCAGGGCGGCAGGCCCCAGTCCTGACCGTGGGCGTTGAAGGCGTCCGGCGGGGCGCCGACGGAGATGCCGCCGGCCAGCACGTCCTGGAGCGCCCAGGCGTCCGCGCCGTCCGGGTGGACGCCGACGGCCAGGTCGTGGATCAGGCCGACCGGCATGCCGGCCTGCCGGGCCGCGCGCTGGGCCTCCGCGAGCTGCTGGTCGACCTGCCAGGCGAGCCAGCGGTGGAACTCGACCCGGTCGGCGAGCTCCCGGGAGGCGTGCCCCACCTGTGGGCCGTCCGGGTGACGCAGCCCCTTCGGCCAGCCGTGCCAGTCGGCGCCGTGCGCCTCGGCGAGCGCGTTCCACAGTGCGTTCCGGCGCAGCCAGTCGCCCTCGCGGCGCTGGTAGGCCTCGTACGCGGCCTGGCGGCCGGGGCCGCGCGGCACCTCGTGCAGCAGTTCCAGCGCCTCGCGCTTGAGCGCCCAGACGGCGTCCCGGTCGATCAGGCCGTCGTGCCCCAGCACCTCGTCGCGCAGCCGGGCGGCCCGGCGGCCCAGCTCCTCCGCCTCGGCGCGCTGGTCACCCGTCAGGTAGGCGTACTCGGGGACGGCCTCGACCCGCAGGTGCACCGGATCGGCGAAGCGGCGGGAGGAGGGGCGGTAGGGGGACGGGTCGGTGGGGGCGGCGGGCGCGGCGGGCAGCGCCTGGTGCAGCGGGTTGATCTGGACGAAGCCCGCGCCGAGGCCGGCGCCCGCCCACTGGGCCAGCTCGGCGAGGTCGCCGAGGTCGCCCATGCCCCAGGAACGGTCGGACAGGACGGAGTACAGCTGGGCGAGGAAGCCCCAGCTGTAGCCGGGCAGCGGGGGCAGCTTCTCCGGTGCGACGATCAGCGCCGCCTGGGCCTTGCCCTCCCCGCTCTCCGCCCTGAGCACGTGCCGCCCGAGCGGCAGGTCCGGCGGCAGCCAGTGCGAGTGGCCGCGCGGCAGCTCCCACACCCCGCCGTCCTCCAGCTCCACGTGCAGCCGCGCGTCGGCCGGCACGTCCAGCGCCGTCCGACGCCCTTGACGGACCACCACGCAGGGCGGCAGCAACCGGGCTTGCTGCGCGGCCCGGTGACGATCCATCGCCTCGCGCGCCTGCTCCGGCGTCCCCGCCGCCACCCCCAGGGCCGCCAGCACCGCGACCAGCGTGCGCGCCCCCACGGTCACACCCCCCGGCCCGGGGTACCGGGTGTCCACCCCGTACGCCTGCGCCAGCGCCACCAGTTCGGGCGGTGGCGGCGGCGCGTCCTGCGTCGGCACCCTCAGCCCGTCGGCTCCGTCACGGTCGAGATAAGCGGCCACTCGCGGCTCCTGCGATGTCTCGGCAACGCCTGGTCAGGACGACCACAGTCCTACCCGGGTGACGGCCCGACGACGCTGCGCGACACGACCGCGCGGGTGGATCAGTCGGGTCGACGCAACGGGATCGGCTGATTGTCCGAGACCGACTGCAGGCCGACGAATCCACTCGGGGACAGGAGCGCGGCGGAAGGCGGATGGAAGGAGGGGACCACCACGATCCGTTCGAAGAACTCGTACACCCACTCGTCACGGGTCTCGGCAGCGCCTCCTTCGCCGGTCACGATCCCCCTCAGCAACCAGCCCGGGCCGTCGCAGCCGAGCACCCGGTTGACGGAGACTCCCCTGACACCCGGCCCCTTCTCCACGGGGACCTCACACCTGAGCTCCACCCCAGCCCGGCCCGCCCAGACGCGGGCCTCGCTTCCCGTCGCCAGGACGCCGGCCGTCAGACGTTCACGTGCCCTTTCCCAGGCATCCGGCCGGGTGGCGTGAATACGCCTGGAGTTGAAGCCCCGCCTGGCGACCCTTCACGACGACGGCCTCCACGAGATCGCCGGACGGCGCCCTGTTCAACTCGATCCTGACGCTCGGCTCCCGGGGAACCCTGAGCCCTCCGAGGTCGATGAGGTCCGTCCCCTGCCAGCCGCGCTCGCTCACGTCCCACGGACCGACCTCCTCGCCCCGCGCCGCCAGGCGGAACGGATCCTCGGCACCGAGGAACTCGTCCGTGGTCTCCTCCACAGCCTGGAGCAGCGCGGTCACCTCGCTCTCGCGCACAGTCCCGGCGTCCAGCAGAACCGCCAGTAGGAGAAGGGTGTTCCGCAACGTGAACAGGCCGTCGCCGCGCCCGACCCGGACTGCGGAGATCCCCGACCAGGGCTGCGACCATCGTGCCGGTCTCGTCCCTGCCGAGACCACGCGCGGCGAGCGCGGGCGCCTCCACCGGGAACTCCTCACCGGCCTCCCGCCTCAGTTGGAGAAGGATTTTCGTCGCAAACAGCAGGACCAGTGCGGGCGTGACCCGGGTCGGTCGGTCTTCCCAGCCCGCCTCGGTCTCGCTCTCGACGGACAGAGAGCCGCGCGTACGGAACTTGTGGAGGACCCGCGCTGCGGATCCGGCCCGCTGACCCATGCCCCCTCGCTCTGGACGGCTCGACGGCACACATCACGGCGATCGCCACCGCAGGACCACCTCGATGGTGCCGCGACCGATCTTGCCTTGCCCTCAGGGGAATTCGCCACACTTCTCTTCAACAAGGCACCGAGCCCGTCGTCATCAAGGAGTTACTCGACCACGCCCACATCGGCGTCACCGCCGCCATACTCCGGCTCCAGCGCGACGCCATCGACCTCCTCAGCCGTGCTCTCGGCCAATCCCCGAAGTCTGTCAGCGAGTCCCGCGACAATGATGCCCCACCGCTTTACGCAGTCCCCGTCCGTCCACGCTTGCCGTCAACTACTGTCGTCGGGACAACAAGCGGCCCCGCCGGATGGTTATCCGACGGGGCTCGGCAACACTCCCTTACCTATTCGACATCAGCTATCCCTCAAGGCGCCCACTGCAACTGAGCGAAGCTCGAAAGGGTCTGAATTTCAGGCAATCGAATCCCGATTGAAAGCTGAGGACCATCAATGGTTGCTGAGCCGGCGGCCCCACAAGCGCATACCAGCGCTGGGCGCAGTTCTAGGGCCTGCACTGCTGACAGGGCGAACGACGACCGGAAACCAGAACGCCCGATGGCGTGGCCGCCGGGCGGCTCTGATGTACAAGGGAGTTCTTACTTACTGAAGACCGGCCCCATCTGCAATTCATGGAGCAGCTCGGTCGCTGCGGCTGCGACCGAGCCACCCGCATCGTCTCGGAGTCCTGCAACGTCCATCGTGATATCCGAAAATGAGCGATCCACAGCAATCTCCCACGCGCCCCTGTGTGCGTACCGGCCCTTGTACTGAGGTAGTGCCAGATCTTCTGACGGACGCCACGCCCCGGAGGCGCGTCGGATGGTCGTCAAAAGTCCCAGAATTTCCTACAGGGACCGCCGCCTGCCCGGCTGGAACGCCGTCAACGGCAATCAGTTGCAGCTCTGGGACTGCCAACCGGCGCCTCCCAGCAGTGGACCACCACCACCCTGCGCACCCGGGTGATCCCCCCCCCCGAGGCCCCCCGAGGCCCGCCGCGCACCCCGCGCGGCGGGCCCGGGTACGTTCGGGGCCAGGGGGCTTCACCGGACCGGAACCGTCAGCCCGTCACTTGGGCATGCGCAGGAGGATCGGACTGTCCGACGGGGGCTTGAGTGAGCCGAACCCGGCTGGCGAAAGCAGCGGGTTGGGGACCTTTCGAAACGACGGGTCCACGACCACCCGCTCGACGTACCCGTAGGCCCAGTCGTCCTGGCCCCCGGGATCAGCGCCCTCCCCTGTCACAACGGCCCGCAGCAACCAGCCGGGCCCCTCGAAGCCGAGCACGAGAACCGTCTGCACCCCTCTATCCCCAGAAGGGAGCACGACGGGGACGTCGCACCTGAGCTCCACCCCAGCCCGCCCTGCCCACTCACGGGCCTCGCCGCCGAGCCCTCGCACGTTCTCCGCGAACGTCTCACGGGCCCGGCCCCAGGCATCGCCCTGAGCCGACCAGTACGCTTGGAGCTGTACCGACGTGGGCTTCCGCCGTACTCCGGCCTCCAACAGATCCGGGGACGACTTGTCCTGCTTCAGCTCGATCTTGCACCCCGGCTCACGTGGGATTCGGAGCCCGCCGAGGTCGATGAGATCGTCTTCCTGCCAACCGTCCTCATTGACGTCCCACGGCCCGACGTCGACTCCCCGTCGGGCCGGGCGAAACGGATTCTCGGCCTGGAGGAACTCATCGGCCATCTCCTCCGCAGCGCCAAGGAGAAAGTCGAGGTCGGCGCCACGGATGTCCTCGTCGTCCGTCAGCACCGCCAGCAGGACAAGAGTGTTCTGCAGCGTGAACAACGCGTCCCGACGTCCGTCCCTGACGGCTCGGAGGTCCCCCGTCAAGCCAGCGACCATCATCTCGACCTCGTTCGGAGCGAGGCCGTGCGAGGCTATCGCCTGCACATCGGCCGGAAACGGCTCACGTTCCTCCGCCCGCAGTCGCAGAAGCGTCTTGACCGCAAACATCAGCACCAGGGCGGGAGTCAGGCTCTCCGGCCGGTCCTCCCAGCGGGCCCTGGACGCCGTCTCCGGAGAAAGTGAACCATCGCGCTGGAACTCGTCCAGGACCTGTCGCGCAGCGCTACCGACGTCGCCCATTTCGCCACCCCTTGACAATCTTCGATGCCCGATAAGCGGTAATGCCAGCTGCAATAACTGCTTCCGTGATTCCAGCGGAGGCGCCACCGTGGTCAAAGGCCTTGACCATTTTCTCGGCTTGGACAGGGGCCCTCTGCATCGTGGACGCCCGTGTCTTCGTCTCCTCCGCGACCTCTTCACTGGCTCGACGCGAGGTTCCAGGGGCCTCAACGGCACGCGTGCCCAGTGGCCGTGCCTGGCCACCCGCGTCGGGGGCGAAGAAATCCGGTACATGCCCCGGGTCCGTCGATCCCCCGGGGCTCTTGGTGACCTCGGAGGCCTCCTCTCCGTTCCCGCAATTGTGCACGAGAACCGGCGTGGTACCTGCGAGCACATAGTACGTGTGCTACGCGACCCCTCCCCACCTGCTTTCTCGCAGGTCAACGGTGGTTTGACGGTCCGTCGGCGTCCGTGGATGTGCGCTGAAGTCCGTGGTTGTTGCCGTCGCTACTGCCGTCAGAGGTATAGACCAGTCGTGCTGTTGTCGGCCGCGCGCGTGATCCTACTGCCACGCTCCGGGCTCGGCACGGACGACGGTGCGCGTGGTCTGCTCGTACGTCTGGTGACCGGTCTGTGCGCAGTGCCCGGCGATCCAGCGCGTCAGCTCCTCGGGGGTGTGCAGCTCGCCGGACGTGGCAGCGCAGTCCCGCTCTTCGCCGGTGACGCAGCGCGCCTCGAAGGTTGGCAGCGCCATGGGGTCGGTCACGGTGGTCAGGTGATACTCGCGGAAGCGGTAGCGGCTGGTCTTGCCCATCAGCTTTTCCCGTCCTCCTCATGCGGCACCGGGATGCGCTGCCCGCGTGAGTCCGCGACCCTGAGCGCGTCCGACAGGGCCTCGGTCAGCCGGCAGGCCAGCCACCGGTACTCGACGCTCGGCGGCATCCGCTCTCCCGGGGCCAAGACGCTCCGGGCGTACTCCAACAGGTCCTCGCCCATGGTGAGCTGCATCGCCTCGATGCGGTCGGCGAGCGTCGAGACGTAGCCCTGACCGTTGGTGCTCAGGTAGCAGGGGCGACCGTCCGTGGCGGTCCACGGAAGCAGCCGCAGTCCGTCGATCGTGCGCTCTGCGTGGCTGTCGCTCTGGTCCGTCGGCGCCTGCTCGTGGTCGGCCTTGCGGTGGCGGTCCTGCATCGCCCGCACATCGGCCAGCCGGGACCGGTCGCGGCCGCGCACGGCTGCACGCGCACGCTTGCGCAGCCTGACACACTCCGCGCAGGCGGAGCCGGAGCGCTCCCGCCGCTGTGTCGTCTTGTGGGCCATGCTGCTTCCCTTCCTTGGGGCCGGGTCTCTTGATCAGGATCCCGTTGGCGTGAACCTTGCGGAGTAGCCAGCGTGTCTGCCTCTACGTCTGCCAAGCTGGCCTGGTGCGGGAGACGGTCGGGGAACTGGTCAGGCGACTGCGCCTAGCGCGCGGTTGGAGTCAGCGGCGGCTCGCCAAGGCGCTGGCCGATGCTGCTCCCGGACGCGTCCCGCCGACGCGAAACGACGTGTCACGCTGGGAGATCGGCACTCGATCCCCCCGCGAGTGGCTGCCCTTCCTCGCACGGGTGCTGGAGGTTCCCCGCGAGATGTTGGAAGCGGCGAAGGCCGTCCAGTCCCCCGAGCCCGCGCCGCGCGTGCTGACCGTGGCCGACTTCCTGCCCGGGAACGACCCACTGTCCGCGCTGACGGCGCGAACGGGTCGCCGGATCGGGGCCGGACAGGTCGCCGACCTGGTCCACCGGGTCCACGGCCTGCGGCTGGCCGACGATGTGGTGTACGGAAAGGACCTGATCGGGCCCGCTCTGCGGGAGTTGCGGGCAGCGGTGAAGCTCTACCGGGAAGGCAGCCACACCCAGGAAGTGGGACGCGAACTGCTGCGAACCATCGGCGAGTTGTCTCAGATCGCCGGGTGGGTGGCCTCCGACGCGGGCGAGTACGCCGAGGCTGAGCGGATCTACCGGCTCGGGATGAGCGCGGCCCGTGCGGCGGGGGACGGGGTGCTGTCCGGGAATGTGGCGGGCTCACTGGCCTACCAGTGGAGCAACACCGGACGTGCGGCGGACGCGGTGCATCTGGCCAACGCCGCTGTGGAGGAGGCCGGTCCGGACGCCCCGCCCAAGGCGCGCGCGCTCTACTTGGACCGTGTGGCCTGGGCGCACACCCGGGCAGGCCAGGATCGCCCGGCGATGATCGCTCTCGGTGAGGCGGGCGAAGCCTTGGCCGAGGACTCGGCCGGTACCGAATCGCCGTCGTACCTGTACTGGATGGACGCCGGCGAACTGCGGGTCATGGAAGCCCGCGTCTACACCGAGTTGCGGCGTCCTCTGCGTGCCGTTCCTCTGCTGACGGACGTCCTCGGTCGCTACGATGCCAGTCACGCACGCGAGTTGGCGCTGTACCTGTCGTGGCTGGCCGTGGCCTATGCCGACGCCAACGAGCCCGAGGCCGCAGCCGGGACGGCAGGCCGCATGCTCGCTCTCGGGCAGAGCGGCAGCGAGCGCACGGCAGAGCGCACGCGGATCGTCCTGGACCGGCTACGGGCCTTCCGCGGCGTACCCGAGGTCGCGGAAATACTGGCCTCCTGACAGCCCGGATCGCCCACCGGCCGGGGTTGGCGCCTCCGGCAGGCTGCGGGCCTGAGCGGGACGGGTCCCTCGTCGATCGGGCAGCTCCGCCGGACCAGGGTTCTCCGGGGGCCGCCAAGGCTCACCAGGTGACGCTTGCGCTCGGCCTTGGCGGCCCCCGGGGGTTCCTGGTACGCCTCCGGGGACCGGCCGGCGAGGGGCACGGCCCGCGACCCGCGACCTCTCACCACGACGGTGCCGCAGCAGTGCTCGGCCCCCGGTCCCTCGGAGGGAGGGCCTGGGGTGAGGTAGAGCCTTGTTGACCACGGCCGCTCTCGCTGGTGTTGCGCGCCCGGACGGGCGGGGGTGCCGCTAAGCGGGGCGGAGACAGGAGCGGGCGGCGGCCCCGCCGGGCCGGAGCGCGCGCGGCCCGCGACAGCGGGCCGCCTTGATCAAGTAAAGAAACTCTGAACAGCTCACCCTCCGACTCTGGTTCCAGCGCGACGCGTGGCACCCTCGGCACCGCCCTCGACGGCCCGACCGGTCCCGAGGCGGCCAGGATCGACGGTGAGGAACCGCCAGCCCTGCGCTGCTCCCGTCTGTTGACGTTGCCGTCAACTACTGCCGTCACCCCACGAAGAGGCCCCACCAGGAGTCACCTGGCGGGGCTTGGCTACCCCAACGACTTGAGGCCCCGTCCGGAGCGGACGGGGCCTCAAACCTGACACTTTGAGCTACACCTGATCCAGCTCCGCGAGCGAAGCGGAGATCAGGTCACTCAGTTCGACCAAGTCGCCGGAAGTCCTCGCCGATTCGAGCGCAAACTTGGCCGCCGGCCTCGCATCGGGATCATTCAATCCGCAAATCAGGAGGAGATCGATTGCCGAACTCCTACAGTCAATGTTCTTGGACATCTCCAAGATCTCGCAATAAGCAGGAAATCCGAGGAGGATACCCTTCAGGCATTCCTTGGTGATCTCTCCTGCCTGCGATTGGAGTTGCTTATGTCCTTCCGAGGCAATGATAGCCAGCGTTTCCAGAGCTCTGGCCAGGGTGTGACCATTGAAGCTGTAAATCCCGTGGACAAGACATCGAGCTGCTGCGGCGGAAGACTCCGACAGGGTACCCGGCGACACGCTCTCGTCCTCGATCCGCTGAACCGCCAGATCCACGTCATCGTCGGATACTGCTTCACGCAGGTCGATGAGTGCGGAGCGCAGGATCAGTGAGTCTTCAGCCCAAAGGCTCCGCAGCGAACTCCAATCATGCCGGTCGATCTCAACCTTCATGCCAGCCCTCCGCTTAGTCAAAGAGCCTAAGGACATCGGTATTGAATGCTGTCCCGGCTGCCGGGAACGCACCACGCCCGTATCTAGATTCACACGAGGAGCAGATTTTTACCTGCTTGAGTTCCGTCGGAGCCTTCCTTGGGCGTACCGCCGAAGTGAACACTATCTTGCTCGGATCGCCCCCAAGTGCGCTCACGACGCACGCCTCGGCACATGCCCCATTGAAAGCGTTGGCGGCGGCGGCAAACTGCCTTGTCTCCGTATTGTATCCAGCCGTGACTACCGCAGGTCGTTTGTTGGTAGGCATTGCTCCGATTTCCCTGGCAAAGCGATCCCTTTCGCCTTGCGCTGCTGTCAGAAGGTCCCCGTCCGAGAGCCCGGAACCATCCTGCGGAGTGCTCGTCGTGCAGTTGTGGACAAGGACCGCCGTGGCCCCCGCCAGCACATAGTACGTGTGCTACGCGACCCCTCTCCACCTGCTTTTTCGCAGGTCAGCGGTGGTTTGACGGTCCGTCGGTGTCCGTGGATGTGCGCTGAAGTCCGTGGTTGTTGCCGTCACTACTGCCGTCAGAGGTGTAGACCAGTAGTGTTGTCGTCGGCTGCGCGCGTGATCCTACTGCCATGCACCGGGCTCGGCACGGACGATAGTGCGGGTGGTCTGCTCGTACGACTGGTGACCGGTCTGCGCGCAGTGCCCGGCGATCCAGCGCGTCAGCTCCTCGGGGGTGTGCAGCTCGCCGGACGCGGCTCCGCAGTCCTGTTCTTCGCCGGTGATGCAGACGGCTTCGAAGGTCGGCAGCGCCAGGGGGTCGGTCACGGTGGTCACGTGGTACTCGCGGAAGCGGTAGCGGGTGGTCTTGCCCATCAGCCTTCCTCGTTCCCGGCAAGGGGGCTGGCGTTCGCAGGTTCACCCTCCTCGGCCGCCTCCTCCTGCGGCGCCGGGATGCGCTCTCCGCGCGACTCGGCGACCCTGAGCGCGTCCGACAGGGCCTCGGTCAGCCGGCGGGCGAGCCAGCGGTACTCGATGGCCGACTGCGCTTTGGCTCCGGAGGCCAGGATGCCCCGGGCGTACTCCAGCAGCTCCTGGCCCATGCCGAGCTGCACGGTTTCGATGCCGTCGGCGAGCGTCGAGATGTAGCCGCTGCCGTCGGTGCTCAGGTAGCAGGGGCGCCCACCCTCGGTGGTCCATGGCAGCAGCCGGGGTCCCGCCATGCCCGACGCCGCTTCGTGCAACTCCCTGCGACGCAGGCGATCCGCGTCGCTCCTCGGCATGCCCATAGTGGATCCCCGGCCTCGGTCGCTGGAACAGGACACGGCGACCGTAACGACCTGACCACACGTCAATCCACGGACCCAGCACGGCAGATAGCAACGCAATGTCCGTGAACTGCCACGCTACGTAGCAGCTATCCGACGACGCCCAGGTAGCCGGCCATCTCGCGCATGTCGCTGGTCAGCGTACGCTTGCGCTTGCTCAGGATCTCCTGCATCGTCTCGGCCGCCGAGTTCTGGTGCCTCAGCCACTCGGGGGCGGCTTCACGAGCGCGGGTCAGCTCGTCCATGGCGGCCGACAGGTCTCCGGTTCGGGTGTGGGCGCGCGCCATGTCCAGGGTGAAGCGGTTCCCGTCGTTCGTGCTGGGCCTGCCCAGTCGCTTCCACGCCTTCGGCGACAGCTCGACCTCTTCGCCCGCTTTGCGCACCACCGCGCGGGCATCGCCGACGACCATGGAGTCTTCGAGCGACTTGATGGCGGCGGTCACCGGTCCGAAGACGGACCAGTGCCGGGAGACGTTGCGGTGCGCCGTGCCGACGGCGGTTGCCGCCACCCGCGCCGCCCTGCGGTACTCCCTGGCCTCGTCCGGGCGGTTGTTACGTGCCGCCGCGGCTGCGGCCTCCATGGCCAACCCTCCCCACACCGCGTAGTGGTCGGGCTCGGCACCAGTGATCTTCGGCTCCACCACGTCCATGCTCTGGGCGGCGATCCGCTCCGCCTCCTCCAGCCGGCCTTGCCGCACCAGCAGCCAGCACATGCAGCCGACTCCGGAGCCAGCCGCGAGCAGGTCCCCGCCCTCCCGGGCGTCCGCGATGGCTCCTCGCAGGGCCGTGTAGGCGATGTCGTACTGCCTCACCTGCGTGAGATACGTGCCGGCCAGGCGCAACGCCTCGGCGCGGGCGAGCAGGGCCTGCCGGTGCTCTTCGCCGCTGTCGTAGTGGGCGACGGCCCGCGCGGCGTCCCGCAACAGGCCGGGCAGTTGGGCGGCGACGCTCTTGTAGCTGTCGGAGAAGTACAGCACCCGCGCGTCTCGAACCGTTCGGGCGTAGGCGCGCAGGTTCGGTTCCTCGCCCACGGCCTGGGCGTCCTGGTCCACGAGCCCGACCGCCGGGGTGAGTGCGGCGCGAAGCTGGATGAGGTTGAGCCGGTTCGGCTCCTCCGCCCGTCCCACGGGCTCCGGTGCGTCGGACGCGACGAGTGCCGCCGTGGGGATGCCCAGAGCGCGGGCCAGAGCGTGAAGCGTCTCCATGCGCACCGTTCCGCCTTGCTCGACCTTCCGGACGGTCGCCGGGGACAGGCCCGCTGCGTGGGCAAGTTCCTCCTGGCTCATCCCGGCGCGGCGCCGGTACTTCCGTACGTTGTCCGCGAGTTCCATCGTCATCTGCTCACCACCTCCAGCGCCACGGTACGCCTGATGGGCGAACTGACCGGGCTCTGTGGGCAGATACCCACCCGAGACGGTGACCCACCGCCACGCGCAACGCCGGGGGCACGCGGTTGACTGGAATGGCGCGGCGCCGGAGCCTCCGGCAGGCTGCGGGCCTGAGCGGGACGGGTCCCTCGTCGGTCGGGCAGCTTCGCCGGACCAGGGTTCTCCGGGGGCCGCCAAGGCTCACCAGGTGACGCTTGCGCTCGGCCTTGGCGGCCTCCGGGGGTTCCTGGTACGCCTTCGGGGACCGGCCGGCGAGGGGCACGGCCCGCGACCCGCGACCTCTCACCACGACGGTGCCGCAGCAGTGCTCGGCCTCTGGTCCCTCGGAGGGAGGGCCTGGGGTGAGGTAGAGCCTTGTTGACCACGGCCGCTCTCGCTGGTGTTGCGCGCCCGGACGGGCGGGGGTGCCGCTAAGCGGGGCGGAGACAGGAGCGGGCGGCGGCCCCGCCGGGCCGGAGCGCGCGCGGCCCGCGACAGCGGGCCGCCTTGATCAAGTAAAGAAACTCTAAACAGTTCTCCAGGGCGCTGCACCCGCCGCCTGATGCGGCACCGGCCAGCTGTCAGCTACGGGGACGTTGCAGACGATGCCTGAACTGTTCCAGGGCTGCTGCCAGGTACTCGCCTGGGCGAGGATTCCTGAGTCCTTGGCCGTTGTGGAGGGTCGGTAGGTTCAGGCTGTGTCGTGTGATCGCCCGATCCCCGCCGCCACACCTCCGCAGCCCTCAGAGCCCGGGGATTCCGGCTGAGGGCTGCCACGACCCGCCTCCCGGCGAAGCCCCCCGTCCGTTGACGTTGCCGTCAACTACTGCCGTCACCCCACGCAGAGGCCCCGCCAGGAGTCACCTGGCGGGGCCTCTGTTCGCTCGCGTTACAGCGTGATCGACGCTCTGCTACCGCGTCCAGGCGAAGCGTTGTGGCAGCCCCCCACACAGCGGGGCAGGGATGCGCTCGGATTGCGAGACAGGATCCGGACCGTAAGCCCCACGAAACAACGGGACTGACAAATCGAATCAAAAGTCCGGATAGGTGTTCACATATTCAGAGTTTAGGAATTCCGTAAAAGATCCCCAATGGCTCATTGGAGCGGCCTCCCCTTCCATGTAGAGGGACACGGGAGGATCTTGCAGGGATGTCGACTCCATCCAATAGACCTGATACCCCTGATGCATGGCAAATACAACAGCACCATCAGGCAGATCTATCCCTCCAGGATTATCGGAGAAAAAATCATCGCCAGCTCGCCGCATGTCGAGGATTACGGGGAAGAAGGCATCGGTTCCACGGAGGATCCCGCCAGCACCACGCCCCATCAGGGACAGGAACTCCCCATACTGTTCAGGGACCCTCCGAATGCCCCACAGGTCGCGAACGCGGTCAATTTCCGCATTGGTCATCCCTGCGACGGAATCAGGGGCAATCCGCCTTACGGTCGCAGCGATATCCGGGATAGAAAGCATCAGCCAACTCCCGTAGAAATATTAATCTGGATTCCAGGAAACGCCTTACTGAACTGACCTATTAGGCCCTCGCAGCTCGGGCAGACGATGCGCTCTGAGTACAGATCTATCGTGCCCTTGGATTCAGGAGTAAGGCGCTGCGCCAACGTTTCGAAAATGTGAGTCTCCGAATCATAAGGTCGAGTGCCGGGGTCAAACCTTCGCGTGACAGGCATGCCAGTCTCTCCAGGGTTTACATGCTTCCCGCTCGTCGCCGTCATGAAATCATTCGACCCATCGACCCGCACCCGCGCCACGGCGATATTCTTGTCCGCCTTAACGCCGAGGCCGTTATTTGCGTTGACCCGGTGATCAGCCGCCATTTCGGCAAGATCGCAGTTGTGGACGAGGACCGGCGTGGCCCCTGCCAGCACATAGTACGTGTGGAGCTGGTTGACGGTCAGGTTGTGTGTGGTGACGGCGTAGGGGTAGTTGCGGACGGACTGGATGATGAGGGTGGTGCCGTCGGGCTGGCGGAGGTGTTCGCCGGGGGTGAGTTCACCGGCGTCGACCCACTGCTGGCGGGATTCGCTCCAGTAGGGGTGGTGGTGAGTCGAGGTGATCTTCGACTGGTGGTCCGCCGGCGGGCCTCGGGGGGCCGCGTCGTCAGTGAGGGTGAGGTCGGTGAAGTCCTTGTCGTCGGGGGTCAGGATGGTGGCGGTGACCGTCTCCGGGCGGGTCTCGCCGGTCTGAGGGTCGGTGGCCATGACGACGTCGCCCTCGTGGATGTCGTCGATGGACTTGAGACTGCCGTCGCCCATCAGCACCTTGGTGCCGGTGGGGAAGCTGTTGCGGCAACCGACGGGCACTTCGTCGGCTTCCTTGGCTACGGCCTTGCTCTCTGTCCCTGCCGCGTCGGTTGCTGTTTCTCTTGCTGCTTTTTCTTCTGCGGCACTGGCTGCCGCCTTTTCGGCTGCCCGTGCTTCCGATGCCGCAGTCCTGGCGGTGACGTAGGCGGCTTCGGCCTCCCTGGCGGTGCGTTCACCTGCCCGGATGGCGTCGTAGGCCTTGTTGATCTCCTTGTAGATCTTCAGCGCTTGGATGCCGACCTTCACGGCTTTGAGGATCTTGCCCCAGGGCACCACGTTGAGCGCAGTGTTGATGCAGCTCATCACGTCGCCCTTGGTGAAGCAGTCGCGAGCGTCGTTGAAACCGATCAGATCGCCGACCAGGTCGACCACCTTGTGCACGAGCTCATCGCGCTTGTGCTTGGCCTCGTTCACGACCTTGTCGGCGGCGTCCATCCGACTCTTCGCGGTCTGCTCCTGCGCCGTGGGCTTGGGCAGCGAGGCCAGGGTGCTGGGCGACCAGGTCGCCGGGGTGATGTAGGAGTAGCCGTGGCCGTCGTCCTTTTCGGCGGCGAGGCCGTTGCACTCGGCCGGGGTGTCACACGTGGGCCTCAGACCGTTGGCGTCCGACTTGTTGATCGGGCTGTTGTTGGCGTACGAGTAGGCGTTCCACTGCTGGGGATCACTGGCGACCGTGATGGGGTCGGGACTGATGAAGCGGCCCGTCTTGGGGTCGTACTCGCGGGCACCGAGGAGGGTGAAGCCGGTGGCCTTCTCCTTGGTGCCGCCGACGAAGCCCTTGTCGCCGGCCCAGACGCCCGCATCCGGCTGGGTGCCGCGTTCGTTGCCGAACGGGTCGGTGGGACGGCGGACCTGGGCAAGGTCATAGGAGTCGAACTGCACGCCGTTGGTGCCGTGTGGGTCGGAACCCTGGTAGGCGAGCGTGGACGTGCCGCTGGTGGTGGTGCGGGTGATGGAGAGGCCGTTGGGCGCCGCGTAGCTGCGGACGTTGGTGACCGCTCCGGTGTTGGTGTCGAGGGTCAGCTGGTCCGCGCCCAGATTGAGCGTGGTCTTGCCCGGGTCGCGGCGGATCAGCTGGTTTCCGGACAGGTCGTACAGGTAGCTGGTGGCGCCGCTCTGGCCGGTGCCGGTGATCTGGTCGAGCTTGCCCTGGGCGTTCCAGGTCAGGTTCCTGGTGCCCGGGGTGTCGGTGATCGAGGTGGTGTTGCCCGCGGCGTCGTAGGTGTACGAGGTCACCCCGGTTCCGGCCGGACCGGTCCGGGTGGACTTCATCAGCGCGTGCGGACCGCCGGTGCCGCCGCCCGTCTTCGGGTCGGAGGACGGGGTGTTGGGGCCGGCGCCGAACGTCTGGGTGGTGGTGACATCCTTGCCGGTGTCGCCGTTGACGTCCTTCTGGACCAGCTTGGTGCGGTTGCCGATGAGGTCGTACTCGTACTGCTGCCAGTAGGGCGCCGGACCGCCGACGCTCGGCTTACCGCCGCTCGCGGACGGGCCATCGGTGTTGGCGCAGGCGCCGACACCGGGAACGCTCGGCTGCGGACGGGTGGTCTGGGTGCCGTTGTCGGTCCAGGCCTGGGTGAGCCGGCCGAGGTAGTCGTGGGTGAAGCATTGCAGGTCGGCGACCAGGCCGTCCTGCGCGTTGCGGGCCGAGGTGACCTGACCCATCGGGTTGTAGGTGTAGTCGATCGCGTCGACGTGTGAGAGAGGGGCGTTCTGCTTGTCGAGCAGTGAACGGGTGACCCGGCCGGTGGCGTTGTCAATGATCATGGTGGAGACGACCTGCGCGCCGGCGCCGCCCACGGTGGTCCGGTACGGCCGGCCGTACGGGTCGTAGCGGACGTCGGCCACGTAGGTCGTCGACGGGGCCAACCCGAAGGCGCTGGACAGGGCCGCGAACTGGCCCATCACGTCCGTGACGAAGGTCAGCTTCTCCCGGCCCATGCCGGCGACCGCCGGCATCAGGGTGTTGGTCAGCCGACCGGCCGTGTCGTAGGTGTTGTCGGTCTGGTAGGTGCCGGCGAGGCCGCCCTCGGCTGCCGGGATGGTGGTCTTGGCGCCGAGTTCGCGGTATCCGATGTCGTAGCCGGTGATCTCCGACTTGTACGCGGTTCCGCCCGCTCCGCCGACGTAGCGGGTCGAGGAGCTCGGCTTGCCCTTGGCGAGGGTGTCGTAGGTCCAGGCGGCGACCTGCTTGGCGGGGTCGGTCGCCGCGCCCTCGTACGCCGCGACGGTGCGGCCGAGCAGGTCGGTGACGGTGGTGGCGCTCTTGCCCCGGGAGTCCGTCGCGGTGACGAGGTTCTTGGCGTCGTCGTAGCTGGTGGTGCCGGTGCCCGAGTCAGGGTCGGTGGACTTCACCGGGCGGCCCAGCTGGTCGTACTCGTACGACCAGAGGTTCCCGGCCGCGTCCTTGCGCCAGGCTTCCCTGCCTTCCGGCGTGTAGCCGTAGGTGGTCTCGTCGTACGCGCCGGTCGGGGTGTTGGCCTTGTACTGGCGCAGCGCGAGCGTGTTGCCGCGGGCATCCTTGACGGTCGCGGACGCATAGCCTCCAGCGGGCGGGGTGACGCGGACCTCGTCTGCGCCCAGGAAGTCGGTGTGGGTGCGCCACTGCTCGACGCCGTAGGACTGGAAGACCGAGTCGGTGACCCGGCCTGCGCCGTCGAACTGTTGAACTGTCTGGGAGGGGATCTTGCTGTCGGGGTTCACACCGCCGTTGGGCAGGAAGAGCTGGCCGCTGGGCTGCGCCTGGTCGTTGTAATAGGCGGCGCTGGTCTTGGTCTGCCGACCCTTGGAGTCGAACAGCGCATCGGTGATCATGCGGCCGGTGGCGCCCGACGGGGTGCTGGCCTGGGTCTGGCGGACGCGACCGAGGCCGTCGTAGATGGTGAAGCTGGAGGTGTAGGTCTTCAGGTCGCCCATCAGCGCCTGGGTGAGCACCTGCGAGGGAGCGTTCGTGCCGTTGACCGAGTAGGAGAACCTCCGGTTCGGGCGGTCCGGAAAGCTACTTCGGTCGTTGCCCGGGCTCCAGCCGGCGGTCGCGCGGCCGAGGGAGTCGAAGTCCTGCTCGCTGATGCGGCCGTTCTCGTCCTGGATCTTGAGCGGCGAACCACGGCCCACATCCAAAGTGCTGACGGTCTGCCAGCCCATCGGATTGGTGTGGGTGACCTGGGTCGGCAGCTGACCGGTGGCCGGGGAGTACGCGGTCTTGGTCTCGGCGCCGGTCGGGTGAGCAGTGTCGGTGCGACTCGGGTCGACCGTGCTGATCACCCGGCCGTAGGCGTCGAAGCTCGCCCGCGCGGTGGCCCGGTAGACCGGCTGACCGGCGGTGTCGTAACGCTCCAGGACCTCGGTGGCGGTCTGCTCGGACTTGGTGCCGGACTTGCCGAGGGGCAGGCCGTCGAAGTACGCCCGGGTGTCGGCGACGGTGTTGTCCTTCGTCGCGGTCCGACCGCAGGCGCCCTTGAGGACCAGAGTGCGCGAGGCTAGCTGCGTCACCGCGCCGTTCGGACCACCGGCGTAGGTGAAGGAGGTACAGAGCAGTTGCTCGGGGTGAGCCAGGTCGCCGTTGTCGTTGACGGTCAACGGGCGGGCGACGGGTGTCGAGTCGTACGTGGTGGAGCGCTCGCTCGTACGCCAGCCGTTGGCCAGCTTCTCCCGGTTGGTCACCTTGGCCGCGTTGACGGCCCGGGCGGTGATCGGCGGCATGCCACTGGACTGCTTGCGGGTGGCCGTGACCGGACCCAGCCACGGGTCGGAGACCGTGGTGGAGAGGACCTCTCCGTTCTCCCCGTTGTAGTTGGTGGAGTCTCGGATGTAGCCGACCAGGACGTTCTCGTCCTTGATGGTGCCGCCGTGGACGTCGGTCACGGACACTTGGCGCGCGGTTCCGTTGGCGAGGACGTCACCGTCCATGCCACGCAGGAACGTGGCGACCGTCTTGGTGCGCGGCGACTCGACGTCGCTGCCGCTACCGGTGAGGGTCGTGACCGTCGCGTACCCGCGGAACTGGTCCCAGGTACGGGTCTTGGGGTCGGCCATCTCGGAGTCGTTGCGGTGCCAGGCCGCGCCGCCGCCGTAGACGTAGTCGGTGACGACCGCGGGCTGGCCGCCGGCGACCGAGTCCTCCTGGGTCACGGACTGCACGACGATCTTGTTGAACCAGTCGTTCACCGGGTCCGGCGCGCTCTGCCCGGGCAGGTACCACTTGACCGGCATGCAGGCCATCGTGTTGCCGTCCTCGGAGGACGGCATCTTCCCGCCCGCTTCGCGCGAGCACTCGGCGGTCCGGTAGACGACGTTGATCAGGCCACCGGTCTCGGTGGTGATCGTCTGAATGCGCGGACGGTTGTACGACTCGATCGAGGCCGAGGTGCCGTCCGGCCGAACGATCTGGCCCTTGACGCGGTTGGCGATCTGCAGCGGCTGGAACGAGACCGCCGGAAGGGTGAGCGGCGTACGGCCGTTGCTGCCGGTGCGCTGGACCGAGTCCAGCCACAGCGACGGGGAGGTGCCGTCACCCGGATCCTGGAAGGACTGCTTGAGGGCGAAGGAGTCGACGGGGCGGTAGGAGCTGCCGGTCCAGACCTCGGTGTCGATCGTCGTGAGACGCTTGGTCGTCCAGAACGTGGGCGAGTAGACGGTGCAGTCGCCGGTCGCGTCGCAGGTCTGGTCGATCGGTGTGTCCGGCCAGGACTTGGCATTGGCCTTGGTCCGCTGCGACGGATCGCAGGTGGTCGTGCCGTTCGGCAGGCAGCGCTCGGCGGTGCGGAACCACACCTGGGCGGCCGGATTGGCCTTGCCCTTGGCGGCGATCTGGTCGGGCAGCCGCTGGCCGTAGCCCACCCAGACCGGGTAACTCGCGCGCTGGTACTTGGCCCGGGGGCCGTTGCCGTTGTTCTGGCCGCCGCCCTGGACGTAGGAGTTCTGCTCCTGCTCGTACCGGTAGGTGATCAGGTTCTGGTGAGGGTCGACGACGTAGTCGAGCGACCACTGCCATCCCATCTGGGACCAGGAGTTGGTGGCCGGCGAGCCGCCCTTCAGGCACGGATCCTGGCCGCCCGGCCAGTAGATCGGCACGGTGGAGACCGAGTTGCTGGCCTGATCGGTGCCGTCGCCGCCGGGCAGGTGGTTCGCGCCGAAGTAGTACTGAGTGCCGTCGACGGTGGTGATCCGCCAGGCTTCGCCGTTCCAGGCACCGTTGGCCTGCCCGGTCAGCCGCTCGACCTTGGTGCCGTCCTCGCCCTGCAGATGCCACTCACAGGAGTCGTCGTCCTTGACCAACTGGCCGGCATGTCCGGCGAGCGAGAGCTGGAGCAGGTCGCCGCCCCAGCACTGGTCGCCCGACTTGTCGATCCCGGCGTCCTTGCATCCCTTGTAGCCGCGGACGATGGAACCCGGGTGCCATTCCCAGCCCTCGCCGATCCAGGACGGCTGGGCGTTGGTGGAAGCGGTCTTGCCGTCCACGGCGGAGGAGTCGTAGCCGAGCGAGACGTCGGGAGCCGGGCCCGCCAGTGCGGAGGGCAGCTCGACGGTGTAGCCGTAGGTGAAGTTGCCCGCGTTGGCGCCGGCCTGCCAGGACGCGGACGGCGTGATCGGCGAGGCGGTGAAGTCACCGCCGCTGCCGCTGGGGGCCGCCTCGGCCGCGAGCGCCACCGTGGACGTGTTCGCCGACGGGCTTCCGAAGGCACCGGCTGCGAAGGACTTGGAGGCGACGCCGGTGGTCGGCTGTGGGAGGTCGACCTCGGCCACCAACCGGCCCGTGGCCTCGTCCTGGTGGGACGGTACGGGGGTGCGCGTGGTGCAACCGGGGGCGCCCGGGGTCGTCAGGGCACACCCGGGCAGCTGGACGATCCGGGCCCGCGAGGCCCAGTTGGCGCCGGCGTTCTTCGCCCAGGGCTGGACATCGATCCCGACCTGGACCCGCCCGGCTCCGCCGCCGTCGCCGGTGTCGCTGAGGGCGACCAGGGCGCCGTTCACGCCGGCAGCAGTGGCGAGGCCCTGGTCGGCCAGGTCGACCTGGATGGTCGGGGCTCCGCCCTTGGCGGCCGGGGTCGACGGGACATTCCGGGGGGCCTGTTGGGCGCCGGCGGATGGCGTGATCCAGACAGGTAGCGAGCCGGCCTGGACCGCGCCCGTGGAAGCGGCTGTCGGGGCCGGCGCGTCATTGGAGGCCGACGCCGCGGTCGCCTTGGCACCCGCGCCGTCGAGCGTGGCGATGGCTCTGCCGGACGGTGGGCTGGAGTCGGCCGGTGGCGACCACTTCTTTCCGGGGTCGGGCGTGCGGCCCGAGACCTTGGCGTCCGAACCCTTCACCGGGAGGGTCTCCGGCACTGGTGTGTTCGGCGGCACCCAGACCTTCGGGGGGTCGGCGGTGCTGGCGACCGCCTCGACCGAGGGGAGCGTCACCACCGACATGCAGACGGCCAGGGCGGCCATCGCGGCCAGCCGCGAACTTCGCGAGCGGGTGAACAGGCGGAATTGACGAGACAATTGACTCCCCCACATATTGCCAAAGCTTGAAGCGGGCCGACCACGTCAGCCCAGGCCACCGGCACTTTAGGGGCACACGACCAATCAAAAGTATGGAAAGCTTAAAATTACTTCATGTGATCCATGTCACTCGGAGAGCAATGCGTCACCACCTCAGACAACTCGGACACCTTGTCGACAAAATGCTTTGACAGTCGAACAGGCGTGAAGGCAGCGTGCGGATGACCTCTACTCGCATCACCAAAGACGACAGGTTCTTCATGCCGAGGCCACAACCTCCATCCCTTTCAGCTTCCAAGCGAACTATGAAAAGCCGGACATTCGGCGCAGCCTTTCTCCCGCTCGCCTGCACGGCCGCGCTCTCCCTCGGTGCCAGCCTGCTGGCCGCGCCGAGCATCGCGTTCGCGGCTCCTCCCGACCGCAACCACGGCCCCGCCGACACCTCCTGGCCATCCCATCCGGCACCTCCGGCCAAGGGCGGCCCGACCGACGCTCGGTCGGCCCAGGCCGAGGCGATACGAGCGGCCCAGGTCAAGGCGAAGAGCACCGGCAAGCCCGTCATCGTCGACGCACTGACCACGGGCAGCAGCCAGACCTCCGCCGACCCGGACGGCACACTGACCAGCGACTCCACCTCGGTCGCGGAGCGGGTCAAGAACGCCGACGGCACCTGGCGTGCCGTGGACGCGACCCTCCGGACCAACCCGGACGGCACACTCGCGCCGACGGCCGTCCCCTCCGCCCTGACCCTCTCCGGCGGCGGCAGCGGACCGCTGGCCACCATGGCGACAGCAGACGGCAAGAAACTGTCACTCAAGGCCCCGTTCGACCTGCCGAAGCCGGAGATCAACGGGAACAGCGCGCTCTACCGCTCCGTCCTGCCCGACGTCGATCTGGAGATGAGCGCCACCACCGCCGGCGGCTGGCGCCAGGTCCTGATCGTCCGCACCGCCCAGGCCGCGACCAACCCGAAGATCAAGAACCTGCACCTGAACATCGTCGCCGACGGGTTGACGGTCAAGGCGGATGCCGTCGGCAACCTGACGGCCGAGGACGTGTCCGGCAAGCCTCGCTTCACCGCTCCGGCACCGGCGATGTGGGACTCCACCCCAGCGACCGCACCCACACCCGCTGCGGCGCCCCAGACCGGAGCCCAGGGCAAGGCCGCCGCAGCGGCCCCCGCAGACAACACGCCGATACCGGTCGAGTCCAGCAGCAAGGGGCCCGGTGTCAACGCCAGGACGGCGCCGATGGCCACCAGCGTGAGTGGCAGCGGCATCGACCTGGTGCCGGACGCCTCGGTGCTCGATCAGGGCACCGGCCCCTGGTACCTCGACCCGGGTTGGAACCCCAGCGTCGACAACGGCGCCCAGGCCTGGGCGCAGGTCCAGGAGGCCTACCCCAGGACCCCGGAGTACAACGGCACCCAGTACGGCCAGGACAAGCCCGCGGCCGGCTACTGCGGGTACATCGACGCGGCCAACCGCTGCGAGAAGGAGGGCCGCGAGCGGGCCTACTTCCAGGTCGGTCTGAACTCGGCGTTCTGGGATTCGACCGTACAGAGCGCCACGCTCTACGCCACCGTCGCGCAGTCGTCGAGCCCTTCCACCTCCACACCGATGGGCCTCTACTCGACCGGGTCGGGCACCAGCAACCCGATCAACCAGTGGACTCGTTGGGAGGCACAGCCCTGCCCTGAGCTGTCGAACTGCTCCAAGGTCGGCATGACCTGGATGAAGGGGGCCGGCGGCATCGAGTTCAACGTCTACAGCCAGATGGCGCAGGCGGCGCGCGAGCACTGGAGCGGCTGGACCTTCCTGTTCGCGCCCGACAACGAGAACTACAAGTTCTACCGCCAGCGGTTCGCCAACAACCCGCACATCGTCGTCACCTACGACTTCACGCCTCGCATCGGCACCCCGGTCATCAGCCCGACCCCGGGATTCGCCCGGGACGCGGCCTACGACCAGTGCCAGACTCCCGGCACCGCCCACCCGTGGGACAACCCAGGCTGGCTCGGCATCAACACCGACATCAACCTGAGCGTGGACACCTGGTCGCCGACCGACGAGCAACTCTGGACCACGTTCAAGATCTGGGACGACGACGACAACGGTTCCTCGAAGCTCTACGAGACCGGCTGGACATCGGGGTGGGGCCGCAAGAACGTGAACGTCGGCTCGCTGATCGATGGTCACCAGTACGGTTGGTTCGCCGCCACCACCGACGGGACGCTCACCAGCGACAACAGCCAGATGTGCTTCCTGCGCATCGACCGGACCCCGCCGACCGCCCGCGTCACCTCGACGGACTTCCCCGAGTCCGGCACGCTCGGCGGCCACCCGAAGCTCGTCGGCCAGAAGGGTGTCTTCACCCTGACCGGCACCGACCCTGCCCCGACCACCGGCGGCCGCTCCTCCGGCCTGGCCTGCGCCCGGTGGACCACGGACCCCGTCCAGGCCGCGGCCACCGGGTGGAACTGCACCGACGGCGGAAACGTCGTCAAGATGAACGGCGACGGCAGCTTCCAACTGGAGTACACCCCCTGGCACTGGGGGACCAACTTCCTCTACCTGCAGACGCAGGACAACGCCGGCAACATGTCACAGCCGGTCGCCTACACCTACTACGTTCCGAGCAACCCCGACGGCCCCGCGCCGATCATGGGTGACATCGACGCCGACAACAAGGCCGACGTCCTGCTGCCGGACGGCACCGGCGCCCTGCGCATGATCGGGGCGAACGCCGACCCGTACGCGGCCCCGAACGCCAAGCCCGTCTCCGCCCCCGGCACCGCCGGCTGGAGCACCGTCCAGACCACGCACCGGGGTTCGTTCAGCGAGCAGAACGTCGACGACCTGATCGCACACGCGCCCGGCGCCGACTCGCTGTACCTGTACGCCAACGACTACATCGCCGCCCACCTGGACGGACAGAGCGCGGTGGCGCTGTCCAAGTCCAGGGACTGTTACCTGGCCGACGGCACGTCGATCACCTGCACCGACTACGGCAACAAGGACACCTGGGCCGGGGTCACCCAGATCGCGGCGTTCGGGTCGCCCACCGGCGACACCGCCGTCAAGAAGGGGACGGGACTGTACGGGCTACCCCGTTCCTCCCTGCTCTTCGTCGAGGGCAGCCGGCTGTGGCTCGCCATGTCGTCCAGCGCCAAGACCCTCGATGGGCCAGCCGTCCTGCTGTCGCAGAGCCAGGCCTGGGACTCCTACGACCTGATCACGCCCGGCCCGACCAAGGGCACGAACGTACCCACGCTGTGGAGCCGGTCCAGGAACGACGGAACCATCCACGCCTACCAGTTGGCCAAGGGCAGCATTCCGGACACCTTCGACAGCTCCGGGTTCACCGACCCCACCAAGGGATGGCTGGCCAACGGGGTCGACCACAGGCTGTACCCGAAGGTCGGCTCCAACGGCGATGTCACCGGTGACGGCGTGCCGGACCTCTGGGCCGTCGACACCAACAACCAGTTGGTCGCCTGGGCTGGCATCGGCACCAAGGCGTCCGACGTCAACAGCGGGCCCACGGTGACCGGTCTGGAGAAGGATCCGGTCGTCCTCGGCAACCTCGACCGCCCGATCGCCAACTGGCTGGCCGCGCCCGACGGCGGCAACACCGTCAAGGACGGCCAGGGCAAGGCCAACGGCACCGCCTCCGGCGTCGGCTGGGGCTGGGACAACGTGGGCGGGAAGGGCACCACGGTCGCGGGCTTCAGCCCGGGCAACGGCTCGAACATCACCACGCAGGGTCCGGTGGTCGACACCCGTAAGAGCTTCACCGTCTCGACCTGGGTGAAGTCCGGCTCGGCAGGCGGCGTCGTCGCCGCCCAGACCGCAAACCACGCCGCCGACTTCATGCTCTACAACGACGGCGGCACCGGGGCCTGGCGGTTCGCGCTGAGCTGGGCCGACGGCGGCGGATGGCCGTTCCACTACACGAGCACCACCAACGCGAACGTGAACTCCCGAGTCGGCGTCTGGACCCAGCTCACGGCCTCGTACAACAGCAAAACCGGGCTGATGTCGCTGTACGTGGACGGGGTTCTCGCCGGAACGGGCTACCACTCGGCCGCCGAGAGCTCCGCACCGTCCGGCCCGTTCGTACTGGGCCGCTACAAGCAGAACGACCAGCCGAGCCCGTCCTTCGACGGCAGCATCAGCAGCACCGCCGTCTACCCCTTCGCGGTGGCTCCCACCGCGCCCGGCACCAGTGGTGTCATCCGGTCGGGCGTCGACGCGAACATGTGCATCGACGACAACGGCTTCGGTACCGCCAACGGCGCCGCGATCCAGTTGTGGGGCTGCCACGGTGACACCTCGCAGCAGTTCTCGCTCGGCAACGACGGCACCGTCCGCGTGCTGGGCGGCTGCATGGCGCCGGTGAACGCCGGCAAGGACAACTACACGAAGATGGAGTACCACGTCTGCGACGGCACGGACCCGCAGAAGTGGATTCCGCTGGCCAACAACGCGCTGTACCACCCGTTCTCGGGCCGCTGCCTGGACCTCCCGGGGTGGCAGGCCGTGAACGGCAACCAGCTCCAGCTGTACGACTGCCACTTCAAGGAGTCCCAGCAGTGGAGCGTCCCGACCCTGCGGACGGCCGTGCTGCCCGCTCCCCCGCGCTCCTGACCTCCACGTCCTGAGTGCACGACAGGGCCCGCCTCGCCAAGGCGAGGCGGGCCCGAGGTGTCTCCGGGGTGGCTCGATCAGGGGATGAACCGGGGCAGACCAGGCATAGCGGGCGGCCGCGTTGACACCGGGTTGGGTAGCTGGTGGGGTTGCGGCGATGTGGTCCAGGCCTGGCGAGGAGGCTCCTGTGGAAGCCCGAGTGTCCGTTGTGGCCGGGCGGCGGCTGCGGCAGCGGTTGGAGCGGAGTGCGGCGTTGCGGGAGGTGCTGCACCACCCGGCGGCGCTGGCGGCGCGGCGGGCCACGGCGCGGACGTGCCGTCAACTGGCGCCCAGGACGGCGGACCGGCTGATCGCCGGCCTCAAGGGGACGGAACCGCTGCTGGCGTCGGGGCGGGCGGAGCGGGCCCGGCGGGCGGCGGGGCGGCCGGGGCGGCGGACGCTGCAGATCGCGGCGGGGGTCGCGGCGGCGGCGGTGGTCGGCGGGCTGCTGGCCGGGCCGGTGCCGTCGGCGGCGTACGCGGCGTCGGCGGGGCCGGAGGTCGTGAACAGCGCGCCGCAGACGCCGCTGGGGAGCATGACGAACCCGCAGGTGTTCCCGCGCCCGCAGGAGCAGACGGTGGCCGGCAAGCCGGTCGCGGTGCCGGCCGCGGTGACGCTGGTGCCGGCGCCGGACGCGGACCTGGGGGCGTTGGACGCCGTCCGGGAGGTGCTGGAGATCGCCGGGGCGACGACCGTGACCCCGGAGCCGGACGCCGACGCGCCGGCCGCCGGGTCGCTGGTGGTGTACGTCGGCGGACCGGCCGAGGCCGCCGGCGGCGGGACGGACCGGACGCTGCGCGCGCTGTCCGCCGCGGCCGGCGGCAAGGACGGCGCCGCCCCCTCGACCGCGGGCATGCCGGCCGGGGGGTACGTGCTGTCGGTCGGTCAGCTGCCGGCCCGGGGCGGCGGGACGTACGGCGCGGTGGTGCTGGCGGGCGCGGACGCGTCGGGCACCTTCTACGCCGTGCAGAGCCTGCGCCAGCTGCTCGCCGCCGTCCCGGCCGGGCAGGGGCAGGCGCCGGGCGCCGCCGGGCTGGGCCTGCCCGGGATCACGCTGCGGGACTGGCCGAGCGGCGCGCCGGTGCGCGGCACCGCGGAGGCGTTCTACGGCAGCCCGTGGACCGCGCAGCAGCGGCTCGACCAGGTGGACTTCCTCGGCCGCTCCAAGCAGAACTTCTACCTCTACGCCCCCGGTGACGACCCGTTCCGGCTCTCCCGCTGGCGCGACGCCTACCCCGCCGCCCAGGCCGACGAGCTGCGCGAACTGGGCGCCGCGGCCCGGCGCAACCACGTCACGCTCGGCTACGCGATCGACCCGGGGCAGTCCCTCTGCTTCAGCTCCGGCAAGGACGTGAACGCGCTGGTGGCCAAGCTGGACGGGCTGCGCAAGCTCGGCTTCACCGCCTTCCAGCTCCAGTTCCTGGACGTCAGCTACGACGAGTGGCACTGCGGCGACGACCGCGACACCTACGGCACCGGCCCGGCCGCGGCCGCCAAGGCGCAGGCCGCGCTGGTGACCAAGGTGCGGGACCGGCTGATTGCGCGCAACCCGGGCCTGGCGCCGCTGTCCGTGGTGCCCACCGAGTACCACAAGCAGGGCGTCACGCCGTACCGCAAGGCGCTGGCCGCGGCGCTGCCGGACGGCGTGCAGGTGGCCTGGAGCGGGGGCGGGGTGATCCCGGAGAAGATCACCGGCGACCAGGCCGCCGAGACCGGCGACCTGTACGGCCACCCGCTGGTCACCATGGACAACTACCCGGTCAACGACGCCAGCCCGGACCGGCTCTTCCTCGGCGCCTACACCGGGCGCGAACCGGAGGTGGCCACCCGCTCGGCGGTGATGCTCACCGGTGCCATGCAGCAGCCGGTGGCCTCCCGGATCGCCCTCGCCACGGCCGGCGACTTCGCCTGGAACCCGGCCGGCTACCGGCCGGAGGACTCCTGGCAGGCCGCGGTGCGCTCGCTCGCCGGCCCGACCGGTGCCGGCAGCACGCCCGCCGGCACCGCCCTGTCCGCGGTCACCGCGCTGGCCGGCAACAGCTCCTCCTCGCCGCTGTCCAAGCAGGAGTCCGGCTACCTGACGCCTCTGCTCGACCGGTTCTGGGCCGCCGCCGAGCCCACCTCGGGCACCGCGTCGGACCTCGCCAAGCTGATAGAGGCCGCCGCGCCCCTGCGGGACGCCTTCGCCGCGATGGCCACCGCCCAGCAGACCCTCGCCGGCACCCAGGCCACCGCCCAGCTCGCCGCCGAGGCCGCGCCCTGGCTCGCCCCGCTGCACGACTACGGGCTGGCCGGGCAGTCCGCGCTGGACATGCTGCTGGCCCAGCACGGCGGCGACGGCGCGGCCGCCTGGAAGGCCCGGGTGGAGCTGAACCGGCTGCGCGAGCAGCTCGCGCAGAACCCGGCCACGATCGGCGCGGGCGTGCTCGACCCGTTCCTGGAGCGGGCCGTCGGGGCCGCCGACAACTGGGCCGGGGTGGCCGGAGGCGGGATCACCCCGACCACCACCATGGGCACCGCGCACGACCACCTGCCCGCGCTGATGACCGACGGCGTGGCCGACACGTTCTACTGGAGCTCCGCTCCCCCGCAGCCCGGCGACGCGGTCGGCGTCGACCTCGGCGGCGGGCGCCCGGTCGGCGCCGTCACCGTGCTGATGGGCTCCTGGGGCAACGGGCCGGACGGCCGGAGCGCGGTCGACGACTACCTCCACGACGGCGTGCTGGAGTACAGCACCGGCGAGGGCGGCTGGAAGCAGCTCGCCGTGGTCAAGAACCAGAAGTCGGTCAGCGCCAAGCTGCCGGCCGGCTCGGTGGTGCGGGCCGTGCGGCTGCGGGCCACCGCCGCCCAGAAGACCGCCGTCGCGGTGCGCGAGTTCACCGTCACCGCGCCCGACGACGCCCCCGCCAGCGTCACCGGCGGCCCCGCCGCGCTGCCCGGCTCCTCGGCGTCCGCGGTGCTGGACGGCAATCCGGACACCGCGTACCGGGCCGCCAAGGCGCCCACCGCGCAGGACGAGCCGCTCACCGTCGAACTGGGCGCCGCCCGCCCGCTCGACCGGCTCACCGTGCTCACCGACCCGGGCGTGCACGCCACCGCCACCGTCTCGGTGCGTCGCTCGGACGGCGGCTGGACGGACATCGGCACCGTGCAGCCCGGCTACAACGAGCTGCCGGCCGGCGGGCAGGCCGCCGACGCGTTCCGGCTGACCTGGAAGCCGGGCGGCGACCCTCCGGTGGTCAACCAGGTGATCCCCTGGTACGCGGACGTCCCGGCGGCCCGGCTCAGCCTGTCCGACCCGACCCTGGACGTGGTGGCCGGCGCCGCCGCGCCCGCCCAGGCCCGGGCCACCGTCGAGGCCGGCCGCCCCGAGGGGACCAGCGGCGAGCTGCGCACCGAGGTGCCGGCCGCGGCCAAGGGCCTGACCGTGACCCCGGCGGCCGGGGTGACCGTGCCGCGCGGCGGCCGCATCGGCGTGCCGCTGCTGGTCAGCGCCGCTCCCGGGACGCCGTTCGGGACGTACCAGGTGCCGGTGGAGTTCGTGGCCGGCGCCACCACCGTGAAGCAGGTGCTCCAGGTGCACGTGGTGCCGCCGACCAGCGGTCCGGACCTGGCGCTCGGCGCGAAGGCCTCCTCCTCGGGCGACGAGACGCCGAACTTCCCCGCCTCGGCGGTCACCGACGGTGACCCGAAGACCCGCTGGTCCTCCCCCGCCAAGGACGACGCCTGGGTGCAGCTGGAACTTCCGCAGGCGGCCCACCTGGGCGCGGCGGTGCTGCACTGGCAGGCCGCGTACGCCGCCGCCTACAGGCTCCAGGTCTCGGCGGACGGCACCACCTGGACCGACGCGGCGACGGTGGACAACGGCAAGGGCGGCGACGAGACCGTGCGCTTCGACGCGCCGGACGCCCGGTTCCTCCGGGTGCAGGGCGTGGCCCGGGCCAACAAGTACGGCTACTCGCTGTGGGGCGTCGAGCTGTACGCCGTCACCCCGCCCGCCCCGTCGCAGCCGCCGGCCGTCCCCCCGGCCCAGCCGGGCGGCGGCACCACCACCGCGCCCACGGCCCCGACCACGGCCCCGACCGCTCCGAGCACCCCGGCCACGTCCCCGGCCACACCCCCGGCGGGCGGGACGACGGGCGGGACACCGCCGCCGAAGCAGTAGCCGCCGCCTCCCCCGCCGGACAACGCGGCGGGCCGCCGTGCTCCCCGGTGGGGGGCGCGGCGGCCCATGAGGCGTACCGACGGTATGACGGGCTGGCCCTTGTGGAGCGGGGTCAGGCGGAGAGCGGTTCGGGCTGCTCACCGCGGCGGACGGGGGCGGAGTGGGCCGAGTGCGCCCGGCCGAGCGGGACGGGGAGGCCCTGCTCGGTATGGTCGTGGTGCTCGTACTCGCCCCATTGCGGGGCGCGCAGCTGGTCGGAGCCGCCGTACGGCTCCAGGTAGGGGCGCCAGCGCGGGTCCTTGATGCCGGTGCCGATGATCCGCCAGGCGAGGCCGCTGGGCGGGGCCGGTGGGCGCTTCATCCGCCAGCCGAGTTCGGTGAGGTGGCGGTCGGCCTTGGTGTGGTTGCAGCGGCGGCAGGCCGCCACCACGTTGTCCCACCGGTGCTGGCCGCCCCGGCTGCGCGGGATGACGTGGTCGACGCTGGTGGCGGCGGCCCCGCAGTAGACGCAGCGGCCGTGGTCACGGGCGAACAGCGCCCGGCGGGTGAGCGGGACGGGCCCGCAGAACGGGACCCGGACGAAGCGGGTCAGGCGGACGACGGACGGCGCCGGGAGGGCGCTGGTGGCGCTGTGCAGAGTGACTTCCGAGTCCTCCAGGCTGACCGCCTTGTGGTTGAGGACCAGGATGAGTGCGCGGCGCATCGATACGACGCCGAGTGGCTCGTAGGACGCGTTGAGGACCAGGACATGCGGCACGGATGCCTCCTTGGACGCCTGCGGCGCGTGGCTCGCGCCGGGACGAGCGGTTGGATCGCACAACTGGTGCGCGATCTCCCCCAGTGTCGCCTTACGCCTTTGTACGGCGCCACCACTCCTGTGTAACGGACCTGGTGTGAACTTCGGGTGTGGCCTCTGTCATAGCCGGTATGCCCTGGGGAAGGTCGGGTTGCACCCGGGTGCCCCCGGGGTGCCGCCCGTGGCCCTCCCGGGGGAGCGCTCGGCCGGTCGGAGCAGCGGTCGACCCCGTCGTCCGGGGGAGCGCACCGGTGCGCTGACGGGGCGTTCGTGTTGCTCCGTACGCCCTTCGGCGTGTCCGGTCGGGTGTTCGGCGCCGGTTAGGCTGAGGCGGACGGTCCGCGGGCCGCGTGCCGCGGCGCGGGCCCGCCACCACCCCTTGCAGGAAGGCCCGCACGTGTTCCGCTCCGGCGCCACCGGTATCGCCGACGCGTCCTCGACGCTCTCCACTCCGACACCGGCGCCCAGCCCGACCGCGCCGCAGCTGCCGCAGCTGGACCTGAGAATCCCGACCAGCGCGCAGGAGGTCAGCGACACCACCAAGCAGGCCGCCAGTTGGTTCGACACGCACTGGCAGGGCTGGCTGGCCGGCGGGGTGCGGATCGTCTTCATCGTGCTGCTGGCCCTGGTGCTGCGCGCCGTGGTGCGCAAGCTGATCACCCAGCTGATCACGCGGATGGCGCGCTCGCACGACCACCACGAGGAGAGCCGGCTCGGCGGGCTGCTGGCCAACACCGGGGTGGTGAACCCGGAGCGGCGCCAGCAGCGGTCGGAGGCGATCGGCTCGGTGCTGCGCAGCGTGGCGTCGTTCTCCATCCTGGGCACGGCCGCGCTGATGGTGCTGTCCGCGCTGGGCGTGAACCTGGCGCCGCTGCTGGCCAGCGCCGGTGTGGCCGGTGTGGCGATCGGTTTCGGCGCCCGCAACCTGGTGACGGACTTCCTCTCCGGGGTCTTCATGATCATGGAGGACCAGTACGGCGTCGGCGACGAGATCGACACCGGAGTGGCCGCCGGCACGGTGCTGGAGGTCGGCCTGCGGGTGACCAAGCTGCGCGGGGCCAACGGCGAGATCTGGTACATCCGCAACGGCGAGGTGAAGCGGATCGCCAACATGAGCCAGGGCTGGTCGACCGCCTCGGTGGACGTGCAGGTCGGGTACAAGGAGGACCTGCTGCGGGTCGAGGACCTGATCCAGGAGACGGCCGAGGCGCTGTCCAAGGAGTCGCCGTACGACGAGCTGGTCTGGGCGCCGGTGTCCGTCCTGGGCGTGGAGTCGGTCGCGGCGGACTCGGTGATGGTGCGGATCGAGGCGCGGACCGCGCCGGGCAAGGCGCCGACGGTGTCCCGGGCGCTGCGCCAGCGCCTGAAGACGGCCTTCGACCAGGCCGGGATCAAGGTCAAGGAGGAGGCCGCGCCGGTGGCCGCCGCGGCGACGGCGGCCCCCGCGACCGGGGTGGTGATCTCCCCCGCGACCGAGCCGGCACCGCCGTCCGCGCTGTCCGACCCGACCTCGCCCCGGTACCGGGCGACCGAGCCGATACCGGCGCCGAGGCCGGCCGACGACCTCGCCAAGCCGTAGGGCCCCCAGGCCCGGCAGCACGAAGCCCCGTTCCCAAGACCCCTGGGAACGGGGCTTCGTGCTGCCCGGTAACGCTTCGGCATCCTCCGGGCCACGGACCATTGACACCCCGCTGACGGGGCCCGTACGGTCCTTCCCAAGCGACTGGAAACTTTCCTAACAGTTCGGCTCCCCGAACCGGCGGGTTCACCCTCGTCGCTCCCCCCACCAGCCGGAAGAGGAGGATTTCGCGCGTGACCAAGACCACCGCCAAGGCCCCCCTCGCCGGCACCCCCAGCCTGCTGCGCGCCATCAACGACCGCGCCGCCCTCGAACTGCTGCTGGAGAACGGCCCGCTCTCCCGCACCCAGATCGGCACCCTGACCGGCCTCTCCAAGCCCACCGCCTCCCAGCTGCTGGCCCGCCTGGAGGCGGCCGGACTGGTCCTGCCGGTCGGCACCACCGCCGGCGGCCCCGGCCCCAACGCGCAGCTGTACGAGGTGAATCCGGCCGCCGGCCACGTCGCCGGGCTGGACGTCACCAACAGCGAGATCAGAGTCGCCGTCGCCGACATCACCGGCTTCACGCTGGCCGAGCACGCCGTGCCGACCAAGGGCGTGCCGGCCGCCGAGACCGTCGCCAAGGTCGCCGCCGCCGTCGCCGAGACCGTCCGCGCCGCCGGACTGGCCGCGGGCAGCCTGCGCACCGCCGCGATCGGCGTCGGCGGCGCCCCCGACCCGGTCACCGGCAAGCTGCGCTACGCCTCCCACCTGCCCGGCTGGCACTCGCCGCGGCTGGTCGAGGAGCTGTCCGAGGCGATCGGCGCGCCCGTGTCGATCGAGAACGACGTGAACCTCGCCGCCGTCGCCGAACAGGCCTCCGGCGCGGCGCGGGGCTCCGAGGACTTCGTCCTGCTCTGGGCCGGTGCGGGCACCGGCGCCGCGATCGTCATCGCCGGCCGGCTGCACCGCGGCTTCACCGGCGGCGCCGGGGAGGTCGGCTACATGCCGGTGCCCGGCTCACCGGTCGCGCGGGACGTGCGCCGCCGCAAGTTCGGCGGGTTCCAGGAGCTGGTCGGCACACCCGCCGTCCGGACCCTGGCCCGCGAACACGGGCTCGGCGCGCCCACCGCCGAGGAGTCGATCGCCAAGGCCCTGGAGACCCCGGGCGCCGGCGACGCCTTCCTCGTCGAACTGGCCGGCCGGCTCGCCGTCGGACTGGCCGCGATCGTCGCCGTCGTCGACCCCCAGCTGGTGGTCCTCTCCGGCGCGGTGCCCACCGCGGGCGGCGAACGCCTGCGCGCCCTCGTCGAGGACGAACTGGCCAGGCTCTCCATCGCCCGGCCCGAGGTCCGCAGCAGTGCCCTGCCCGGCTCGCCCGTCCTGCTCGGCGCCCTGCAACGCGCGCTGGCGGACGCCCGCGAGGCGGTCTTCTCCACCCACTGACAGCCACCCACTGACAGCCGCCCACCGACGCTCACAGACGCCCACCCACCGACGCTCCCCGGTCGCCCGTCACCCCGCACGCACCCTGCACCCACCTCTCCCAACCCCCGAACGCGGGCCCCGAGGCAATGACGCCTGCCCGCGCACCCCCAGGAGGACCTCGAAGTGCACTCCACCACCTCCCGCAGAGGCCGTCGCACGATCGCCGCCGTCACCGGCACCGCCGTCCTGGCCCTGCTCGCCACCGCCTGCACCGGCAGCAGCGAGAGCAGCGGCAGCGACGACTCGGCCAGCGGCAAGGACGTCACCATCACCTTCTGGCACGGCTGGAGCCAGGACAACGAGGTGAAGGCGATCAACGACAACATCGCCGCCTTCGAGAAGGCCCACCCCAACATCCACGTCAAGGCCGTGGACAACATCGCGGACGACAAGGTCAACCAGGCCCTGCGGGCCGGCGGCGACGACGCGCCGGACGTGGTCTCCTCCTTCACCACCAACAACGTCGGCATGTTCTGTTCGACCAAGGCGTTCACCGACCTCAAGCCACTGCTGCAGAAGAGCGGCATCGACCCGGTCAAGACCTTCCCGGCCGCGATGCTCAACTACACGCAGTTCCAGGGCAACCAGTGCTCGCTGCCGCTGCTCGGCGACGCCTACGGCCTCTACTACAACAAGAAGGCCTTCGCCGACGCGGGCATCGCCAACCCGCCGAAGACCTTCAGCGAGTTCGCCGAGGACGCCAAGAGGCTGACCCTCGCGGACGGCGACGGCTACAAGCAGCTCGGCTTCATGCCGCTGTACCACGGCTACGAGTCGACCACCGAGCACTTCCTGGGCCAGTACGGCCCGACCTACTTCGGTGCCGACGGCAAGTCGAACATCGCCACCGACCCGAAGGTCGCCGCGATGCTCAAGTGGCAGAAGGGCATGGTCGACCAGCTCGGCGGCTACACCAAGCTGGAGAAGTACCGCGCCACCTTCGGCGAGGAGTTCAGCGCCAAGAACCCCTTCCTCACCGGCCAGGTCGCGATGGCCATCGACGGCGAGTGGCGCACCGCCGCCCTCGCCGAGAACAAGCCCGACTTCGACTGGGCCACCGCCGCGTTCCCCGTCCCGGACGACCAGGCCGACACCTACGGCCGCGGCTACCAGACCGGCACCATCGTCGGCATCGCCAGCAGCAGCAAGAAGCAGGCCGCGGCCTGGGAGCTGGTCAAGTACCTGACCACCGACACCGACGCGGTGGTCAGCTTCGCCAACGCGATCCACAACGTGCCCAGCACCTTCGACGCGCTCAACTCGCCGAAGCTGACGAACGACCCGAACTTCAAGACCTTCATCGACGTCGCCAAGAACCAGCACTCGGGCACCACCCCGGCGGCCGTCAACGGCAGCGGCTACATCGCCTCCCTGCAGAACCTCGGCTACGACTACGAGTCCGGCAAGCAGCCCGATCTCGCGGCCGGCCTCGCGGCCACCGCCAAGGAGATCGACGCCGCCATCGCCCAGGCGAAGTAGCGGAAACGGTCCACGGAGCTCCCATGTCACTCGCGTTCGGCACCCGCAAGGGCACCGGATCGACCGACCCGGCGGCGCCCTCCACGCAGCACCTGCTGCGCCGGAAGCGCCGCCGGGAGGCGGCCCGCAACCTCGCCTTCCTCTCCCCCTGGCTGATCGGCTTCGGCGTCTTCTTCCTGTACCCGCTGATCTCCACCGTCTACTTCTCCTTCACCAAGTACAACGGCTTCGGCGCCCCCGCCTTCAGCGGCCTGAAGAACTGGGACTACGTCTTCAACGACCTCCCGGCGTTCTGGCAGGGCCTGCGCAACACCGTGTGGCTGGTCTTCATCATGGTGAGCCTGCGGGTCGCCTTCGGCCTCGGCATCGGCCTGCTCATCACCAAGGTCAAGACCGGCGTCGGCTTCTTCCGCACCGCGTTCTACCTGCCGTACCTGGCACCGCCGGTGGCCGCCACCGTCGCCTTCGCGTTCCTGCTCAACCCCGGCACCGGCCCGGTCAACCACTTCCTCGGTGAGCTCGGCCTCCCGCAGCCCGGCTGGTTCGCCAGCGCCGACTGGTCCAAGCCCGCGCTCACCATGCTCGCCATGTGGGGCATCGGCGACCTGATGGTCATCTTCATGGCCTCGCTGCTCGACGTCCCCAAGGAGCAGTACGAGGCCGCCGAACTGGACGGCGCCGGACCCTTCCAGCGGTTCCGGTACGTCACGCTGCCGAACATCTCGCCGATCATCATGTTCGCCGTGGTCACCGGCGTCATCCAGACCATGCAGTACTACACCCAGGCGATCGTCGCCGGGAAGGTCGCCGGCGGCATCGCGGGCAACTCCGGCCAGCAGTTCGAGCCCGGCTTCCCGCAGGGCTCCACCTGGACCCTGCCGCAGATGGTCTACAACCTCGGCTTCCAGCGCTTCAACTACGGCGCGGCGTGCGTCGTCGCCCTGGTGCTGTTCGCCATCTCGATGGCCGTCACCTCGCTCCTGCTCCGCCGCAAGTCCGGCTTCATGGCGAGCGACGACTAGTCCGTGTGCTGCGGACCCAGCGGACCGATGAGGACCCGATCATGACTCTCAGCTCCACACTCACCAAGGCGCCCGCCCCGGCCGGCACCTCCCGCGCCTCCGGCCCGGCCGCCCGGGCGGCCCGCCGCCGCGCGGTGCTCAACTGGGTGGCCGTGCACTCGCTGGCCATCGCCGCCGCCCTGTTCTTCCTGCTGCCGTTCGTCTTCGCCTTCCTCACCTCGGTGATGACCGACCAGCAGGCGCTCACCACCGACTACTGGCCCACCTCCTGGCAGTGGGGCAACTACGGCAAGGTCTGGGACACCCCCGGCTTCCTCACCTGGTGGCGCAACACCCTGCTCTACGCGGGCCTCGGCACCGTGCTGACCATCGTCTCCAGCCTGCCGGTCGCCTACGCGCTCGCCAAGTTCCGCTTCCGGGGCCGCAACCTGGCGCTGATGGCCGTCATCGCCATGATGATGCTCCCGCCGCAGGTCACCGTCATCCCGATGTACCTGTTCTGGGCCAAGCAGCTCGGCCTCGGCGGCTCGCTCTGGCCGCTCATCATCCCGATGGCCTTCGGCGACGCGTTCTCGATCTTCCTGCTGCGCCAGTTCCTGCTGACCATCCCCAAGGAGTACATCGAGGCCGCCCGCATCGACGGCTGCGGCGACCTGCGCACCCTGCTGAAGGTCGTGCTGCCGATGGCCAAGCCGGCCATCGCCGCCGTCGCCCTGTTCCAGTTCTTCTACTGCTGGAACGACTACTTCGGCCCGCAGATCTACGCCAGCAACAACCACGAGGCCTGGACGCTCTCGTACGGCCTGGAGTCGTTCAAGGGCGCCCACCACACCAACTGGAACCTCACCATGGCCGCCACCCTCCTCGTGATGGCACCGGTGATCATCCTCTTCTTCTTCGCACAGAAGGCCTTCATCGAAGGCGTGACACTGACAGGGGTCAAGGGCTGATGTCCGCACTCAAGTTGGCAATCGTCGGCGGCGGTTCGACGTACACCCCGGAGCTGATCGACGGCTTCGCCCGGCTCCGCGACACCCTGCCGATCGGTGAGCTGGTGCTCGTCGACCCGGCCGCCGACCGGCTGGAGCTGATCGGCGGGCTCGCCCGGCGGATCTTCGCCAAGCAGGGGCACGGTGCCGTCGTCACCACCACCGTCGACGTCGAGGCCGGTGTCGCCGACGCCGACGCCGTGCTGCTGCAACTGCGCGTCGGCGGGCAGGCCGCCCGCAACCGGGACGAGACCTGGCCGCTGGAGTGCGGCTGCGTCGGCCAGGAGACCACCGGCGCAGGCGGCCTCGCCAAGGCGCTGCGCACCGTCCCGGTCGTCCTCGACATCGCCGAGAAGGTCCGGCGCGCCAACCCGGACGCCTGGATCGTCGACTTCACCAACCCCGTCGGCATCGTCACCCGCGCGCTGCGCAACGCCGGCCACAAGGCCGTCGGCCTGTGCAACGTCGCCATCGGCTTCCAGCGCAAGTTCGCGACCCACCTCGGCGTCGACCCGGAACTGGTCCGGCTCGACCACGTCGGCCTCAACCACCTCACCTGGGAGCGCGGCGTCACCCTGCTCGACGCCCCGGGATCGGCGACGGGCCGGGAGGTGCTGCCGGAGCTGCTCGCCGCGCACGGCAAGGCCATCGCCGAGGACCTGCACCTGCCGCAGCCCGTCATCGAGCGGCTCGGCGTCGTGCCGTCCTACTACCTGCGCTACTTCTACCAGCACGACGCCGTCGTCGAGGAACTCAGGGTGCAGGGCTCGCGGGCCGCCCAGGTCGCCGAGATCGAGCGGCAGCTGCTGGAGATGTACGCCGACCCGGCCCTCGACACCAAGCCGGAACTCCTCGGCCAGCGCGGCGGCGCGTTCTACTCCGAGGCGGCGGTCCAGCTGATCGCCGCGCTGCTCGGCACCGGCGGCGGGACGTCCGTGCAGGTCGTCAACGCGCCGAACAACGGCGTGCTGCCGTTCCTGCCCGACGACGCCGTCATCGAGGTCCCGGCCGAGGTCGACGCGAACGGCGTCCGGCCGCTCCCCCAGCGGGCCGTCGAGCCGCTGTACGCCGGCCTCATCGCCGCCGTCACCGCGTACGAGCACCTCGCCCTCGACGCCGCCCTGCACGGCGGCCGCGACCGGGTCTTCGACGCCCTGCTCGCCCACCCGCTGGTCGGCCAGCTCGAACTCGCCGACCAGCTCACCGATCGGCTGCTCGCCCACAACCGCGAGCACCTCGCCTGGGCCTGACGGCCCGGGGCCCGGCTTCGCACCCGGGCCCCGTCCGGAAAGCAGCCCGGCCCGCGATATGAGGGTGTCGCGGGCCGGGCACTGCGAGGAGACCGATCACCCCCGGCCGGGGACAACGCCACGGCCGGGCCACGTACGAGCCGCGGGGACCTGATGACCCACCAGCCCGAACCGATCCTGCCCGGCGTCCTCGCCATCGACGCCGGCAACTCCAAGACCGACGTCGCCCTGATCGGCGCCGACGGCACCGTCCACGGCACCGCCCGCGGCGGCGGCTTCGCACCCCAGAAGATCGGCGGCGCCGCCGCCGTCGCCGGCCTCGCCCCGCTCGTCGAGCAGGCCGCCGCCGCGGCCGGCCACCCCGCCTGGAGCGGCGTCCTCACCAGCCACGTCAGCGCCTGCCTGGCCAACGCCGACCTGCCCGTCGAGGAGGAGGCCCTGCGCGCCGCGCTGGAATCCCACCCCTGGGGCGCCAGCAACACCGTCGTCAACGACACCTTCGGCCTGCTGCGGGCCGGCACCGACGGCCCGCGCGGCGTCGCCGTCGTCTGCGGCGCCGGCATCAACTGCGTGGGCCTGCTGCCCGACGGCCGCACCGCCCGCTTCCCCGCCCTCGGCGAGCTCACCGGCGACTGGGGCGGCGGCGGGGGCCTGGCCGTCACCAGCATGTGGCACGCCGTCCGCCACGAGGACGGCCGCGGCGGCCCCACCGGGCTCTCCCGCGCCATCGCCGAGCACTTCGGCCTGCCCAGCGCCGGCGCCGTCGCCGAGGCCGTCCACCTCGGGCACCTGCCGACCAGCCGGCTGCACGAGATCGTCCGGGTGCTGTTCGCCGTCGCGGAGCAGGGCGACGAGGTCGCCCTGGGGCTGATCGACCGCCAGGCCGACGAGATCGTCCGGCTCGCCGTCGTCGCCCTGCGGCGGCTGGAACTGCTCGACGCACGGACCCCGCTGGTGCTCGGCGGCGGCGTGATCTCCTCCCGGCAGCCGCTGCTGCTCGACAACCTGACCGCCCGTCTGGCCGAGGCCGCGCCGCTCGCCGAACCGCGGGTCGTCGTCGCGCCGCCCGTCCTGGGCGCGGCGCTGCTCGGACTCGACCACCTCGGGGCGGGCCCCGAGGCCCAGGCCCGGCTGCGCGAGGCGTACGAGGCGCAGCGGCCCGTCGCCGCCTGACCGTTACGCCGCCCCTCAAGACTCCCGCCGCCGCCGGATCCGCACATCCGGCGGCGGCGGGAACCACAGCCCGTGCACCAGTCGTGTACCTGCGTGACGAGTTCCGCCGCTGTCCGGGGAGACTAGTGCCATGGCCGTGCCCCGAACCCTCCTCGCCGCGCTGCTCTGCTGTACCGCCGCAGCCGCCCTCGCCGCCTGCACTCCCGCCGACTCCGCGCCCACCGTCGCCGCCGCCTCCGCCGCGGCCGCCGCCGACGGGGCGTACGACGACGAGGACGACCTGCTGGGCGACGACCTCGCCGACCCCGAGCCCAGCATGGACACCTCCCCCGTCCCCACCGCCGACTGCGCCACCCCGACCCCGACCGAACGCCCCGGACACACCGTCCTCGTGGTCCTCGCCACCGAGGACGGCGACGTCACCGCCCAGCCCGCCCGCTACTCCTGCGACGAGGCCCGCTACGAGGGGACGGGGACGCCGGCCCGCTACGGCTTCGCGACCGCCGGGGTCGAGGCCACGCTCGTCGACCGCCCGCACGGCGACCCGACCAGAACCGTCCGGCTGGAGGACGTGCTCGGGCACCTGGAGGACTGCCTGGCCGAGCACGAACCCGACGACGCGCCGTACGGGTGCTACGGCAACGTGTACGACGTGGTGCTGGACTCGCACGGGCGGATCATGCGGATCGGGGAGCTGGTCGAACCGTGATCCCGCCGTGGACCGGCTGGGCTCGGGACCGGGCCAGGATCGGCCCGGGACCGGGTCGGAACTGACTCAAGATCGGCTCAGGACCGGCTCGGGACCGGGTCAGAATCGGCTCGGGACCGGCCCGGGACCGGCTCAGGACGGGGCGACGAGGCCGAACTCGTAAGCCTGGATGACCAGGTGGACCCGGTCCCGGGCGTCCAGCTTGGTGAACAGCCGGGCCACGTGCGCCTTGGCGGTGGCCACGCTGATGGTCAGCTCCTCGGCGATCTCGCCGTTGGACAGCCCGCGGCCGACCAGCGTCAGCACCTCGCGCTCACGGTCGGTGATCCCGTCGACCGTCGCCCGGCCGGACCGGGCGGCGGTGGGCTGCGGGCGGGCGGCGAACTCGCCGATCAGCCGGCGGGTGATGCTCGGCGCGATCAGGGCGTCCCCGGCGGCGACCACCCGGACGCCGTCGAGGATGGTCTCCAGGGCGAGGTCCTTGACCAGGAAGCCGGCCGCCCCGGCCCGCAGCGCGCCGTACACGTAGTCGTCGTCGTCGAAGGTGGTGAGGACGAGGACGTGGGTGGGCAGGCCGGGGTCGGCGGTGATCCGGCGGGTGGCCTCGATGCCGTCCATGCCGGGCATCCGGATGTCCATCACGGCGACGTCGGGGCGCAGCCGGCCGACCAGTTCCACCGCCTCGGCGCCGTTGCCGGCCTCGCCGACGACCTCCAGGTCCGGGGTGTCGGCGATGAGCACGCGCAGACCGGTGCGGATGAGCGGCTGGTCGTCGACCAGGACGACACGGATCACGGGGAGACCTCCACGGGGAGCGGCAGTCGGGCGGCGACCTGGAAGCCGCCCGCGGGGCGCGGGCCGGCGCTGAACTCGCCGTGCAGCAGGCCGACCCGCTCGCGCATGCCGGCGATGCCGTAACCGGAACCGGCGGACGGCCCGACGGCTCCGGCGCCGAGGTCGACGACGGTGACGGCGACCTCCTCCGGGCCGTAGTCGACGGTGACCCGGCAGTCCCGGGTGCCGGAGTGCCTGACCACGTTGGTGACCGCCTCCTGCACGATGCGGTAGGCGGCGAGGTCCACCTCGGGCGGCAGCGGGCGGGGCTCTCCGAGGCGGGTGAGCGCGACCCGCACGCCCGCGCCGGCCGTCTGCTCGACCAGCCGGTCCAGCTCGCCCAGCCCCGGGGCGACCTCCATCGGCGCGGACTCCGGTTCGCCCTGGCGCAGCGCGCCGAGCATCCGGCGCAGCCCGGCCAGGGTCTCCCGGCTGGTCGCCTCGATGGCGTTCAGCGCGTTGCGGGTCTCGGCGGGCTGGGTGTCCATGACCCGGCTGCCCATCCCGGCCTGGATCGCGATGATGCCGATGCTGTGGGCGACCATGTCGTGCAACTCTCGGGCGATCCGCAGCCGTTCGGCGGTGATCGCCTGCTCGGTGGCGCGGCTGCGCAGGGCCTCGGCGTGCACGCGGTTCTGCCGGACGGTGTTGCCGACCAGCCAGGCGATCGCGGCGGTCGAGGCGAACGCGGCCTGGGCGACGAAGTCGGTGTGGTAGTCGTTCGCCACCCGCCAGACCGCCAGGACGGCCACCATGGCGACCGGCATCGCGGCGGCGCACAGCGACACGGCCCGGGAGCGGGTGGCCGTGCAGTAGCCGATCGCCACCTCGGCGAGCAGCAGTTGCACCACGGCCGTCTCCTGGATCCGCATGCCGATCGTGAAGACGCACGCCGCCAGCGGGATCGCCACCGCCAGCAGCGGCAGCCGGACCAGCAGCGAGGCCATCAGGATCGTGACCACCGCGGTGACCAGCAACGGCATGTCCTCGAAGTTGCCGTTGTAGCGGAACAGGTGGGCCAGCTCGTCGCTCCGCTGGAAGCCGCGGAACGTGATGACGGCCACCCAGAACGCCGCCACCCAGACGCCCGGCGGCAGGCGCCTGAGCAGGGGCGGACGAGGGTTGGTGATCATCGCCCGATGGTAACGGCGGCCCGCGCGGCGGCACATCGGCCCGAGGGCGTAATCCCCCGGGCCAGTGCGGCGGCCGGCGGTTGTGGCCCTCGGCCCGATGCCCGGCCGGGGCCCCGGACGGCACCGTTGTCCCCGTGATCGAGATCGAGCGACTGACCAAGCGGTACGGCGCCACCACGGCCGTCGACCAGTTGACCTTCACCGTCCGGCCGGGCACCGTCACCGGCTTCCTCGGCCCCAACGGCGCGGGCAAGTCCACCACGCTGCGGATGATCCTGGGACTGCACACCCCGACCGGGGGGTCCGTCACGGTGGACGGCGCGCCCTTCGCGGACCGGCCGCGCGGACTGCGCCACGTCGGCGCCCTGCTGGACGCCCAGGACGTGCACGGCGGGCGCAGCGCCCGGGCCCACCTGTCGGCGCTCGCCCGCGGCAACCGCATCCCGCTCCGGCGGGTGGACGAGGTGCTCGCCGAGGTCGGCCTCGGCAAGGCCGCCGGGCGCCGGATCGGCGGCTACTCGCTGGGCATGAAGCAGCGGCTCGGCATCGCCGGCGCGCTTCTCGGCGACCCGCCGGTGCTGCTGTTCGACGAGCCGCTCAACGGCCTCGACCCGGAGGGCGTGCTGTGGGTGCGCGGCCTGTTCCGCCGCCTCGCCGAGGAGGGACGGACGGTCTTCGTCTCCAGCCACATGATGGCCGAGATGGAGCACACCGCCGACCGGCTGGTGGTGATCGGCCGGGGCCGGCTGATCGCCGACGAGAGCCTGGCGGAGTTCTCCGCCCGCAACGCCGTCACCAGCGTGGCCGTCCGGACGCCCGAACTGCCTTCGCTCGCCGAGGTGTTGCGGGCCGAAGGGGCGGCCGTACGGCAGGCGCAGGAGCCGGACGGCGCGGTGGTGACCGGGCTGCCCGCGGCCCGGATCGGCGAACTCGCCCTGCGGCACGGCCTGGTGCTGCACGAGCTCGCCACCCGTACCTCGTCCCTGGAGTCGGCGTTCATGTCCCTGACCGCCGACAGCGTCGAATACCCGGCAGGAGATGCCCGATGAGTACCGCCGCCCTCGCCCCCGCCCGCCCCCTCACCCGCCCGGCCGAACCGCGGCCCCGGTTCGGCGACCTGCTCGCCGCCGAGTGGATCAAACTGCGCTCGCTGCGGTCCACGTACTGGGTGCTGGCGCTCGCCTCGCTGGCCGCGATCGTGGTCAACCTGAACGCCGTCCACACCGACCTCACCTACATCGACCACCCCCGCCCGCCGGTGCCCGGCTTCCCGCCGTACCGGTACGACCCGCTCTTCCACGGCCTCAGCAGCATCTCCGGCGCCCTGATGGCCGTCGCGGCCGGCAGCCTCGGCGCGATCACCGTGTTCGGCGAGTACACCACCGGCATGATCCGCACCACCTTCGCCGCGGTGCCCGACCGGCGGGGCGTGGCCGTGGCCAAGGTGGTGCTGATCGCCGGCCTCACCTCGCTCGCCGGGGCGGTGGTGTCCGCGGTGTCCTTCTTCGGCAGCAACGCCATGCTGGCCTCCCGGCACGCCGGGCTCTCCATCACCGACGAGGGCTGCCTGCGGGCCGTCCTCGGCTACGCGGCGATCGTGCCCGTCTGCGCGCTGATCGGGATGGCCCTCGGCGCCCTGCTGCGGCACGCCACCGCTTCGATCGTCTCGCTGGTCATGCTGCTGTTCATCGTGCCGATGCTGTTCGGCGGCGACCGCTACCGCTGGCTGAAGGAGATCGGCAACCACCTGCCGCTCGCCGCCGAGGGGAGGCTGACGATCAACCCCAACTCCTCGACGACGATGGGCAAGTACGCGCCGAGCGTGCTGGACTCCTGGATCACCCTGGGCGCCTGGGCGGCCGTCGCGCTGGCGGCGACGGTGGTCCTGATGCGGCGGCGGGACGTCTGAGCCCGACGGAAGCCGGGTGTCAGACGGCCGAGGCCGCCGCGGCGGCCGCCTTGGCGCGGAAGGCGCCGAGGGTGGCGGCGGGGACGCCGCAGGCCGGGAGGAAGGCCTCGGCGCCGCCGTGGCGGGTGCGGACGCGGTCGAGGAAGACGGCCATGGCCTCAGCCGGGGCGTCGAGGAGCGGGGCGGGGATTGTGAGTTCGCGGCCTTCGGAGTCGGTGACCCGGGCGCCGCGGGCGTTGAGCGCGGTGCGGTGGCGCTCGGAGAGGCCGGCGAAGATCTGCGGCAGGGCGTCGGCGGTGCGGGCGTAGTCGGCGACGATCCGCTCGGCGGGCACGCCGAGGAGGTCCAGCAGCAGGGCGGTCAGCAGGCCGGTGCGGTCCTTGCCGGCGGCGCAGTGCAGGAGGACGGCGCCCGGGCGGGCGGCGGCCTCGACGGCGGCGGTGACGGCCTCGGGCGCGGACTCGGCCAGCAGCACGTAGTAGTCGCCGAGGTCGGCGGCGGTGGCCATGGTGCGCATCCGGGCAGCGAGGCCGTCGCCGGTGGGGTTCACCGGGGCGGCGACGACGGCTATCCCGGTGGCCTCTGCGGCGGCCCAGTCGGCGGGGTCGGTCTCACGGGTGTCGCGCAGGTCGACGATGGTGCGGATGTCGCAGGCGCGCAGCTGGGCGACGGTGGCCTCGTCGGCGGCCGGGAACGGCTGGGCGGAGCGGTACAGCACGCCGGGGCGGATCCGCCGGCCCTCGGGGTCGCCGAGGACGGCGGAGTCGCGGAAGTTGACCAGGGACATGCGCGGGGCCTTTCGGTGGGGCCGTGGGGAGGGGCCGGGCATCCAGACGTGCATCAAGACATCTAGATGTCTAGTCCCTCCCCGGGGTGCGGGGCAAACCACGGCCGCCCGCACCCCTCCATCCCACCCCCGCCGACCGGTCCCGTCGACCGGAGGGAGGGGACGGGGCGGGCAGGCTGCGGGCCCGGCCGTGGGCGGGCTGCGCCCCCTGCCTTGGGCAGGCTGCGGGCGGCTGCGGGCTCGGGGTTCGTAGGATCGGGCGTGTGGCGACGAACCCTCCCAGCACCCCGCTCTACCGACGGCTGGCCCGGCGGCTCCAGGAACGGATCGACGCCGGCGCGTACCCGGCGGGCGCCCGGCTGCCGAGCGAGCCCGAGCTGAGCGCCGAGTTCGGGGTGAACCGGCTGACCGTCCGGCAGGCGGTGGCGGAGCTGGAGCGGGCCGCCGTGGTGGAGATCCGGCGGGGCGTGGGCACATTCGTCCGCCCGCCGGCCGTCCGCGTCTCGATCGCGGTGGACCCGCGCAGCCAGCGCTTCGACCTGGGCAGCGTGCACGCCGCGCTCCCCGACACCGGCGACGGCGAGTTCGTGCTGGGCACCCCGCCGGTGGCCGGGTCGGCGGAGGACGAGGAGGCGGCCCGGCAGCTGGGCCGGGCGCCGGCCGAGCTGTCCCGGGTGGACACGGTGATCCGGCTCGGCGGGCGGGCCCGGGCCGCGTGCAGCTACTGGGTGCCGTTCGGCCCGCTGCCGGACGCCCTGGTGCGGCCCGGCCGGCCCGGGAACCTGGTGCTGGACCTGGCCCGCGCGGCCGGGGTGGAGCTGGAGTACGACTGGCGGGCGTTCGGCGCGATCGGCGCGGATCTGGCCGACGCCGAGCTGCTGGGCGTCCCGCCGGGCACCCCGCTGCTGGTCCGCGAGGGGGTCAGCTGCACCCCGGACGGTGCCCCGGCGCTGTACGTCCGGCGGCGGATCGACGGCAGCAGCGCGCGCTTCGTCCTGAACTTCCGCGAGCCCCGGCCGGAGCCCCCTGCCGACCCTGCGGCCGACCTGCCGCCCGGACCTCCGTCCGGCCCGCGATAGCACCAGGTCAGCCGCCCACCCCGCACCGTTCGGCGTCGTATCGATCCTGCTAAAGTTCCGCGCCGGATCATCACGCGTCACGGGGGGCGGAGTACCGCGGTGTCCGAGGGGACCGAGCACGACATACCCACCGAACTCGCCGAGGCCTACCTCGGGCTGCTCGCCGACGCCTCCCGCACCGGGAGGCTGCTGCGCCGGGACGAACTGGAGTGCCTGCGCACGCTGGGCGAGCACTGCGCCGAGGCCGGGTACGGGCTGCGCGACGTCGTCGCGCACTGCCTGGCGGCCACCCGGCGGGCCTGGCAGACGCTGCCGGGCATCACGGCGGCGGGCGGCACCGGGGAACTGCGCCGGATCGGCGACGCCGTGCTCGCGGCGACCGAGGCCGCACTGGCCGCGCTCGGCGAGGGACACGAGCGCGCGCAGCGCATGGCCGTGCGCCAACAGGAGTCCGCGCGGCGCGAGTTCATCGACGACCTGCTGTACGGCCGCAGCGACCTGGGCCTGCTGGCGGAGCGCGCCGAGCGGTTCGGGCTGCGGCTGGCGGGCGCGTACGCGGTGGCGGTGGCCGTCGGCGACACGCCGTACGCGGACGTCCACCCGCTGGTGCACCGGGTGGAACGGGAGCTGGTCGGGCGGTTCGGCGAGCGGGACGTCCTGCTCGCCGGCAAGGACGGCCGGCTGGTGTGCATCGCCCCGGACACCGAACGCGCCCTCCTGGAGGCCTTCGCCGACCTGGCGCTGCGCCCCGGCCCCGGCTACCGCCCGGTGCTGCGGGTGGCCACCGGGCGCCGGCACTCGGGGGCCAGCGGGGTGCTGCGCAGCTACGAGGAGGCGCTGGGCGCGCTGGACTACGCGGACCGGCTGGACCTGCCGGCGCGGCAGCTGAAGGCCGAGGAACTGCTGGTCTTCCCCGTGCTGATGCGCGACCGGGCGGCGATGGCCGACCTGGTGCGCAGCGTGCTGGGCCCGCTGACCGAGGCGCGCGGCGGCGCCCGCCCCCTGCTGGACACCATCGCGGTGCAGGCGGAGGCCGCGTACGTGAACGCGGAGGCGGCCCGGCGGCTGGGGCTGAGCGTGCGCACGCTCGGCTACCGGCTGGAGCGGATCAAGGCGCTGACCGGCTACGACCCGTCGGACGCCCTGCAACGGTTCACCCTGGAGACGGCGGCGATGGGGGCCCGGTTGCTGAACTGGCCGGAGCAGCCGCTGTAGGCGGCGGCCAAACGCCCCCCGGGCGGTGCGTTCCAGGGTGTCAAAGGGCCGTAAAGATTGCCGGATCCTGGCAATGTGCGAACGGCCCCTCCGCTGTCACGATCTCCATGGCGCCGAGGTGCGGTGCCGTGGGAACAGCGGGGGAGCGTGGCCGGGATGGGGGGATTCGTCGCGGCCGCGCTGGCTTTTCCGACGGCGCTGTTCAGCTTCGCGCTGGTGGTGGTGGTCGGGTACTGGCTGCTGATGCTGGTCGGCGGCCTGGGGTTCGACGCCCTGCACGGGGGACACGGCGTCGGGCATGCCGGTCACGCCGGTCACGCGGGCGACCTGGGCCACGGTGCCGGGGGGCACGGGGCCCACGGGGGACACGGGGGGCACGGCGCCGACGGCGGGGGCGCCCACCACCACGGAGGCGTGCTGGGCGCGCTGGGGCTGGGCGGGGTGCCCGTGACGGTGGCGGTGTCGCTGCTGGTCGCGCTCGCCTGGTTCGTCAGCCTGGCCGGCACCGTCCTCACCTCGGGGGCACCGGCGCGCGGCGGTGTGTTCGCCGTCGCGCTGGTCGCCTCCTGGGCGGGCACCCGACTGCTGGTCCGGCCGCTGTCCCGGCTGTTCCCCGAGGACCGTCCGGCGACCCGGGGGGACTTCGTCGGCCGCGTCTGCGTGATCCGCACCGGCCGGGTGACGGCCGACTTCGGGCAGGCGGAGGTCACCGCCGAGGACGGCTCCACCGCGACCGTCCAGGTCCGCACGCTCACCGAGGAGCCCGGGCTGGCGGCCGGCCGCACCGCCCTGATCTTCGACTACGACGCCGACGGCGAGCACTTCCTGGTGGCGCCGTTCGACCCGGCGCTACCGGGCGGCTGACTCCCCCGGGCGTCCCCTTACCCCCTTTTCACCCTCTTTGTCCCGCTCGTTCCGCTTTCGTCCGCTCGACTTCGCACCATCTCGTCATCTCGTCAAAGGACTCCGTGATGGACACCATCGCCGTGGGTTTCGGCATTCTCGTCGCCGTCGTACTGCTCATCGTGCTCGCCATGCTGCTGTTCGTGGGCCGCTTGTTCCAGAAGGTCGAGCAGGGCAAGGCGCTGATCGTCTCCCGCACCAAGAAGGTGGACGTCACCTTCACCGGCGCGATCGTCCTCCCGGTGCTGCACAAGGCCGAGTTGATGGACATCTCGGTGAAGACGGTGGAGATCCACCGCGCCGGCCGGGACGGGCTGATCTGCCGGGACAACATCCGGGCGGACATCCGGATCTCCTTCTTCGTGCGGGTGAACAAGACCGTCGAGGACGTCATCAAGGTCGCGCAGGCCATCGGCACCGCCCGCGCCAGCGACCCGTCCGCGATCCAGGAGTTCTTCGCGGCCAAGTTCGCCGAGGCGCTGAAGACCGTCGGCAAGCAGCTCGACTTCACCGACCTCTACACGCACCGGCACGAGTTCCGGGACCAGATCATCGCGGTCATCGGCACCGACCTCAACGGCTACACCCTTGAGGACGCGGCCATCGACCACCTCGAACAGACCCCGATGAACCAGCTGGACTCCGACAACATCCTCGACGCCCAGGGCATCCGCAAGATCACCGAGCTGACGGCGATCGAGCACGTGCGCACCAACGAGTACCAGCGCACCGAGGAGAAGGAGATCACCCGGCAGAACGTGGACGCCCGGGAGGCCGTCCTCGAACTCCAGCGCCGCCAGGCCGACGCCGAGATCCGCCAGCGCCGCGAGATCGAGACCCTGCGGGCCACGGAGGACGCGGTGATCGCCCGGGTCCAGGAGGAGGAGCGGCTGAACGCCCAGACCGCCTTCCTCCGGACCGAGGAACTACTCGGCGTGCAGCGCGAGAACCAGGCCCGCGAGGTCGCGGTGGCGCAGAAGAATCGCGAGCGGGTGATCGCGGTGGAGAACGAGCGGATCGAGAAGGACCGCCTGCTGGAGGTCATCGGCCGCGACCGGGAGACCGAACTCGCCACCATGGCCAAGCAGAAGGAGGTCGAGTCCCGCCGGCGGGAGGTCGCCGACGTGGTCCGCGAGCGGGTGGCGGTGGAGCGGACCGTCGCCGAGCAGGAGGAGGCCGTCAAGACGCTGCGCGCCACCGAGGACGCCGAGCGCACCCGCCTCGCGGTGATCATCCAGGCCGAGGCGCAGGCGCAGGAGAAGCTCGTCAAGGACATCAAGGCCGCCGAGGCCGCCGAGCAGGCCGCCTCGCACAAGGCCCGCGAGTCGCTGGTGCTGGCCGAGGCCCGCCAGCAGGCCGCCGAACTGGACGCCACCGCCAAGATCCGGATGGCCGAGGGCATCCGGGCGGAGGCCGCCGCCGAGGGGCTGGCCCAGGTGCAGGTGCGCGAGCAGGAGGCCGCGGCGGTGGAGAAGGTCGGCCGCGCCGAGGCCGCCGTCCAGGCCGAGAAGGCGAAGGCCGCCGCGCTGGAGATCGGCGCCAAGCTGAAGGCCGAGGCCGAGGGCCTCACCGAGAAGGCCGCGGCGATGGCGAAGCTGGACGAGGCCTCGCGCGGGCACGAGGAGTACCGGCTGCGGCTGGCCGCCGAGAAGGACGTCCGGCTGGCCGGGCTGGACACCCAGCGACAGATCGCCGAGGCGCAGGCCGCGCTGGTCGCGGCCGGGTTGGAGAAGGCGAAGATCGACATCGTCGGCGGGGACGGGGTGTTCTTCGACCGCCTGGTGCAGTCGGTGACGGCCGCCAAGAGCGTCGATGCCTTCGTCGGGCACTCGCAGACCGCCCAGGCCCTGGCCGGGCCCTGGCTCGACGGCAGTGCCAGCTTCACCGAGGACCTGACCCGGGTGCTGTCCTCGGTGTCCACGGCGGACGTGCAGAACCTGACGGTGTCCGCGCTGCTGATGCGGATGATCGGCGCCGGAGGCGGCGAGCAGGCCGGGCAGTTGCGGCAACTGCTCACCTCAGCGCAGAAGTTGGGGATCGCCGAGACGTCGATCGGGGCACTGGCGTCGGTCAACGGCTCCAAGTGAGCGCCGAGTCGCCTGAGTCGTCTGAGTACCCGATCTCCTGAGCAGTCGAGAAACCGAGTAGTTGAGGAACTGACGTGGTGGACGCCCTCGACGCCCGGCTCGACGCCGGCACCTATGAGGTCCTGCGCGGCCGACTCGCCCGGTCCGCCGCCGAACTCGCCGACCGCGCGCAGGCGTTGAACGCCCGCCGGGTCGAGGAGTTCGGCGGCGGGGAGCTGCGGCTGGTCGGCACCGGCCGGCTCACCACCGGCCGGGCCTGCCTCCCGCAGGACCTCACCGCCGCCGGTGGGCTGCTGCTGCTCGGCACCCGCCCGGGCAGCGCGCCCGACACCGCCGTCTCCGCTTCCACCGTCTCCGCCACCATCTCCGCCTCCGGCTCCGTTTCCGCCGGCGCCCCGTCCGAGGGCTCCCCGGGTGCCGGGCCGCTCGGCGAGGTCCTGAGCGTCCACCACCCCGACCTCACCCCCGCCCCCACCGAGGGCACGCTGCTGGACGACCCGCGCGTGCGCCAGGACCTCGCCGACCTGCACCGCTACTTCCGCGACGCCCGACTGGAACGGCTGCGCCCCGTCGGCGGCCGCCTGCTCGCCGTCTTCCGCACCGGCCCCGCCGCCGCCGACGTCCGGGTGCTGCGCTGGCGCCCCGTCGACGACCTCGCCGACGACGGGCACCCCGCCTACCAGGACGGGCGCGGCGAACGCGACCACACCGCCGCCGACGGCCAGCAGCTCGCCTGGACCACCCTCACCCGGGACGACCAGCTGCCCGCCGCCCCCGGCAGCCCACCGCGCGCCGACCTCGGCGGCGAACTCCGGCTCGGCATCGACGGCGGCCGGTTGACCGTCACCGCCCCCGACGGCCGCGAGCTGCACCGCGAACCCCTCGCCGAGGCCCTGCAGACCCTCGCCGACGCCCAGATCGCCCACGCCCGGCTCGGCACCCTGCTGCTGGTGCGCGTGCGCCCGTACCAGGAGGAGACCGTCCGGCACCTGGTCTGCCACCTGCCCACCGGCCGGGTCACCCGGATCGACGCGCTCGGCCAGGCCTGCCTGCGGCTGCCCGCCGACCAGGGCGTGGCCTTCCCCGGCGGCTGCCACCTCGCCGACGGCACCGTGCGCAGCTACGACCAGCCGGTGGACGGCCTGGCCTACGAGCGCACCCTCGTCTCGCCCAACGGCGAGGACGTGCTGTACGAGTTCCGCTCCCCCGCCGACGGCCGCGCCCTGCTCCAGCCGTACAACAGCGTCCGCCAGGAGGCCGCCGCCCCGCTGCCCTGCCAGGGCTACGCGCTGCTCGCCGACGGCACCCTGATCGCCCTCCGCCCGGCCGAGGACGGGCCCACCCGGCTGCACCCCGTCCAGCTGTGGCAGACCCCGTTCACCAGCGAGCGCCACGCGGCCGCGCAGCCGCCCGGCACCGGCCCGCTCGCCCGGATCGGCAACGCCGACCTCGTCCGCGGCCTCGCCGACTGCCTCTCCCTGGCCCGGCTCGCCGCCGCCGGCGCCGACACCCCGGCCGGCCACCAGGCCGTCCTCGCCGCCTGCACCCGCACCGCCGACCGGCACCACTGGCTGGGCCAGCCCGGCCTCGGCGACCTCGCCGCCCCGCTCGCCGAGATCCGCGACAGCGCCCGGCAGGTCATCGCCGAGTACGAGGCCGTCGCCGAACTCACCGCGCACGCCGCCCGGCAGACCGAACAGGCCACCGAACACGTCGAAGGCCTGCTGCGCACCGCCCGCGGCGAGACCCTCGCCGACGCCGCCGAATGGGTCGACCGGCTCGCCGGGCTGCGCCGCGCCCAGGGCCGGATCGAGGCGCTGCGCGACCTGCCGCGCGCCGACCCCGCCCGGATCGACGCGCTCGCCGCCCACCTCGCCGAGGGCCTGACCGAGGCCGCCGCCCGCGCCGTCGGACACCTCGCCGAACCCGAGGCCTTCGCCCCGCACCGCCGGCGCGCAGGCGAACTCGCCGACCGCTGCGCCGCCCTCGCCACCGCCGCCGAAGCCGAGCCGCTGGGCCTCCAGATCTCCGAGCAGAGCGAGGCGTTGCAGACCGTCTCGGAGCTCGTCGGCACCCTCGACCTGGCCGACGCCACCACCCGCACCGCCATCCTCGACCGGCTCGCCGACGTCCTCGGGCTGCTCAACCGCGCCCGCGCCGCCCTCACCGTCCGCCGCCGCGACCTGCGCACCCGCGAGGCCGCCGCCGAGTTCGCCGCCGAAACCGCCCTGCTCGCCCAGGCCACCACCGCCGCGCTCGCCGCCGCCGACACCCCCGAGGCCTGCGACGACCAGCTCGGCCGACTCCTGCTGCGGATCGAGCAGTTGGAGACCCGCTTCGCCGACGCCGACCCGGCGCTGGGCGAACGACTCGCCGACCGGCGCACCGGAATCCACGACGCCCTCACCGCCCGCCGCCAGCACCTGCTGGAGGAACGGGCCCGCCGCGCCGACCGGATCGCCGCCTCCGCCGAACGCATCCTCGACACCCTGCACCGGCGGCTCACCGCCCTCGACACCGCGGCCGAGATCGACGCCGCCCTCGCCGCCGACCCGACCGCCGTCAAACTCCGCGACCTCGCCGCCCAGTTGACCTCACTCGGCGACCGGGTCCGGGCCGAGGAGCTGACCGGACGGCTGCGCGCCGCCCGCAGCCGCGCCCACCGGGCCCGGCGCGACCGCGCCGAACTCGCCGGCGACGGCCCCGGCACCCTGCGGCTGGGCCGCCACCTGTTCGCCGTCACCACCCAGCGGCCCGAACTCACCCTCGTCCCCTGGCGCGGCCGCCCCGCCTTCACCCTCACCGGCACCGACTACCGCTCCCCCGTCACCGACCCGGCGTTCGCCGCCACCGAGCGCTACTGGGGCCGGCCGCTGCCCTCCGAGACCCCCGCGCTCTACCGGTCCGAATACCTCGCCGCCAGCCTGCTGCTGGCCGCCGAACCGGACGGGCTGGACGCCCTGCGCGACACCCTGCGCACCGAGGACGACCTGCTGGAGTTCGTCCGCCGCGCCGCCGAACAGCGCCCGGACGAGGGCTACCAGCGCGGCGTCCACGACCACGACGCGGCGCTACTGCTCCGCGCCCTGCTCGAACTCCACGCCGAGGCAGGCCTGTTGCGCCACCCGGCGGCCGCCCGGGCGGCCGCGCAGCTGTACTGGGCGCACGGCGCCGACGAGCGGCAGCGACTGGTCTGGCACACCCGGGCCCGCTCGCTCGCCCTCGCCCTCACCCTCGCCCGGCAGGCCTTCGTCGCCGTGCCGAAGCCGACCGCACCGGACCCGACAGCATCGGACCCGACCGCGCCGGGCCCGACCGCTCCGAACCCGACCGCGCCGGCCCCGGCCGCACCCGCGGCCCTGGCCGCGCTTTCCGACCTGTCCGACGAACTGAGCTCCGCCGTCTCGGAGTTCACCTCGTACCCGCAGCCCGCCGGCCCGTACCTGGTGGCCGAACTCGCCGCCGCCACACCCACGTTCGCGTACGCGCCGGGGGCCGCCGCACTGCTCGACAAGTTCCACGCCGCACCCGAGTCCGCCGGCCTCACCGAAGCGCTGGCCGCACTGCCCGCCGAACCCGCCCTGCTGCCCGCCCGGCGCCAACTCGCCCAGGCCTGGCTGGAGTCGAGCGCCGCCGACGCCGACCCCGGCGACCTCGCCGAGGCCGCCGCCGCGCTCCTCTGCCCGTCCCTGCCACGCCGACCCGCCGAAGGCGCCGCCACCACCCGCCTCACCGGACTGCTCGGCGACCACCCCCGGCTCCCGGGCGGCGCACTCGACCTTCGCCTCGACGAACTCCTGACCCGCGTCGCCGAGTTCGCCGCCACCGAGGCCCCCGGACACCGCGCCTACCAGCGGCTGCGCGCCGACCTGCTGGCCGCCGAGCACACCCGGCTACGACTCGACCATTACCGGCCGGCCCCGCTCAACGGCTTCGTCCGCAACCAGCTCATCGACCAGGTCTACCTGCCGCTGGTCGGCGACAACCTCGCCAAACAGCTCGGCACCGCCGACGCCGGCGGACCGGTCGACCGCAGCGGCCTGCTGCTCCTGGTCTCCCCGCCCGGCTACGGCAAGACCACCCTCGTCGAGTACCTCGCCAAACAGCTCGGCCTGCTGCTGGTCACCGTCAGCGGCCCCGCGCTCGGCCACCGGGTCACCTCCCTCGACCCCGCCGAGGCCCCCGACGCCACCTCCCGCCGCGAGATCGAGAAGCTCAACTTCGCCCTGCACGCGGGCGACAACGTGCTGCTCTACCTCGACGACGTCCAGCACACCTCGCCCGAGCTCCTCCAGCGCTTCATCCCGCTCTGCGACGCCCAGCGCCGGATCGACGGGGTGTGGGACGGCGAGGCCCGCGAATGGGACCTGCGCGGCAAGCGCTTCGCCGTCGTCATGGCCGCCAACCCGTACACCGAGTCCGGCCGCCTCTTCCGGCTGCCCGATATGCTCGCCAACCGCGCCGACGTCTGGAACCTCGGCGACGTCATCGCCGGGCGCGAGGACCTCTTCGCGCTCAGCTTCGTCGAGAACGCGCTGCCCGCCAACCCGCACCTGGCCCCGCTCGCCACCGCCGACCGCGCCGACCTGGACACCCTGCTGGCCCGCGCCACCGGCACCCCGGGCGGCACCCTCGCGGGCGCCTGGCCCGCCGCCGAGGTCGAACGGATGACCGCCGTCCTCGCCGGACTGCTCCACCTGCGCGGCACCGTCCTCGCCGTCAACCGCGCCTACCTGGCCTCCGCCGCCCAGGACGACCGCACCCGCACCGAACCCCCGTTCCTCCTCCAGGGCTCCTACCGCAACATGGCCAAACTCGCCCAGCGCCTCGATCCGGCCCTCACCCGCCCCGAACTCGACGCCCTCCTCACCGACCACTACCGCGCCGAAGCCCAGCCCCTCGGCGCCGACGCCGAAGCACAGCTGCTGAAGCTGGCCGAACTCCGAGGCTGCCTCACCCCCGCCCAGGCCACCCGCTGGGACGAGCTCAAGCGCACGTGGCGGGGGTGACAGGCCCGGCGGCCGACCCGGATCCACCGGAGTCGGCCGCCGACGAGGACCGGCCGGCTACGCCCGGCCGAGGACGTCGTCCACGAGCTCCAGCCACAGGTCGAGTTCAGGCGCCGCGAGCTTGAAGATGTGCTTCGAGCCGCGCAGCCGCTCGTAGGAGGCGACCAGTTGGTGGGCGACCCGCTCGGTCTCGGCCGGTAGGACACCGTGGATCAGGTCGGTCCAGCGCGGCGCGTTCCTGCCGCCGTCGTAGAGCTTCTCCAGCGGAAGGGCCCGGCAGGCCGTCCAGGTCACCAGTTCGGGCGCGTACTCCAGCAGCTTGTAGCAGCCCGTGTTGTGGCGCTTTCGGATCCGGGCGATGGCCTTCTGCGTCTCGCGCCTGGCCTCCACCGCGACCTGGACGCTGGTCGCCCGCAGGTGCTCGTGCACGATGCTCCGGTAGGAGGCACCGGTGATGTCCGACCAGAGCGCGTCCAGGCCTTCGGGGGTGTGGAGTTGATGGCTCAGATAAGGGCGCGGCGCAGCCGAGAGCGCCGCGAGCGAACGGAACACGTCCGCGGGCGTGAATCCCACCGGGTGCGGCCCGGCCACGATGCCTCGCCGGGGGTCGAAGTAGCTCCCTTCCGCCTGGAACTCGGCCTGCACCGCAAGCAGGTGCGGACAACGGGCGAGGTTGTCCTGCGGCACGGCGGAGTTGACGTAGCGGTCGGTCTGGTCGCAGAGCTCGCGGACCCGGTGGCGGTCGTCGCCGGTCACGACGATGACCGACAGGACGGCCTTGGCCAGGTCTGCGGGCGGCAGTTCGCGGGAGATGTGGGCGATCGTGACGAGTCGCTGGAACCCGTCGAAGCACTGCACCCCCGCCAACCCGAGCCGCCCCGTCCCGGCCGCCCGGTCCGGTTCCCAGTGCAGGCTCTGCGCACCGAGGATGACGGGACCGACCAGCCCGAACTCCTCCGGCCGTTCGCGTAGCAGGGCCGCGAGGGCCTGGTTCCCCGGACTGTCCGCCAAGTAGCCGCGTCGGCTTCCGAGCACCACGGCCGCATCGGGCATGGCGGCCAGGCCCGCCAGCTCGGTCGCGCTGATCTGGGTGAACCACCGGTTGCCGAACGTCGTGGCATGAAGCGCCCTGAGGATGTGGCGGTCGGGAACCCAGGCGGTCTCTGCCGCCAACGAGAGTCCTCGCCAAGCACCGAACGGTGCGGCATTGTTGTCCATGGCCGGTTCAACGTCGTAGCAGCGACCAGGTTGCGGCGCAGGGCGCCCCCGCGCGGGAGAGTTTCGATCAAGCCGAACTGCGCCGGTTCGGCGTCCCGGCGAGTGAGGTGACTCAACCTCCGTTCCACGATGCACGCCGGCGGCGGGGGTCATTTTGCTCCCGGGAAAATATGTAGACCGGTCTACATTTGGCTGCTCGATGGAACCCGCGCACAGGAAGTCGGCCTGTCCGACTTCCTGTGCGCAACCCGTTCAGATTAAGTAGACCGACCGACATATTCTTCCCGCTCCGCCCTCACGCCCCGCCGACTGCCCGCCTACCGCCGACGGGCAGCCGCCAGCAGGGCGGGGACGGTGGCGAGCTTGACGCGGGGGCGGCCCTCGGCCTCGCCCCGGGCGCGCTCCGCCCGCTCCACGGCGCGCAGTCCCTTGAGCCCGACGGCGTCCGGGCGACGGTGGCGGACGAGGCGGTCGAAGTCCGCGCGGCTCGCCGCCGGGGCGGCCAGCGCGTGGGCCGCCGCGTCGTCCAGGAGCGCGTCCACGGTCTCGCGGGCGCACGCCCGGTTGGCGCCGATCCCGCCGGACGGCCCGCGCTTGGCCCACCCCACCACGTACGTCCCTGGCAGCGGCCGCCCCGTCTCCGGGTCCACGACCCGCCCGCCCCGGTGCGCGACCGTCGCCGCCCGCTCGTCGAAGGGCAGCCCGGGCACCGGTACGCCCCGGTGCCCTATGGAGCGCACCACCAGGCCGGCCAGCAGCGTGTCCGTCTCCCCGGTCGGCTCGGCTGCCCGGCCGCCCGCGAGGGTGGTCCGGGCGACGGTCAGGCCCGTCACCCGCCCGCCCCCGGTGGACGCGCCGGGCCCGCCGGGTTCACCGGGTTCGCCGGGTTCGCCGAGTTCGCCTGGCGGGGTGAACGCGGTGAGCGCGGTCGGCGCGGACAGGAAGCGCAGCACGATCCGCCGGCCCGGCGCCGGCCCGGCACCCCCGTCGAACGGCACCAGCGGCAGCCCGGCGAGCAGTGCGGCCCGCGCGTCCGACGCGGTCGGCGCAGCGGCCGTTCCGGCGGTCGGCGCAGCGGTGGTCCCGTCGGCCGTCCCGTCGGCCGGCGCGGCGATCGCCCTGGTGGCCGCCTCGATCGCCGCCCGCACCTCCGGGTGGTCCTCGACCACCACCTCGACGCCCGGCAGTTGCCGCAGCGCCAGGAACTCCGCCTTGGTCCAGGCGGCTTCGGCGGGCCCGCGCCGGGCGAGCAGCACGACTTCCCGCACCCTGCTGCGACGCAGTGCGGCGAGGGCGTGGTCGGCGATGTCGGTGGTGGCGAGCCGGTCGGGGTCGGTGAGCAGGATGCGCGCGATGTCGACGGCGACGTTGCCGTTGCCGATGACGACCACCCGTTCGGCGCCGGGCCCGGACAGCTCCACCGCGTCGGCGGGCACGGTCGGTTGGGCGTTGTACCAGCCGACGAAGGTGGTCGCGGGAAGGCTGCCTGGAAGGTCCTCGCCGGGGATGCCGAGCCGCCGGTCGGCGGCCGCGCCGACCGCGTACACGACGGCGTGGTGGTGGGCGGCGAGTTCCTCGTGGGTGAGGTCGGTACCGATGTCCACGTTGAGATACATCCGCAGCCTGGGGTCGTGGAAGACGCCGGCGAAGCTGTCCGCGATGCGCTTGGTGGACTGATGGTCGGGCGCGACCCCGTGCCGCAGCAGGCCGCCGGTGACGGGCAGCCGGTCGATCATGGTGATCTCGGCGCCGGTGCTGCGCAGCAGTTCCTGCGCGGTGTACCCGGCGGACGGGCCGGTGCCGATGATGGCGACGCGCAGCGTGCCGATCCCGCCGGGCAGGCTGCGCGGGAAGGTGGGAGCGCGCCAGGCGTGGTCGTTGGGGTGGTCGCGGTACCAGTCGCGGTTGAGGTCGCCGAACACGGTGTCGGGCCCGCGCAGCCGGTCGACGGGGAACACCGCGTCCACGGGGCAGGCATCGGCGCAGGCGCCGCAGTCGATGCAGGCGGCCGGGTCGATGTACAGCATGTCGGTGGTGCCGAACTCCGGTTCGTCCGGGGTCGGGTGGATGCAGTTGACCGGGCAGACGGACACGCACGAGGCGTCGCTGCAGCAGGTCCGGGTGATCGCGTAGGCCATGGCCGGGATGGGGTCCCTCGCTACAGGTGGTGAAGTGCGGGAGTCGGAGCCTTTGTTGACGTGCCGCGTTTGACGGGTCGCGCTAGACGTGCCGCATTTGACGCGCCGTCAGAGCATGTGGATACGCCGGTAGATGGCGGCCGATCGGCTGGTGAGCAATCCGGTCTCGGCGAGGAACGCGATCAGGTGCCGGGAGCTGGTGCGCATCATCGCCTTGCGGTGCTCGTTGGCCCGCACTTCGGCGATCGCCCGCTGGGTGTCGAGCCCGGCGGCCCGGTAGACCCCGGGGTGCACCATGCTGGAGACGATGACGTACGCGCCGACGGCGATGCCGGTGGCCGAGGTGCGGCGGCGGGCAGGGCCGGCGTGGCGCACCCGTTCGCGGATCTCCTGCCGGGCGAACTTCATGTGCCGCGACTCCTCGACGACGTGGATCCGGGAGGTGCCGCGGACGATGTCCAGGACGTTCTCGCCGCGCATCCAGTCACGCTGCATGACGTCGAGCACCTCTTCGGCCACCAGGATGCCGCCGTAGGCGAGTTCACCCTTCGCCAGGGCCTTGAACGCGCGCCCGGCCTGGGCGATGACCTTGTTCGGCCGGTACGCGGGGACGCCCATCTTCTCGCAGGCGCGGGCGAACATGATCGAGTGGCGGCACTCGTCGGCGATCTCGGTGAGCGCGAACTGGAACTCGGCGTTGGCGGGGTTCTTCAGGTACTGATCGCGCAGCACCATCTGCTGGAGGATCATCTCGAACCATATCCCGGTGTTCATGATCGAGCAGACCTCGTGCCGGGTGAGGGTGACCCGCTGGTGCTCGGTCATCTCGTCCCACAGCCGGGTGCCGTAGAGGGTGCTCCACTCCGGGTTGAGGCCGTAGTGGTCGGCTGGGAGCGGTGCGTCCCAGTCGATCTCGGTCGAGGGGTCGTAGGAGAGGGTCGCGGCGGACTCCAGCAGCCGCTTCGAGACGTCGTCGTCGGCCGCGGTGTGGCCGTGCGCACCCACCGCCCGCCCTGCCGCCGCGTTGGTGAGAGCCATGGCTGCCTCCAGATGCCTGCCCCTACGGGTGCCCGCTCACCCGCTTATTAGACGGACAGTACAATAAGAGCCCGCCGACGAGAACCCCCCGCGCAGCACCGGACGGGCGCACGACCACAACTCCCGCGTCCTTTCTCATCCATGGCCTCCCCCAGCCGCCCCCAGCCACCCCCTCCGCCCCCGGATACAGTGAGACGTGATCACCAACCAGCCCGAGGCGGGTCCGGAGCGCATCGCCCCCACCGGCGTACGGAACTTCCGCGACGCCGGCGGCGTCGGCTCCCTGCCGCGCGGCGTGCTGTACCGCTCCGCAGCCCTGCACAGCCTGCACGGCCTCGCGGCGGAGGGCGCGGACACGCTGCGGCGCCTCGGCCTGCGGACGGTCGTCGACCTGCGCAGCGACCCGGAGGTGGCGGAGCGCCCGGATGCCGTCGACCTCGTCGACGCCCGGTACCTGCACGCACCGGTCTTCACCGAACGACGCTGGCCAGCCGACCAGTTGGAGCTGTACCCGCTGATGGCCGAGCGCGCCGGCGCGGCGGCGGTGACCGTCCTGCGCCGACTGCTCGTCGGCGGGGGCGAGGCCGCGCCGGTCCTGGTCCACTGCGCCTCGGGCAAGGATCGCACGGGAGTCGTCGTCGCCGTCCTGCAGACGCTGCTGGGCGCCTCCGAGGCGGAGGTCCTCCAGGACTTCCTGCGCTCGAACGACGAACTGGGCCTGGCCAAACCGCCGCCGGCCGGGGCTGCGCACAACGCCCTGCCCGTACGCGAAGTGCATCTGCGGCGCGCGCTGCTGTCGATCCGGAGTCACCACGGATCGGTGGCGGAGTACCTCCTCGCGCACGGCGCGCAGGCGTCGGAGCTCGCCGAGGCACGGCGGATCCCAGCCTGAACGAGCTGCCGGGCAGGGGCCGTTGAGTCCTCCGAACGGGCCCCCGCCCGGTGCTGCGCCGAGCCGTACCGCCCCTGGTTGCGCGCTACGCGGCGCCCAGCGCCTGCCGCAACACCTCGGCCGCCTCCGCCGTCGCCTCCCGGAAGCGGCGGCCGATGCCGAGGTAGCTGGCGTAACCGTGGATGAGGTCCGGCTGGCGGCTCAGGCGCACCGTCACCCCGGCCGCTTTCAGCGCCTCGGCGTAGGCCTCGCCCTCGTCCCGCAGCGGGTCGAAGCCCGCGGTGCCGACGTACGTGGGCGGAAGCCCGGACAGGTCGGCGGCGAGCAGGGGCGACAGGCGCGGGTCCGTCCGGTCGGCCGGCGCGGGCGCGTAGCGGTCCAGGAACCAGTCCATGTCCGCGCTGGTCAGGAAGAACCCGTCGGTGAACAGGTCGCGCGAGGGCCGCCGGACGGAGGCGTCGACCGCCGGGTACAGAAGCAACTGGAACACCGGCGCCGGACCGCCCCGCCGCACCGCCGCCTGTGTGGTGACGGCCGCCAGGTTCCCGCCCGCGCTGTCGCCGCCGATCGCGATCCGCTCCGGATCCGCGCCCAGGTCCGCCGCCTTAGCGTACGCGAAGTCGAACGCGGCCAGCGCGTCGTCCGCAGCCGCCGGGAACGCGTGCTCGGGCGCGCGCCGGTACTCCACCGACAGCACCCGCACCTGCGCCCGCCGCGCCAGGAACCGCACCACGTGGTCGTGGCTGGCCCGACTGCCGACCACCCAGCCCCCGCCGTGCAGGTACACCAGCAACCCGGAACCCGCCGCCAGCCCGCCCGGCGTGTACAGCGTGGCCGCCAACTCGCCGTACTCCTGCGGGATTCCGACGTTCCGGACGGCTACCGGCTGGATCGTCGCCCCGCCCACCAGGTACCGCGCGTGCTCCATCGCCTCCCGCGACGGCCCGACCCCGGCGGGCAGCACCAGGGCGGCCTTCGACAGGCGCTGCAACTTGAGGATCAACTGCGCGTCCAGCGAGAGCACTTGACCGTCCCGCACCACCGGCGCGCCCGCGATCGCCCGCCGCAGCCCCTCCGGCAGCGCGTACGCACCCCGGACGACGGCGGACTGGATCCGGACAGGGAAGGGAATCGCCATCTCTACTTGCCTCCTGGAGCCTCGCCCGGAGCCCTCGACCGGGGGCTGGGGCCGGGAGCCCATGATGGGCCCGGCCCACCCCGGGCGGAAGCCCCTCTCGACGCCCCCTTCACCCACCCTCGACCACCGACGCCCTCTCCGGCAAGAAATATGTAGACCGGTCTACAGTTTCTCCATCGCCGCCACTTCCACCGCCTCCATCCGCGCAGGAAGTCGACCAGGCCGACTTCCTGCGCGCGCACCACCCGGGCGGCGGCAAGGAATCAGTAGACCGACCGACATATTCTTCCGGAACACCCCTCCCACCTCAACGCCCCACCCACCCTTGCGCTGTCACCCTTCGGTCGGAGCCGGCGACGGGCCCTCCGCATGGGCGGGCGACTTCCTTCAGGAATCCTTCCGCGCCCGACCGGCCTGACCAGCCCGACCGCTCAGCCCGTCAGCCCCTCGGCCCCTCGGCCCCTCAGCCCCTCAGCCCGTCAGCCCCGGCCCGGCTCGTCGGCGAGCGCCGGTCCTCGGCGTCGAACGCCGCCAGGGAGCGCGCTCCGGGCCCGAGGGCGGCTTCCAGCGCGCGCAGGACGTCACCGTCCAATCCCCCCACCGCCCCGGCGAGTTCCTCCGCCACGTCCCGGGTGAGCTCCGCCGCCACGACGTCCTCGGGCGCACGCGGACCGAGCTTGCTGACGGCGGCGGCGGCGCGAGTGGGGGTGAGGAGTGCCGCGGCCTGGACCAGGAGCCAGGCGGGGACCCCGGCCGCGCCCTGCGGCGGCGGCAGGTACGGGCGGGCACCGTCGTAGCGCTCGTCCTCGGCGAAGGCCTGCTGCTTCACCTTCACCACCGGACGCGCGCCGGCCCCCTCGGAACCCGTCTCCCGCCAGGTGCCGGCGGGTTTGAGGACGTAGCCCTCGGCGAGGTTGTCGGCGAGTTCGGGGAGCCCGAGGAGCGCGGGGACCAGGGTGGGAAAGGCGGCCGGCAGTTCCTGGAGCACGGTGAGCGCACCGTGCCCGATCGAGGGGGCGCAGGCGAGTCCGGCGGTGCCCGCGGCGTCACGCAGAGCACGGTCGGAGATCCAGGACCGGCCCTCGGCGGTGTCGACGGTGGCGTCGAAGAGCAGCCACTCCAACCCCGGCGCGTACCAGACGCCGGTCTGTACGGGCTCGACTCCGGCGACGGCGGGCACATCGGGGTGCGGGTAGCACCCGCCGGCCAGTTCACCGTAAACAGTCACCACAGCGCCCCCACCTGCGCCCCCGCCCGCACCCCCGCCCGCCGCCTCGCGCACCGCCGAGGCGAACCGGGCGGCCGCCACCGCCAGCGCCGGCCAGACCCGGCTGACGCCGAAGAAGCCGTCCAGCGCGTCCTCCCCCAGGAGCTCCCGCCGCTTGGCCGGACGGACCGCACCCCCCTCACAGACCACCGCGAAGTGCGCCCCGTGCACCTTCTCCACGGCAACCCACTCCCGGTTCCCGGACACGGAGAGCCGCCCCCTCGCCGAGATCTTGGGGTACGGCCGCAACGCGGAGCCTTCGAACCTGGTGTCAGCCACACCCGAAATCATCGCCGCGAGCCCCACCCCCGGACAACGGAGTTTCACCTCCCCCCACAACCCCCGCTACGCGCAGCCCCAGCCATCACAGAGCGCCCGCGCCGGGACAATCCTTGGAGCAAACGGCAACGTCAGCAGACGAATGCCGCACAAGGTGGCAGATTGACCACGCCCTCCCTACCAGCACGGGAATGAGCCGCCCTGGCCGCGCTGGAACCGTTACCCGGGTAGACAGCGCCAACGTAAGGCGATCCAGGAAGTGCGGTAGCCACCATCGAAACCCGAGGGTCGCTGAGCCCGGGCGAGGTTCAGGGTTCGTGTGTCTACAGCGTCGAGGGGACCGCCAGCAGGCGCCCGGGGTCGGAGGCGCGGCCGGTGGAAGCTCCGATGTGCCGCAGGACGGGTGGGACCGGTGGGGCGTCCAACTCCGCGCAAAGATGGGCGATTTACGCAAGGGCGGGCAGGTGGAGGTGGGGGTGTCCGGGTGGGGGGCGTGGGCGGCGTGGCGGGTGCGACCTGGGGTGGAGGGGGTTACGTCGCGGGCAGGACGCGGTGGGGGTGGGGGCGGGCCTAGCGTGGCGGTATGTCGACAACTTCTCGGTGGCGGAATGCTGTTCTGCTCGCCGCGCCTATTGCCGTCCTGGTTTCGCTGGCCGGTCCGCAGGCCGCGCTGGCGGCTTCCCCGACGGTCGGAACGCTCTCGTTGAGTGCGGCGGCCGAGGTGCCACAGGTACCGCAGGTGCCCGCGCCGACGACGCGACGGGCGATCGGTGCCACGTCCGTCCACTTGGTGGACAAGGCCCGGCACGACCCCTGGCGGGCGGACGCCGCCAGCCGTGAACTGATGGCCACCCTCTGGTACCCGGCGCAGTCCGCGCGCGGGGAGCACGGGGAGCAACTGCCTTACGTCTCGCCAGAGGTGTCGTCCGCCCTGTTCGGCACTCCGGCTGTCAGCGAGGTGCGGACGGGCGTGAAGGCCCGTACGGTGCCCGCGCCCGGGCGGCACCCCGTGGTGGTGCTCTCCCCCGGTTACGGCTACAGCCGCACCTCGCTCACCGCCCTCGCCGAGGACCTCGCGGCCCGGGGCTACGTGGTGGCCGCGCTGGACCACACGTACGAGACGGTCGTGCAGTTCCCCGACGGGCGGGTGGAGACCTGCCTGATCTGCGATCAGGTGGACGACCGGCGGGCGGCCGAGGTCACCCGCAGTCGGGCGAAGGACATCAGTTTCCTGATCGACAAACTGACCGCGCCCGGGCCGGGGCTGGTCCGCGGGTTGCAGGTCGACCGCTCCCGGATCGGCGCGGCCGGCCACTCGATCGGCGGCGCGAGCGCCATCGAGGCGATGAGCGAGGACCGGCGGATCCGCGCCGCCGCCAACCTGGACGGCGACTTCTTCGCCCCGCTGCCGGCCGACGGCCTCGCCCGCCCGGTGCTGCTGCTCGGCGCCCAGCGGCACGCCGGCAGGCCCGCGACGGCCAACTGGGACGAGACCTGGCAGCGCCTGACCGGCTGGAAGCGCTGGCTGGACCTGCCGGAGGCCGGCCACCTGTCGTTCTGCGACATGCACTGGCTGGTGGACTCCCTCGGCGTCCGTGACCAGTTGCCGCCCGACACCACCCCGGAGCAGTACGGCACCATCAAGGGTGACCGCGCGCTCGCCGCCACCCGGGCGTACCTCGGCGCGTTCTTCGATCGGCACCTGCTCAACCGCCCGAGCCGACTGCTGGACGGGCCCTCGACGGCCTTCCCGGAGGTTCGCTTCGCCAAGTAGCAAGTGGCGATTAGCGAGTGGCAAATGGCGGGTGGCGGGCGGCGGGTGGGCCGCAAACCGCGCGGCGGGCCGGGGCACCCGATCAGGTGATTCGGCCGCCGCAGGGCCGTGACCTGCGGCGAATCGGGGCAGTCCTCCGGCGCAGCCGCCATCCGCGGCGGTTCCCCGGACACTCTGGAGTGACGACATGCGACGGATCAGCAAGGCGCTCGGCGCGGTGGCCCTGGCCGCGGTGGTGGCAGTGGCGGTGCCCGGCTCGGCCCAGGCGGCCACCGGTCAGCTCCGGGTCGGCTTCAAGTCCTACAACAACCCCTCGGGTTGCTACGGCAGCGACATCTGGCCCCTCATCGTCGAGAACCGCACCGACAAGTCCGCCCAGGTCTACGACCAGCCGGGCTGCGCGGGGTCCGTCATCGCTGTAGTACCGCCGGGCGAGAGCGGGACGTTCGAATTCGGCGCGAGCGTGAAAATCGACTGACCCTTCCGGACACGCAACGAGGCCGGTCGACCCGACGTGATGTCGGGTCGACCGGCCTCCTCGGTTCGCTCCCGTCGTCGCCGGGGCGGCGACATCATGACGTGTTCATGCGAATGGGCCGATACGCAGGTGGGTCGCAGGGGAACTGTCTGCGGAGTCCCGTCCCCCACCCAGGAGGTCCCCTCATGAAACGACTGCTCCTCGCCGCCGGCATGGCCACCGCCGTCCTGAGCCTGACCGGTGTCGGCGCCGCCGGCGCGGCCGACGGGGCCGACGGGGGCGTGCACGGCGCCCCGGGCAAGCGGGTCGGTGGAGTGATCCGGTGCGATGAGGTGAGCAGCGAGCCGCCGAACGTGTTCGGCCGCTCCTGCGACAGCACCACCTGGGGCCCGCTGAGCGACTTCGTCGTCATGGACCGGACGACGCGCGCGGCGTACCAGTGTCAGACCGGCTGGGCCGAGGGCTCCCTGTGGGTGAACGGCCAGAACTGCCGCCCCATCCCCGCCTGATCGGCGGTCGGCTCCGGGTGTCGGCGCGATCGACACCCAGTCGCCACTGTGGAACCAGAACGGCCGGTCGGCTGTCGAGTCGACCGGCCGTTCTGGTGCGGCGAATCGGCACAATCCTTTGACCAGCAGCGATCCACCCCCGCGCCGGATCAGCCGCCCAGGGCGTCCTTCAGCCAGGGGGCGATCACGGCCATCGCCTCGCCGAAGCGCGAGATGGCGCAGTGGCCGGTGTCCGGGATCAGTTCGACCCGGGTGTCCCGGCGGCCCTGGAACACCAGGGTGTCGTCCAGGGGGACGTGGACGTCCTCGGTGCCGTTGACCACCAGCATCGGCCCGTTGGCGTCCTGGTCCAGCAGTGGGCGCAGGTCGAAGGCCGCGAAGGCCTCCTCGCGCTCGGCCGTGCTCGGCGCGGCGTCGAAGCCCAGGGCGTTGCCGACGATGCCGTCCATGCCGAAGGCGAAGCCGCGACCGGGAGCGAAAGAGCGCTCCACCGGGCCGCCGAGCACCACGGAGGCGTCCACCGCCCCCGTCAGTCCGGTCCGGGCGGAGTAGTAGCCGCCCATCGAGATGCCGAAGTGGCCGACCTTCCCGTTGCCGGCCGTGCGGGCGAAGGAGACCAGTCCGGCGATCACCTCGGCCCCGCCGTCCGGGGTCATCGGCAGGTGGGCGGTCTCGCCAGTGCCGGGGAGGTCGAACAGCAGCAGCCGCGCCGGCAGGGTGAACGCGAGCTGCTCCCACATGCCGTGCAGGTCGGTCTTCCAGGAGTCCACGCCGCCGCTGGCCAGCACGACCGGCGCGTCGGCGGGCAGGCCGGGGGCAGCCATCAGGTGGATCGGCAGGGTGGCGTCGCCGCCGCGGTACGGGACGGTGAGCGTGCGGCGCTCGAACTCCACCGGGAAGCCGGGGGCGGCGAGGACGTACTGCTCGACCTGGCGGGCAAGCGCGGTGCGCTTCGGCTCGTCGGCGAGCGAGGGGAACTTGGCCCAGCCGTATGCCTGCGCGGCCAGGCGGTGGCGCCCGGCCTCGGCGTGCCGGGCGGCGAGGGCGGACCACTCGTACACCCAGCCGCCGGGCCGGTCGGGCCACATCTCGGTGACGGCGGCGCGGACCGCGTCCACCTCGTCGGTGGGGAGGCCGAGGGTCATCTGCGGGTAGCGCTCGACGAACAGGTCCTGCGGGTCCAGGGGCCAGGTGAAGGACATAGTGGTGCCTCCTGCTGCGCTTAAAGCCGGGACGCTTGCATTAACGACTATGCGCCCGGGCGGCACCTAATGCAAGCACTCTTGCGTTAATGTGGTGGCCGAGGTGATCAACACATGACCGAAGAAGGGCCGGAGCCGACGTCGGAGCCGGAGCCGACGCCGGATACGATCCGCCGACGCCCGGGCGGCCGTGCCGCGCGCGTCCGCCAGGCCGTCCTGGCCGCCGCCACGGAGGTGCTGGCCGAGGAGGGCATCGACCGGCTCAGCATCGCCGGGGTCGCGGCCCGCGCAGGGGTCAACGAGACCACGGTGTACCGGCGTTGGGGCAGTCGGGAGAAGCTCGTGCTGGACGCCCTGCTCACCGGCAGCAACGAAGGCATCCTCGTCCCCGACACCGGAGCCGTCCGCACCGACCTGGCCGCCTTCGCCCGCGCGCTGGCCGGGTACCTCGCCACCCCGACCGGCCGGTCCGTCGCCCGGGCGGCCGCACTCAGCTCCGACGACCCCGACCTCGCCGAGGCCTGGCAGACCTTCTGGCAGTCCCGCCTCGACCAGGCCGGCGTCATCGTCAGCCGGGCCGTCGAACGCGGGGAACTCCCGACGGACACCGACACGGCCCTGGCACTGGAACTGCTCTGCGCCCCGCTCCAGACCCGCTGCCTGCTCGGCCACCGCCCGATCGAGCCGGATCTGCCGGAGCGCTTGACGGACATGGTGCTGGACGGCCTGCGGGGAGGAACCAAGGGCTGACCCTCAGCCCCCGGGAGCCGGCCCCGCCGGGGCAGCGCCATCCCCGAGGGCCCCACGAAACCACGAGGAGGCCCCCCGGAGCCTCCGGACAGCGAAGAGGCCGGTCGATCCGACGTCATGTCGGCTCGACCGGCCTCTTCATGGTCCGACGACCTGTGACTCGTCCGCTGCCGCATGCGGATCGACCCATCGCTGAGCCGTGAGGTCCTGGGCGAGGTCCGGCCCGCGGTGAAGTCGACAGAGCAATCGTCAATCTCCAACGGCAGTGGATACGGCGGTTCGAGCGTGGCACCCCTCAGTCCCGTACGCGGCGGTACGGCGAATGTCCAGGTCGGCAGGCGTACCTCAAGTGAGGCCCTCAGCAGGAGCCGGGTGGCGGTTCGGCGGTGGCGCAGCGACCGTGGCTCACGCAAGGACTCAAGGCCCGGGACAGGACAGGACAGGATTCAATCCTGTGAGGTCAGCAAGTCGAATGCGCCTCGGATGATGGCCTGGCCTTTCAGCGCCATGGCGACCTTGTCAGGGGCTGTACCGGCGTCCGAGACCATCAGGCTGGTGACCAGAGTGCGGTCGTCGCTCGTGCGTGCCAGGTAGTTCAGCGTGATGACGCCGGGTTCGCTGCCGCCTTTGTACCAGACGGTCGGGAATCGGGACGGGGCCAGATTCAGTCCGTCGTCGTTAAGGGTGAGTGCGTGCTCGATCTCGGGCTGGTCGAACCGCCACAGCGCCGCGTAGGCGTTGCAGATGTCGATCGGTGAGGCGAACCATTCGATCTGGTCGATCTTCCTCGGCTGGGGCCAGGTCTCGCGAACGTCGGGCAGGGGGAGTCGTTCAAGCTCCCGCAGCGCGGCGGAGCGGTGGCGTTCGGGCAGTGCCAGGTACTCGTCCGCGCGGGCCGGGTACTGGTTGGCCTTGAGTTGGAAGAACGCCTTGGTGGTCAGGCACGGAATGTTCGCTCGGGGCTGCTGGTGGCCGAACAGGTCCATTTGGTGCGCCACCGCGTCATGGCCGAGCCGGTGGATGAGGTGGTCGGTCGCGGTGTTGTCGCTGAGGGAGATCATGCAGTCGGCGGACTCGGCCATCGTGACCGCGGTGCCGGCCGGGTAGTCCTGCAGTCGGCCCGAGGGCAGGCTCTTGTGGTCATCGCGGATGACCAGCGATTCGTCCCAGGACGCTCGTTGTTCGCTGACGGCCTGCGCGAGCGCGCCCAGCACATACAGTTTGAACGCCGAGCCGATCGGCCGCTGGGTGTCGGCGCGCACACCGTGCACCAGCTCGCAGCGCCCATCCGGGCCGATCCGCGATGCTGCGAACGACACGCGGGCTCCCAACTCGGCCAGCATGTCGTCGACTTGGGTCCACGAAGAGAGCGGCGCCGCGTCGGGAGTGAGGCTCACATCATTCACCAGGCCCGAGGGAGCCACACACACCCGTAGAAGGTAGTCGCCGTCACGGCCGCTGACCGCCGCCTGCGCGTGATCCCGACCCGACTCGACGATCTTGTTCAGGGTGAGCGGACCCAGTTGGTGCAGCACTGCGTTGAAAGCGTTCGGACCACCGCTGGCAGCCAGGAGTGGCGCCGCTATGTGGTCGTGGATCTCGGTGTCCGTCATCGGCACCCGGGCCGAGGCGTCCACAAGCCAGCCCACCTGGGCCTGGGCGGTCGGCGGTGGCGCGTCCGCACCGGGTGTTTCGATCATTTTTGCCCCTCCGCAGGGTAAGGGCCGAGGGAGGCGGTCCCGCTCTCGGCGATCGATTCAACTCTGGTGCTGCGAACCATACTTGTTCACGCGAGACCACGGGTTCCGGGAACCTGCTGGTGGATGGTCCCCACCGCGTCGACGTCGAAGACGAGCCCCTGGCCGCCGGGCCGGTGCATCGCCAGGCCGGGCCGGGTTGCCGCCGATGTCGCCAATGTCGCCAATGTCGCCGATCTTCATATCAGCCCGCTGTCCGCGAGTGTCACACGCTTGTCGTCCCGCCCCGATCGCCCGGTGACGCCGTCGATTCCCGGCGCAGGGTGGTTCTTCCGGAAACGCTCCCTTCGACAGCGTCCCCTCCGACAAGGTCCCCTCCCGGGAATTCGCCGACCGCGCTGTCCTGCGCGGCAGAGGGTTATCTGATCTTCGTCAGCGTCGATGTCACGGGGAAGGATGTGGCGGCCCGGAGGTTCACCGTCTTCAACGTGTCGCCGATGAGCGTCTACTGGAAAGCGATCGGGGACATCACCTACCCCGGCAGGCTCGCGACGACCTCCAGCGATTCGGCCGCGACCCCCTTCCGCTTCGCCCGGCCCCTGTCACCGCTCACCTGCCAACACCCGTCCCTCACCGGCCCAGGCACGTCGGCCTCACGGCTGGACGGCCGCCCGAAGACCCGGACGCAGCAGGGGAACGGGCGTTCGGTCGATGTCGCTGCGTCATCCGGGTGGACGGCGGGCGGTGTTCGGATCTCGGTGTGCCGCGGCGCGGGCTCCTTGGAGGTAGGGATGGTCTGCGCTGCCGGGTGGCAGCGGTTCGAAGAACCATGAACGGAGTGCTGGCCACAGATGATCAGGAAGCGCAAGGAACGGACCGGTGGCGTGATCGCGCTGCCGCAGCTACCCGCCGTCTGCCCCGCAGGCGGGCTGTCGAAGAACGGACAGCGGGGGTGGGTGCGGGTCGGTGCCGCGCTGTCGCTGGGCGGCGTGCTGACCGCCGGGGCGATCGCGCCGACGCCCGCCCAGGCGACACCCCGGCAGAACCAGCAGGTCACCGACTTCTCGACGCCGGGTGACAGCTCGTACGTGATCACGCCGAACGTCACCTCCCTGCAGATCGAGGCATGGGGCGCGGGTGGCGGCGGCGCGGGCGGCGGCGGCGGGGCCGGTGGCGGCGGAGGAGGAGGCGGGGGTGGTACCGGCCTGTCCATCACCACCCGCACCGACGGCGGCGACGGGGGCCGCGGCGGCAATGCCGGGGGCGGCGGCGGGGGTGGGGCCGGCGGGGGCGGCGCCTACACCAAGTGCGTGTTCCCGCTGGACGAGACCCAGCCCCTCACCGTGACGGTGCACGTCGGATCCGGGCGGGTCGCCGCACGTGACGGCGCCGGCGGCCCCGGTGGGACGGGAGGCACCGGGGGGACAGAGGGAACCAACAACCTCGGCGTCAACGGCGGCAACGGCACTACCGGCGCCGGCGGCACGCAAGGCGTCTTCGGCGGGGACGGCGGCGAGTCACGCGTGTTCTTCCGGGGAGGTGTTCCGCCTCACACCCTGGAACTGGCGTTCGCCGGCCCTGGCGGCGGCGGCCACCAGGGCACCGGAGGGCGGCCCGGCGGCGCGGGCGGCGGCGGCGGTGGAGGCAGCATCCTGACCAGTTCGAACGGCACACCCGGCGCGAGCGGCGCCAACGGCAACGGTGGGACGGGCGGGACGGGCGGAGCACCCGCCACCCGGCCGGGAGCAGTGTGCCCCGAAGGTTCCGCGACGACGTTCTTCGGCGGCACCGCCGGTGGCGGCGGCACGGACGGCACGGGCGGAAACAACAGGGTGACAACCGGCGCGGGCGGGCCGGGCAGCACGGCCGGCGGGGTGCCGACCGGCCCCGCCGCTCCGGTACCGGGAGTCGGTATCGGCGGTAACGGCGGCACCGGCGGGACCGGCACCACAGGTGGATCAGCAGGTGCCGGTGGAACCTCCGGCATCGACCCCACAAAGGGTGGCGCCGCCGCGGCCGCCGGTGCGGGCGCGGCAGGCGCGCCGGGCGGCAACGGCTTCGTCAGGATCACCGCGATCCTGAGCTAGGACCGCGCGACAGGCCCACCGGTCCCGCACCGCGACGATCGCGCCGCGATGCGGACCCGGTTCCGGCACCCCAGGGTGTGGGCGGTCGTGTTCAGCACGACCGCCCACACCCGCGCACCAGGCCCCCGGGCGGGAGATGTCTTTCAATTCAGCAACCCTCGGCCCGCACACGGAACCTTTCGCGCACAACCCGCTCCCGAGGACGCGTCCGCCAGCCCGCGCTGTCGCTCACTCACGAACTCGGCCACGCCGCAGAGCGTGGGGGCAGGCGCACGGGGACGGCAGGCATCCGCTCGTGCCACCAACGGCCCAAACCCCATGACCCGCCTCCCCTGTATGGCCGGGGGCGCGTACCCGCGCCCCGGCCGGCTCGTTGAAACGCAGGTGAGCACAGCACTGCCGCCAGCGGGCCGTCACCGCCCCGCACCGGCACCCGGCCGGTACGACGCGACCGGGAAGTCGATCGCCGCCGGCGCACAGCCTGCGGCCGAAACGGCCCTGGCCCCGCCCGGCGAACCGATCTACGCGGAGCTGGCCGCCGCGTGGCGGGCGATGGACAGGACGGTGCCCGGCTAGCCCGACCCGCTCTGGGACACCCTGGTGGCGAGCGGTACGGGACGACACTCACGGGGGTGGCATCCACGTCCGTCGGGAGCGTGACCTGCGAGGCCACTACGGCTTGACGCGGGTTGTGCGTGCACGGTGCCCCGGCTGCGGCAGTGCCGTTCCCGGGTCGCCCGCCCGCTATGACCTCGACAAGCCGAACGGCCCGCCGGATGAGGTGAATTCGACGGGCCGTCACGAAGCTTGAGGCTAGTGGGAGGTGGAGCGGGCGGCATCCTCGATGAGGTGGGTGACGGCCGCGGGGTGGGAGATCATCGCGACGTGTGAGCTGTCGACCTCCACGGTGTGGGAGCCGGCGCGCTTGGCCTCGAAGCGCTCCACGTCCGCGCCCAGGGTCTTGTCCTGGGTGGCGATCATGGCCCACGAGGGGATGGTGTGCCAGGCGGCGGCGCTGGCGGTGGAGGCGAAGGTGGCGGCGGTGACGGGCCGCTGCTCGGCCGCCATGAGGTTGGTCTCGGAAGTGGGGACGTCGGCTGCGAAGACGTCGTGGAACCGGGCGGGATCGATGTACAGGTCGGTCCCGCCGGTGCCGTCGGCGTTGGCGTACGGGACGGGCTTGAGCGCGGGCTGCAACTGCGCCTGAGTGGACCTCGCGGTCAGCGCGCCGAGGACCTCTCCCTTCTCGGGCATCAGCGCGGCGATGTAGACCAGTGCCTTGACCTGGGGGTTGCCGGCGGCGGCCTGGGTGATGACGGCGCCCCCGTAGGAGTGGCCGACGAGCACGACCGGTCCCTGGACGCTCTTGAGGACGCTGGTGAGGTAAGCGGAGTCCTCGGGCAGTCCGCGCAGCGGGTTGGCGGGGGCGATGACGGTGTAGCCGTCGTGCTGAAGGCGCTTGGCCACGCCGTTCCAGCCGGAGGCGTCCGCGAACGCGCCGTGCTCCAGCACGACGGTCGGCTTCGCCTTGGCCGGGCCGGAGTCGGCCGACGCGAGGGGGGTCAGGGTGGCCCCGAGAAGGGCTGCCCCGACTGCTGCGAGGGCCACGGTACGTACACGGACACGGCGATTACGCATGATGTTCCTTAGGGAGGAGATGACCTGGCCGGGAAGGCGGCCGGGCGTAGGGGGAAAACGGCGGGTGCGCAGCGTGGCGCGCACCGCCGTCGGTCAACGGAAGCGGCTACGCGACGGCCGGAGGGGCCGGGATGTTGCCGTGGGCCGGCTTGGAGTGCGGGCGGCAGGCGTGGGTCTGCTCGACCGACCCCGGGAGGCGGTCCGGCGGTTCGACGCGTGGCGTCACCTTGATGCCGTTGCCCGTGGCACGCGGGGCAGGGCGCCGCACCTGGGGGTGGGCCGGCTGTTCAGCCGATGTGGTGCTGGTCGAGCCAGGTGAGGGTGTGGTCGGCGAGTTCGGTCCAGCCGTGGTCGACGGTGAGGGAGTGGCCGCGGTCGTCGAAGCGGTGGTAGTCGGTGACGGCGGGGGACTTGCGGTACTGCTTGTGGGTGGAGCGGGTCAGCACGTCGGGCACGGTGTGGTCGAGCTTGCCGGACAGGAGGAGGAGCGGTCCGCGGCTCTCGTTGCGGGTGTCGACCTTGGCGGGGGAGTGCGGGGCGAAGTTGCTCAGGGCGAGTTGGAAGAGCGGCCGGGCGGGGCTGGGGATGGTCCATTCGTCGAAGAGTTCGTCGGACTCCTGCTGGGAGACGGCGTTGGCGAACGCGTAGCGGAACTGGGCGGGGTTGAGCGAGACGGCGCGCTTGGTGTTGCCGGGGTTGCGCAGGAAGGCGAAGGCGGACTTGGCCTGGGCGGGGCCGACGGCCTTGACGCCCTTGATCTGGCCGGGGCAGATCGCGACGGCGGCCTGGGCGAGGTTCTGGCCGAGGAGGTGTTGGGCGATGAAGCCGCCGACGGAGTGGCCGACGAGGACGGGCGGGGTGTCGAGGTCGCGGATGATGCGGGCGTGGTGGGCGGAGATCTCGGCGAGGCCGATTCCGCCCTGGGGGTCGGGATTCCTGCGGGCCTGGGCGACGGTGGCGGGGACGCCGGGCCATTCGGGGAGGATCGGTTCGTAGCCGGCGTCGCGGAACCGGTCGGCCCAGCCCTGCCAGCTCGTGGAGTGCAGCCAGAGGCCGTGGATGAACATGACCGGGGTGCGGTTGCTGGGCATGGCGGGGTCTCTCCTGGCGAAGGGGGGTGCGGGGGTCCGGGGTGGTGGCCGACCGGGGCACGGCGGTCCAGCCCGTGAAGTAGAAGAAGCGTTCTCTCTGCCAACTCAAGGTAGAACGTTCCTTCTGTTAGCGTCAAGCCATGACGACGAAGGACTCCAGTCCGCCGCGGGAGCGCATCCTGGCCGCGGCGATGCGGCTCTTCTACGCGCAGGGCGTGCGCGGGGTGGGCATCGACCGGCTGATCCGCGAGTCGGCGGTCGCCAACGCGACCTTCTACCGGCACTTCCCGTCCAAGGACGACGTCGAGCTCGCCTACGTCCACGAGCACGACCGGGCGTTCCGCGAAGCCGCCGCGGCCACCGGGCGCTCCCCGCGGGAGACGGTCGAGGCCCTGTTCGCGGGGATCGCGGAGCAGTTCTGCGCACCGGGTTTCCGTGGCTGCCCGCTCATCAACGCCGCCGCCGACTACCCCGACCCGCACCATCCCGTCAGCCAGGCCATCCAGGAACACATGGACTGGTTCCGCGCGCGGCTGCTGGAACTCCTCACCGCCGTCGGCCACCCGGACCCGGAGAGCGCGGCCGACACGCTGCTGATCCTGCGCCACGGTGCGATGAACCACAGCCGCTTCACCACGCCCCAGGCCGCGCGGAGCGCGCTGTCCGGGGCGGTGTCCGCCGTCCTGGAGCAGGCCCGCGCGGGAGCCGGCGCGCCCCGGACTGGCCTGCCTCGACGTCGACTGCCCTCAATGCCGGGACAGGAGGCAGCCGGCCGGTTCCCGGACGATGGGTCGCCGGTCGCGACCCGGTGATGTCCGTGACTGTCGAGTTGTTCAACCGGCCCGAGGTCACACGGGTGTTCGGTGATTTCGTGCGTGCTTCGCCACACCACCACCTAACCCACCCCACCCCACAAACCCCACCTGACCAGCCAAAGCACCAACGGCCCCTCGCAACCAAGCGAGGGGCCGAACGCATGCACCGACAGCAAAACGGCCGGTCAACCCGACATACTGTCGAGTTGACCGGCCGCATTGGGTCGGTTGACCTATGTGCGCGAGGGGGGAGTTGAACCCCCACGCCCTTTCGGGCACTGGAACCTGAATCCAGCGCGTCTGCCTATTCCGCCACCCGCGCATCTGGGTGATGTGGAATAGCTTAGCCCATCCGCGGGGGTGCTCCGAACCAGGTGGGAGGCGTCAGCGGGCGAGCTGCTCGACGATCCAGTCGACCAGCACGCGGGAGACGTGGCTGTGCTCGGTGTTGGCGTCGTCGAACTTCACGGCGTCCAGGTGTGCGTTCTCCAGGGCGGCGTCGGTGATCGCGGCGGCCGGGTCGACGTCCCACTTCACCGGGTCGAAGTCCAGCGCCACCGCGCTGACGGCCGGGACGAAGGTGCCGCTGCGGTACTCCTCGGAGATCTTCGCCTTGAGGGCGGTCGCGACCTTGCCGAAGGAGTCCAGGGTGCCGCCGGGGACGGCGTCCAGCGCCGGGACCTCGGTGGTGGTGCTGCGGCGCACGGTGAGGGCGAGGTGCATGCCGCCGACCGGCTGCTTCTCCCCCTTGTTCGGCTGGAAGCGGGCCGTGGCACTGGCGAACAGGGCCTGCCAGTCGAACGCCACCTCGCCCGCCGGCAGCGGGAGGCCGACGCCGTCGCGCCGACCGTTGGAGACGCCGAGCTTGCGCGGGATCTGCGGGAAGTTGCCGACCCGGTCGAGGTCGGCGAGGAACTCCTTGCGCAGCTGGCTGGAGGTGGCCACCGGGCCCTCGTACTTCGAGTTCTCGACCCACGCCCAGAGCAGCTGCTGGGCGGCGGGGCTGCGGATCAGGTCGGCCTGCTTGACACCGTCCGGGCCGGCCGGGGTGAAGCCCTCGAAGAAGTAGGCCATCTGCTGGAGGATCAGCGGGATCCAGGCGCCGTTGTGCGGGGAGTCGAAGGAGAGGTACGTCGCCGTCTCGTGGTCCACGGTCGCCGTCTCCAGCTTGGCGAGCGCGTAGCGGGTGATGATGCCACCCATGCTCACCCCACCGACGGTCAGCCGCTCGTCGCCCTTGCGCTCGGCAATGGCCCGGAGGATGGCCGCGATCGCGACCTCGGCGTTGGCCTGGATGTGGGTGTGGCGCTCCGTGAAGCCGACCAGGACGATGTCGTAGCCCGCACTGAGAAGTTGGTCGAAGAGGCCCGGCCCGCCGTCGGCGACGGTGTTGAAGTAGGCGAAGAGGCCGGGGAGGTCGCTCGGGCCGTAGTTGAAGCCGTCCGCGAAGAGGAACGGCTTGCGGAGGCCGAACTTCGGGTTGGCGTAGTAGACCGCCGCCTGCCCGGTCGCCGTCTGCCCCTCGTAGGGCGAGCCGGTCAGCTCCCACGTCACGTCGGCGGCGCGACCGGCGACCTCGCCCGACAGCGCGCTGGTGAACCAGACGCCGGGCGTGAGCGAGTTGGCGATCTCCGCCAACTCGGCCTTGCTGGGCTCCGCCTGGCCTTCACTGAGGGCCGCCGGCGCTACGTCGATACGGGGTTCTGGTGCCATGACTGTTACCGCCTCTGTTGGGTCGAACAGGGACCACTCGTGCACTGCGGGTGACTGTAACTGCACAGTTACGCACCGCATCGACAGAACACGCAGAGTGGTCGAAGTTGTTCGAGAGGGGTTGCCAGGCGATCGGAACTGACCGGTCAGGCAGGGAAGTCCCCGGCCCGGACGGAGGCGATGAAGGAGTCCCAGGAGGCGGCGGGGAAGACGAGGGCCGGGCCGTCGGGATCCTTGGAGTCACGGACGGGGACCACGTCGGGAAGGAACCCGGGGGCCACCTCGATGCACTCGCCCCCGTGATCCGCGCTGTAGCTGCTCTTCCGCCAGGCGAGAGCGACCTCGATGCAGTCGCCGCCGTTGCCGCCGCTGTAGCTGCTCTTGCGCCAGGTCAACACAGCCGCCTCCTTGGAGACTTACGCCGGAAAGCCGCCCTCACGGACGGCCGACACAAAGGCTTCCCAGGCAGAGGCAGGGAAAACAAGAGCCGGGCCGTGCGGGTCCTTGGAGTCACGCACTGGGACGGCGCCGGGCAGGGATCCGAGGGCCACCTCGATGCACTCGCCCCCATTGCCCCCGCTGTAGCTGCTCTTACACCAGGCGAGGGCAACCTCGATGCAGTTGCCCCCGTTGTTGCCGCTGTAGCTGCTCTTGCGCCAGGTCAACACAGCCGCCTCCTTGGAGACTTACGCCGGAAAGCCGCCCTCACGAACGACCGACACGAAGGCTTCCCAGGCGACGGCAGAGAAAACGAGGACCGGGCCCTGCGGGTCCTTGGAGTCACGCACTGGGACGGCGCCGGGCAGGAATCCGGGGGCCACCTCGATGCAGTTGCCGCCGTTGGTGCCGCTGTAGCTGCTCTTCCGCCAGGCGGCTGCGGCGAGCTCGTTGCTCATCATCCCTGTAACCCTCCAGCGCCTCGGCGATCAGCCGAAGCGAGTCGCTCTCTGACAGGCATTCGCCACGGAGCCGATCATAGCGACGCTGATGCCTGGCCACGTTGGCGGAATCATCGCTCAGATGCCCTCGATCGAGGCTCTCCGAGTACACCAGGCGCTGGCCGTCCGGCAGCTCCAACAACACCATAGCCGTGTCGATGAGAGTCCGCTGATTCGAGAACGGCATCACGTGAATGACGACGTTCCGAAGCTGGGCCACCTTCAAGAGGTGCTCCATCTGGCGTCTCATCACGCCGGGTCCGCCCACAACCCTGCGGATGGCGCTCTCATCGAGAATAACCAGCAACAGCGGCCCGTCGGGCAGGAGAAAGCGGCTCTGCCGACTGAGTCGAGCCCTGGTCAGCTCCTCGATCTCCTCCGAGTTGCCAGCCGCATCGCCAGCGGCGAAGAGCGCACGCGCGTACGACCAGCACTGCAACAGACCGTACATCACGCCGTCCTGGTACACCCGCATCCCGACGACGATGGCCTCCAGGTCCACGTACTCCTGGAACCAATCCGGGTGCTCGATCGACGCGTTCCAGTCGACTCGCCCGTACAGCCGCGTCAGCAGGTCGCCGGAGTTCAACAGCCGCTCGATCTCCTCGACTTCCTCGACCGACGGCTTCCGCTTACCCCCTTCGGTCCGCGAGATCACCGTCCGGTCGCAGTGCAGGAGCTTGCTCAGCTCCTCCTGCGTGTAGCCCGCCGACTCACGCGCGTAGCGGATCTCCGCGCCGAACATGATCGCGGAGCTCGCCGTCGTCCCCCGCTTGACCTTCCGCTGTGTCATCGCTGCCCCCAGTTGTGCGTCACACGTCCCACACGCCGATTTGGCGTCACCGTACCTCCGCAGCCCCGACCATTGACACCAGAACGCAATCATTTGCATGCACAGCGTGATTGCGCACTACCCTCGCGCTCCCCCATTCGCCCCCCTGAGGTGCCCCGCCATGCTCAAAATCCGTACCGCGCCCCGCCCCCGAACGTTCGCCGCGCGCCTGGACTCCCGCACCGAATCCACCCCCGTCGCCCGGCAGTTGCTCCGCGCCTACCTCGCCGCCCTCCCCACCGGCGACCGCTACCGCGACACCGCCGAACTCCTCCTCGGCGAACTCTTCGCCAACGCCGTCCAGCACACCGACGCCCCCGCCGACCGGCTCATCGAGGTCCGCTTCGCCCTCGTCCGCGACCGCCTGCGCCTCGAAGTCCACGACGCCGGCACCGGCCGCCCCTCCCTCCACACCCCCACGCCCGAGGACGAACACGGACGCGGCGTCCTCCTCGTCAACGAACTCGCCGAGAAATGGGGCTGCTGCCCCCGCGCCGGCGGCGTCGGCAAATTCGTCTGGGCCCTCATCGCCCCCGCACCCTCCCCCACGTCCACCCTCCTCACCGTCTGAACAGGCACCCACCATGCGACTCCCCCTCACCGCCCGCCACCTGTTCGACACCGGCTCCACCCCCGCCGACACCTACGCCACCCTCGCCCGCCACACCCGCCAACCCCTGCGATCAGCCCGCGCCGTCTGCACCGCCCTCGGCATCCCCGCCGCCGAAACCCAACGCCGCCTCGACGACTGCTACGACGCCCTCCTCGCCAACCCCCGCCCCGGCACAGAGAACGACACCGGCGAACTCCTCGAAGCCCTCGGCGTCTTCGACATCCCCAAGACCCCCGACGACCGCGACCTCGCCGTCATCGACCTCTTCCTCACCGCCATCGACGCCCACGGCAGCATCCGCGCCGGCCACCAACACGGCCTCACCCGCTGGTTCACCACCGGCAACCTCACCACCGCCTACCTCTCCCTCGCCGCCACCCAGCCGCACCCCACCACCGGCGACCCCACCCACTACTGGACCACCCTCACCACCGCCGGCGAACTCCTCACCGCCACCCCCAACCCCGACCCCCGCCTCAAACCCGCCCTCACCCACTGCCGCACCCGCGCCAAGGCCGCCACGCCATGCTGACGCGCCGCCCCAACACCCACGACCCGCCAGCGCGTTACAGGAGCATCGGGCGTCGAACAGGCCGATCTCCGCCGTCCGTCCCGGCGCGGCCCCGCAACACACCGGACACACCGGACGGACACCGACACACCGAAACGGAGACGCCAGATGGCACACACCCTCGCCCCGCCGTGGGGCACGACCAGGATGCGCCCCTTCCCGGAGACCACCACGGTCCCCTCGGGCACCCCCGTCATCGACCCCGACACGCAGATCGCCGTGATCGTGGACGGCAGCGGCCGCACGGTCGAGTTCGGCGCTCACGGAACCAGCACCAGCGGCCTCACGCCCACCACGACCAGGCCCGGTGACGGGGCCGGACCGGGCGGGTCCACCGACTCGGACACCACCGAGTCCTACGACCAGGACCAGAGCGCCGGCTGATGACCCACCAACGCGGGTCGGTGCTGGTGCTGACCAACCCTCACGACGTGACCACCGACGTGGTCCTGCGCATCCTCGCGCAGCGCCGCGTTCGCGTGCTTCGCCTCGACCCCGGCACCGACCTGCACACGGGTGCCTCGCTGACCGCCGCGTACCGCACGGGCGGCCGGCGGGGCACCCTGCGCACCCCGAGCCGGGAACTCGACCTGACCCACGTGCGCTCGGTCTGGGTCCGACGTCCCTCCCCTTACGAGGGACCGCCCGAACTGCACGGCCAGGACCGGCGCTTCGCCGCCACGCAGTCCCTGTGGGGTGCCGGGGGCATCCTCGCCTCCCTTCCGGGGGCGCACTACGTCAACCACCCCTGGCACAATCGGGCCGCGGAGTACAAACCGGCGCAACTGGCCAGCGCGCAGCGGCTCGGGTTCACGCTCCCGGACACCCTGATCACGAACGACCCGGCGGAGGCGCGCGCCTTTGCTGCCCAGCACACCGGCGGGGTCGTCTACAAACCGCTGTGGAACACGTCGTACACCGTGAACGGAACGCCCCGGACGGTGTGGGTGCGGGAGGTGGAACCCCGCGAGATCACCGACGCGGTCGCCGTCTGCCCCCACCTGTTCCAGGCCACGGTGGTGAAGGCGTTCGACGCCCGGGTGACGGCCGTCGGCGACCGGCTGTTCGGGCTCCGGATCGCCAGCCCGGACCTCGACTGGCGGCGCCGGCAGAACCTGATGTCCTGCACGCCGGTCACGGTCCCCCCGCCCGTCGCGCGGTCCATCGCCGGCTACCTCGCCGACTTCCGCCTCGTGTACGGCGCATTCGACTTCGCCGTGACACCCGACGGCTCCTGGCAGTTCCTGGAGTGCAACCCGAACGGCCAATGGGCCTGGCAACCCGAGCAGGTGACGGACGCCATCGCCCAGGCCATCGCCAACCAGCTAGAGAAGGGACCCAACCCGTGAACCAGTCCACCGAGTTGCGCGCAGCCCTCGTCGACCGGCTCGCCTCGGACGGTGCGCTCACCGACCCGGCGTGGCGCGAGGCCGCCGAGGCCGTCCCGCGCGAGGCCTTCGCGGGCGCCTACTTCGAGGCCGTACCGGGCAGTTCACCGACCGGCTACCGGGCGGTGCTCGACACCTCGCCCGGGTGGCTCGCCGGGATCTACACCGACCGGACGTTGATCACCCAGCTGGACGGCCGGACCCGCCCCCGCGACGTCGACGGCGCCCCGGTCCCCGGCTCGCCCACCTCCTCGTCCACCCTCCCCTCCCTCGTCCTGCGCATGTGGCACCAGCTCGACACCAGGGCCGGGCACCGTGTCCTGGAGGTCGGCACCGGCACCGGCTATTCGACCGCCCTCGGCGCGCACCGCCTCGGGGACACCCACCTCACCAGCATCGAATACGACCCGGTGGTGGCCGAGGCCGCCGCATCCGCGCTCAAGGCCACCGGCTACGCCCCCCGGCTGATCGTCGGCGACGGCCTTCGGGGGGACCCCGACGGCGGCGACTACGACCGGCTCATCGCCACCTGCGCGGTCCGCTACCTCCCCCTGCCCTGGCTGCACCAGGTGAAGCCCGGCGGCAAGATCCTCGTCACGCTCTCCGGCTGGAGCTACGCCTCCGGCCTCGCCCTGCTCACCGTCACCAGCCCCGGCAGCGCCACCGGCCGGTTCCTGCCCGGCCACACCAGCTTCATGATCGCCCGCCCGCACGACCGGCCGCCCCGCCCGAGCCTGTCCCTGCTGCCCGGCGCCGAGCGGCCGACCCGCATCGACCCCGCGGTCATCGGCACCTGGACCGGCAGCTGGATCGCCCAACTCGCCGCCCCCTCCGCCGAACGCATGGGCGCGGACGGCCACCAGATCCTCTCCGACGTAGCCACCGGCTCCCAGGCCCGGACCACGCCGGACCCCGACGGCGGCGGATGGACCGTGATCCAACGCGGCCCACTGCCCCTCTGGGACCGGGTCGAACAGGCCGTCGAGACCTGGCGGGCAGCCGGCGAACCCCACCAGGAGGAGTTCGGCATCACCGTCTCCCCCTCCGGGCAGCGCGTCTGGATCGGCAGCGAGACCGGGCCGGGCTGGGACCTGCCGATCTGAACCCGGCCCCAGCAGCACGCTGACCAGCCCGCCACGCCGATCAGCCGGCGCCTGGCGGCCGACGGCGCCTCTACGATCCGAGGCACGTACCACCTGCGGCACGGATGCAGCAGTCCACTGCCGAAGTTGGCCGCTCCCGGAGACCAGCTGACTGTCCACCAGGAGCGGCCATGACCCTCACCGTGCCGTGGAACCCGACCGCGCTCGCCGAGTTGCGCGATTGCCTGGACCTGATGACCGCCGACACCACCGTCCCCGGCGGCGTCATCGCCCACGGCACCCACGACACCGAGCCCGGCTACCTGGCCTCCGGCGTCGTCGCCCCCGAGTGCGGCGACGCCCGACCGGGCCCGGACACGGTGTACGACGTGGCGTCGCTGACGAAGGTGCTGGCCACCTGGCCGCTGGGTTTCAGTGGCGGTCGCTGAGGCTGGTGACCAAGGCGGCCAGTCGATCCATCGCGTGGGCCACACCGAGCCCGTCCATGTAGTCGCGGACGTGCACGATCCGGCCGTTGCGGACCCGGATCACCAGGAGGCCGGGAATGCTGAAGGCCTGGCCGGTCGTGGTCACGGTCCCGGTGACGACCTGCTCGACGGTGATCACCTCGGGGTCGGTGCTCTCGTGTACGGCGACTTCGCGGATCTCCTGCGGTTGCGCCGGGCTGGCGCCCCAGGCCGCCCGGTAGCCCGCGCGGACCGCTTCGCGTCCCTCGTAGCGCGCCGGCATGCCGGGAGAGAGGAACGGGAACTCGTGGACGGCGTCGACCGTGTAGAGATCGGCCAGGTCGTCTGCGGACTTGTCGAGCATCGCCCGCTGGTAGCAGGCCAGGACCTCACGAGGGCCGGGGCTGGCGGAGGTTGTATCCGACATGGCGCTTGGGCTCCGTTCGGTCACCACGCGGCCGAGCTCTTTCGAGCGATGGGCCGGGACTTCGGGTGTGCGGATGTGGCCACGGCCTCCAAGATCCGCTTCTGAAGCCCGGCTTGGGGACCGCTTGATCGCACCCTACGTGAAGGTCGACAACGGGATCGGAGGAACGCGGCGGACGGGACGACCGCCCCGGTCGAGCGGCTCCGCACTCGGCGGCCGGCCCGAAGCCGGCGGGACAACAGGGGGACATCCGTCATCCCATCGCAGGGCCCGGGCGGGCGCCGGGCGGGAATTCACTCGCGCGCGGGCATGTCGCGGTCTACTGGTGACTCAACAGCCTTTTTTCACCGATTAGTTGGGGGATCCCCGTGTTCCGCAGTGGCGAGCCGCGCAAGTTCCACATCCCCACCGACCGTGAGACCGCCGAGGAGTGGGGCGGGCGGATCGCCGTCCTGCGCGACGCGCCGCCCGAGTGGTTCGTCCTTCTCGGGCGGATGGGCAGCGACGGCTACCTCTGCCACGTCGATCTGAACTACCACCTGAAACGCGAGTTCATCGCGATCGTCCAGACCTCCCGGCCCGTCCCCGACGGCTTCCGGGTGAAGTCCCTGACCACCCCCGGATCGCAGCTCTTCAACTTCCTCGGCAACTCCGGCCGCATCGACCCGCGCCACCACCTGGGCCCGCTCGACCCCGAATCCATCAGCGCCGGCGAGATCCGCCTGGACGGCGAGCCCGTCCCCGTCGAGATCCACCACAGCCACGGCTGCCGCAGCGCCCTGATCCCCCGCCTCCCCGGTCAGGAGGGCTACGTGATCGTCACCGCACCGAACGAGCACTGGGCGTCCGTCCTCGATCTGGCCCTTCAGCCCCCGTCGGCGTTCTGACGCTAACTCAACGCATTACCCCAAGGTGGGGTTTGGCTCAATGAACCCCACCTTCCGTGCCGAGAAGCGAACGGGGTGGCGGCGCTGAGGGCTGCCACCCCGCCGACCTTTCGACACTCCAAGGGATCACGCGGGCGGGATCGGACCGAGGAAGGTGCCGCCGGAGGCGTCGATGGTCTGGCCGGTCACCCAGCGGCCCTGCGGGCCCGCCAGGAAGCCCACCACGTCCGCAACGTCCTCCGGCTGGCCGATCCGGCCGAGTGCGGTGATCGATTCGAGCCCGGCCATCGCCTCGGGGACGCCCGTCCACTGGGACGTCATGTCGGTCAGGATCACCCCGGGGTTGACGGTGTTCACGGTGATCCCGCGCCGGCCGAGCTCGTTGGCGAGCGGTGCGGCGAGGGCCACCAGCGCCGTCTTGCTGACGGTGTAGCCGATCTGCACCGGGGAGCCGATCCGGGTGGCCGCCGAGGCCACGTTGACGATCCGCCCGCCGTCCCGCAGCAGCGGAATCGCCCGCTGGATCACGAAGATCGGCGTGCGCACGTTGATCGCCATCAACCGGTCGAACTCCTCCTCCGTGAGCTGCCCGATCGACCCGGCCAGGTGGATGCCCGCGTTGTTGACCAGGATGTCCAGGCCAGCCCCGCCGTCCCCACCGGGCTCGCCGTGCTCCGCCAGCCCGGCGGCGAGGCCCTCGAACAGCTGGTCCAGCGCGCCGCTCTCGCCGAACCGGGCCCGCACCGCGAACGCCCGGCCGCCGGCCTTGGCGATCAGCTCCACGGTCTCCGCGGCAGCCGCCTCGTTGCCGCCGTAGTGGACCGCGACCAGCGCCCCGTCGGCGGCGAGCCGCTGTGCCACCGCCCGCCCGATCCCGCGCGAGCCGCCCGTCACCAGTGCCGTCCTGCCGTCCAGTTCGCCCACGATCGCCTCTTTCCTCGTGCCGCCCCCGGTCGGATCCGGGGCCGGTCTCCCGCCGTCACGACCCGATGCCGGACAACCCTTCATGTATGCCCGGGGCCGGAGAGCTGATGCCACCCGCCCGCACGACCACCCGCACGACCACCCGCTCAGGCCCGGAACAACGGCTCGTACGCGCCGCCCTCCTCGGCGTTGAGCAGCACGTACGTAGGCCCGAGCCCGACCGCGACCTCCCGCAGCCGGGCCAACGCCGCCGCCACGCCCGGGACTTCGAGGCCGAGCGCGGCGGCGGCCGCGTCCCGCTCCGCGTACAGGCCGGGCTCGTCCTCCAGGTACTCCTCCGCGGCCTCCGCGCTCTCCTCCACCGTCAGCCGCGGGCAGTCCCGCCACCACGGCACGGCCAGCAGCAGCCGGACCAGCTCCGGCAGCCCGACGGCCAGCACCGCCGCGCCGCCCTCCGAGTCGGCGTACAGGACGGGACGCTCCTCGCCGCCCTCCCCGCACAGGAAGAAGGTGCCGCCCGCGCCGTCCTTGGCCACCGGCTCCAGGGCCTCGCCGGAGGCGAGCACCACCTCCTCGACGTGCGGGTAGTGGTCGAGGCTGAGGTCGCCCGGCCAGGCCAGGTAGTCGAGGGCGGCGGGGTTGGCGCGGATCGCGTCGAGCAGCGGGGTCGTCGGCATGGCGGCCAGCCTAGAACTCGGCGGTGACACCCACGACGGCAGCCGATCGGGGGTGTTCGCCAGCCCTCGCCTCCGACTCGCCCCGGGTGGGGAGTTGATCTCCACGGCGCAGCCGTTGTTGGGTGGCTCCTGTTGCTCTGACCCCCAGCGGCGAAGGAATGTGACACGGTGGACGAGAAATTACCTCCGGACGAGCGGGCCGCACTGTTCGAGGCGCAGCGGCCCCGGCTGCGGGCCGTGGCGTACCGGATGCTCGGCTCGGTGAGCGAGGCCGAGGACGCCGTCCACGAGGCCTGGCTGCGCTACGACCGCACCGACGCCTCCGACGTGCAGAACCTCCCGGGCTGGCTGACCACGGTGGTCTCGCGGGTCTGCCTCAACCTGCTGCGCGGCCGGGAGCTGCGCCGCGAGGAGCCGCCGGAGGCCGAGGCGGGTGAGCCGGGCCCGACGCGCATCCCGGACCCGCTGCTGCGGCGCGAGGGGGTGGCCGACCCCGGGCAGGGGGTGCTGCTCGGGGACTCGGTGGGCCTGGCGCTGATGGTGGTGCTGGAGTCGCTGGCCCCGGCCGAGCGGGTCGCCTTCGTGCTGCACGACCTGTTCGCGGTGCCGTTCGCCGAGATCGCCCCGCTGATCGAGCGGACGGCGGCCGCGACCCGCCAGCTGGCCGACCGGGCCCGCCACCGGGTTCAGGACCAGGCGCCGGCGCCCGACCCGGACCCGGGCCGTCAGCGGGCCGCCGTGGACGGCTTCTTCGCGGCCGCCCGCGCCGGCGACCTGGGCGCGCTGGTGGCCGTGCTCGCCCCGGGCGTGGTGCTGCGCTCGGACGGCGGCGCGGTGCGGTCCGGGCACCCGGTGGTGCTGGCGGGCGCGGCCGCCGTGGCCGACCAGCCGGTGCTGTGGGGCGGGCTGTCGCCGTTCGCCCGCCCGGCGCTGGTCAACGGCGCCGCGGGCGCGGTGGCGATCGGGGAGGGCGGGCGGCCGCTGTCGGTCATGGCGTTCACCGTGGTGGACGGCGCGATCGCGGCGATCGAGGTGCTCACCGATCCGGAGCGGCTGGCGGCGCTGGACCTCTCGGCGTTCCGCGGCTGAACGCGGCGGGCGAGAGGGAGGCCGACCGCCCTCTCACCCGCCCGCGCCGGTCGGCGCCGCGCGTCCCCGGGACGCGCCGTCACCAGCCCTGCGCGACGACCCAGTCGGCGAGGTGGCGGGCGCAGGCGTCGACCGACTCGCGCCAGGTGTGGCTCGCGCCCTCGCCGGCCTCGTCGCTGACGTGCTTGACCAGGCGCACCGGCACCCCGAAGCGGTGGGCGACGGCGGCGACGGCGTAACCCTCCATGTCGACCAGGTCGGCGTGCTCGGCGAGCCGGTCGCGGGCCGCCGGGTCGGAGACGAAGAGGTCGCCGGTGGCCAGCACCGGCCCGTCGCCCTTGCCGACCACCAGCGGGGCACCGTAGCTGCGGCCGGTGAGCGCCAGCAGGGCCGGGGTGTCGAGGTCGTGCTGGATGACCTGGACGACGTGGTGGGTGCCCTCCCAGCCGGGGCGCAGCGCGCCGGCCGTGCCGAGGTTGATCACCTCGGACGGCTTCTCGCCCTGGGCGAGGACGGTGGCCAGCGCGGCGGTGGCGTTGATCTTCCCTATTCCGGTGAGCAGGACGGGCAGCCGGTCGTCGAGGTGGGCGGCTTCCTCGCGCACGGCGACGACGAGCAGCGGGCGGTCGGGCGTGATCGTTCCAAGCAGGCGCATGCCGCCCATCGTACGGAGGGTGCCCGCCGAAACCGGGTGCACCGACCGAGCCGGGACCGGTGGCGTCACCGCGGGACCGCCCCCGCCGCCGGCCTTGGGGTCCGTCCTCGGCTCCCCGCGCGCCGACGCGGCAACCGGACCTCGCCGTTCCGGCCTGTCCGAGGAACCGCATAGGGTGCATCCCGCGTCGGACGGTTCACCGCCGGCCGCCGGGCGGCGGGGGCCCCGGAGGCGTGCGGGACCCATGCGGGGCACGTGCGGGGCAAGCTCAAGATCGGCGCAATTCGGGTGTGGCCACGGGGAGTCACGGCCATACTGCTGGCATCGGCCGGGCCCCGGACAGCGGGCCCGACCCCTGGGGAGGATGAGGCGGGTGGCAACACCAGTAGGTAACGGCGCACCGGGCGCCGTGGTCCCGGCACGGCCGAGCGGCCCGCCGGGCACGGCACCGGCCGTGCCGGGCGTCCGGGGCGTCCCGGCGTCCGGACCCGGCGCCGCGCCGGCCCGGCGGCCGTCGGCCGGGCCCGCGCCGCGCGGCCTGTCCGGCCTGCGGGCCCGGCTGGCGAACGCCACCCGGACGGCGCCGGGCCGGCTGCGACTGGCCGGGGCGGTGCTCGCGGTGCTGACCGTGGCCTTCGGCGCGCTGACCGCCTGGCAGTTGGAGACCAAGGCGGAGGCCGCCGACCGGGTGGTCCAGCACAGCCAGCCGCTGAGCAAGGACGCGGCCGACATCCACCGCCTGCTGGCCCGCGCCGACACCACGGCGGCCACCGGCTTCCTGCTCGCCGGGGCGGAGACGAAGACCGTGCGCGGCGACTACGAGGACGATCTGGCCTCGGCCACCGACCTGATCACCAAGGCCGCCGCGCAGACCACCATCGGCTCCCCCGCGTACCAGAAGCTCACCGAGCTGAGCAAGCAACTCCCCGTCTACGCCGGCCTGGTGGAGACCGCGCGGGCGAACAACCGGCTGGGCCTGCCGCTCGGCGGCGCCTACCTGCGGTACGCCTCCGAGCAGATGCAGGGCACCCTGCTGCCGCGCGCCGCCGAGCTGACCGCCATCGAGAACGACGAGCTGGACAAGGACTACGCCGAGGCGAAGTCCAGCCCGTGGGCCGCGTACGGCCTGGGGGTGCTCACCCTCGGCGCGCTGGTCTGGGTGCAGCTGACGCTGTTCCGCCGCACCAACCGGGTGTTCAACCCCGGCCTGCTCGGGGCCACCGCCGCCGTCCTGGCCGGGGCGCTCTGGCTGGCCGTCACCGGCCTGACCACCAACGCCGCGCTCCAGCAGAGCTGGAAGCAGGGCGCGCAGCCGCTGCGGGCCCTCAACACCGCCCGGGTGCAGGTGCTTTCCGCCCGGCTGGCGGAGAACCTGAACCTCGTCGCCCGCGGCTCCACCACCGCGTACGCGGACCAGTGGACGACGATCACCCGGCAGCTCGCCGGGGGCGAGCCCGCGAACGTCCCGATGGAGCAGCACTCCGGCTCGCTGCGCCAGGCCCTCGACCTGGCCCCCGCGGACGCCCGGCAGCAGATCGGCGAGGCCGACCGGCAGTACGGGACGTGGCGCACCCGGCACGACGCGGCGCACGCCCTGGAGACCCAGCAGGCCGACTACCAGGGCGCGCTGCAGGCGACCGTGACGGCGGACCCGGCCGCCGAGGCGAACACCGCGGACGGCGCCTTCAAGGCCACCGACAAGGCGCTCGACCAGGCCGCCACCACCGAACAGGACCACTTCGAGCGCTCCGCCAGGGGCACCGAGGGCGACCTCCGGCTCGCCGCCCTCGCGGCCGCGCTGCTCGGCGTGGTGGCCGCGGCCGCCGCGCTGCGCGGCCTGGGCCGCCGACTGGCCGAGTACCGGTAGAGGGGGAACGGACACATGCGCAGGAGAACCGCAGGCACCAGGTCGGCCGTCGTGCTGGCGCTGCTGGCCGCCGGCGCGGCCGTGCTCGGCGGGGGCGGGCCGTCCGGCGCCGCGCCCGCGTCCGCCACGGGCGCACCGCAGGCCGTCCGGTCGACCGGGCAGGAACAGGCCGGGCAGGACCAGGCCGAGTCCTGCGACCTGACCAGCACCGTGCCGCCGAGCACCGTGGACGGCCCGGCGGTGAAGGCCATCAAGGCCAAGGGCACCCTGATCATCGGCGTGGACCAGAACAGCTACCGCTGGGGCGCCCGCAACCCGAACACCGGTGAGCTCGAAGGCTTCGACATCGACCTCGCGAGGGCGATCGGCGCGGCCGTCATGGGCGACCCGGCCAAGGTGGTGCTCAAGCCGGTGTCGACCGCCGGCCGGGTCGACGCCCTCACGGGCAACCAGGTCGACCTGATCGTCCGCACCATGACGATCAGCTGCGCCAACCTGAAGAAGGTCGCCTTCTCCCGGTCGTACTTCAACATCAAGCAGCGGGTCCTGGTGCCCCGGTCGTCCACGGCCAGGAACCTCGACGAGGCGATCAGCGGCAGGACGGTCTGCGCCGCGGACGGCTCGGTGGCCAAGGACGTGCTGAACGCGAAGAAGAGCGCCAAGCAGCTCGTCCTGGTGACCAACCAGCTCGACTGCCTGGTCCGCATGCAGCTCGGCAAGGTCGACGCCACCATGACCGACGACGAACTGGCGGTCGGCCAGGCCGCGCAGGACCAGACGGTGAAGGTGGTGGACGGCTTCGAACAGCCGGAGACGATCGGTGTCGCGATGCGCCAGAACAGCACCGACCTCACCGCCCGGGTCAACCAGGTGATCTCCGACTACTACGCGGACAAGGACAAGGGCTGGCAGAAGTCGTTCGAGCAGTGGGTCCAGCCCTACCTGCCCGAGAACTCCAAGGACCCCGGCCTGTACTGGCCGGCCCGCTGACGCACCGGGCGGCGCACGGGCGTCAGCAGGCCGTTGACGCGGTCTTGACGCCCACCGCCCGCTCCGCCCGAACGGCCACCGGCTAGGGTTCGGGACGATCACCACGGGGAGACCGGTGGTGGGCACGGGGGATGTCGTGGGATCGCACGTCAGGTACGTCGGGATCGCACGCGAGGAAGGAAGGACACGGCGTTGGCGGCTTCGGCTGGCCCGGTACTGAGCCGGGAGGAGGTGGACCGCGCGCTGGCGCGCCTCGGCGCGGAGCGGGACGCGGTCGAGTCGGCGCTGCTCGCCCTCCAGGACCATCCGGGCCTGCGGCTGCTCGACGGCGCCGAACTGGCCGGGCGCACGCTGGAGCGCTGGTCCGTCGCCGGGAAGGGCCTGCCGCTGCTCTGGGCGCTGTTCGACCGCTACGCGGAGGCACTGGCCTCGGCGCGCGCGGTACGGGCCCGCAAGGCCAAGCCCGGCGCGCCCGAACTCGCCGAGCTGAGCGAACTGCTCACCGGCGACGCGGTGACCGTCCCCGGCGGCGCGCTGCCGGACGGCCCGCAGCTGCTCGGCGCGCCCGCCCGGCTGGTCGAGCGGATCAGCCTGGACACGCTGATGACCCGGATGAACTCCTGGTACGCCACCGTGCTGGAGGTGGTCAGCGCCGCCGACGCGGTCTGGTCGGCGCTGCCGGCCCGGATCGACCTGCTGCTGGCCGAACTCCACCGGGTGGGCAACCTCGCCGCCTCGCTCGGCGTGCGGGCCGGCGGCCACCCGCTCGCCGACGACCTGGCCGGGCTGGACGCCGACCTCACCGGGCTGCGCGCCGAGGTGCGCGAGGACCCGCTGGCGCTGTGGCGCCCGGCCCGGGTGCCCGCCCAGCGCGGCACCGTGCCGGAGGGCGGCGCCTTCGCCACCCCCGCCGGGGTGGTGGACACCGAGCGGTTCGACCGGGCCGGGCGGGCGCTGGACGGCGTCCGGCTGGAACTGGAGAACCTGCTGCGGCTGCGCGACGACGCCGAGGAGCGCCTCCAGGGCGTCGGCGACCTGCTCCAGCGGGCCGACGCCACCCTGGCCGAGGCCCGCCGGGCGCGCGGCGAGGTGCTGGCGAAGATAGCCTCCAGCGACGTCCCGGCGGTGCCCGGGCCGGCCTCGGCGCTGCGCGAACGGATCGTGACGGCACTGGAGTTGCGCCAGGGCGGGCAGTGGGGCCGGCTGGCGCCGCTGCTGGACACGCTGGAGGACGCCGCCGCCAAGGAGCTGGCCCGGGCCCGGCAGTCGCTCACCGAGGTGACCCAGCCGCTGGCCGTCCGCGCCGAACTGCGCGGCCGGCTGGACGCGTACAAGGCGATGGCCGCCCGGCTGCGGGTCTCCGAGGACCCGGAAGTGATCGAGCGGTACGAGAAGGCGCGCTGGCTGCTGTGGAGCGCGCCCTGCGACCTGCGGGCGGCGGCCGCCGCGGTGGCCCGCTTCCAGCAGTCGCTGCGGCCGGCGCAGGCCGAGGCCGCACAGGAGACGACCGGCCAGACGCCGGTCGACGGACAGGTCCAGGGGGGCTGAGGTTGATGGGCGGGACGTGCGTACGGCCGGAGTGCTCCGGCAACGGCAGGATCGACGCGGACGGCTACTGCGACGAGTGCGGGCTCGCCCCGGCCGCGGTGTCCTCCAAGGCTTCCGGGGCTTCCGGGGCCTCCAAGGCCACCGGGGCGCCGGCCGCCGGCCCCGGCGCGCCCTGCCCGAGGGACTGCTCCGGCACCATCGACGCCGACGGCTACTGCGACGAGTGCGGCCTCACCCCGCCCGGCGGCGACACCGGCGTCACCCAGCCCTACGTCCCGTCCTCCCGGCTCTCCACCGACTCGGCGCGCAGCGGCTCGATCCGCTCGACCCGCACCGGCTCGGCCCGCTCGATGTCCGGCCGCTCCCGCTCGCACCGCTCGACCCGCACCGGCAGCAGCCGCTCGGTCTCGGTGCGCAGCACCCGCGGCAGCGTCAGCGCGGGCACCCGCAACCGGCTGGGCGCCGGCCTGGTGACGGTGCCGACCGTCGAGACGGCCGATCCGTCGCTGGCGGTGCTGGAGAACCCGGAGGTCCCGGAGCGCAAGCGGTTCTGCTCCAAGTGCGAGACCCCGGTGGGCCGGGAGAAGAACGGCCGGCCGGGCCGCCCGGACGGCTTCTGCACCAAGTGCGGCACGCCGTACTCGTTCACGCCCAAGCTGCGCCGCGGCGACCTGGTCGGCGGGCAGTACGAGGTGGTGGGCTGCCTGGCGCACGGCGGCCTCGGCTGGATCTACCTGGCGATCGACCGGCGGGTCAACGACAAGTGGGTGGTCCTGAAGGGCCTGCTGGACACCGGGGACGAGGACGCGCTCGCCGTGGCCGTCGCCGAGCGCCGCTTCCTGGCCGAGGTGGACCACCCGAACATCGTCCGGATCATCAACTTCGCCGAGCACCTGGACCTCGGCTCCGGCTCCACCGACGGCTACATCGTGATGGAGTACGTCGGCGGCAAGTCGCTCAAGGACATCGCCAACGACCGCCGCACCCCGGACGGCCGGCGCGAGCCGCTGCCCGTCGAGCAGGCGATCGCGTACGCGCTGGAGGCACTGCCCGCGCTCGGGTACCTGCACAGCCGGGGCCTGATCTACTGCGACTTCAAGATCGACAACGTGATCCAGAGCGGCGACGCGCTCAAGATCATCGACATGGGCGCCGTCTGCCGCCTCGACCACGACGGCCCGATCTACGGCACCGTCGGCTACCAGGCCCCGGAGATCGCCACCCACGGCCCCTCCCCCGCCTCCGACCTCTACACCGTGGCCCGCACCCTCGCGGTGCTCACCTTCGACTTCCAGGGCTACAGCACCACCTACCGGGACACCCTGCCCGGCCCCGAGGACGTCGAGGTCTTCGCCCGCTACGAGTCGTACTACCGCTTCCTGGTCCGCGCCACCGACCCGGACCCGGCCCGCCGGTTCTCCTCCGCCGACGAGATGGCCGACCAGCTCACCGGCGTGCTGCGCGAGATCCTCGCCCTCCAGGACGGCCGGGCCCGGCCCGCCCTGTCCACCCTCTTCGGCCCCGAACTACGCGTCGTGGACACCGAGTTGGTCATGCCCACCGAGCAGCCCGGACAGCTCCTGGTGACCGCCCTCGACCCGGCCGCCGCCGCCCTGGCGCTGCCCGTCCCGCGCGTCGACCCCGGCGACCCCAACGCCGGCTTCCTCGCCACCCTGCTCGCCACCGACCCCGAGGAGGCGCTCGCCGCCCTGGCCGGCGCGCCCGCCCTCTCCATCGAACGGCGGCTGCGCGAACTGCGCGCCCACCTCGAACTCGGCCGCCGCGCCGCCGCCGAGGAGGCCCTCGACGCCCTGGAGCGGGAGTACCCGGACGACTGGCGGGTCGTCTGGTACCGCGGCCTGGTCGCCCTGGTCGGCGCCGCGCACGGGCCGGACGGCTCGGACGGTTCTGGCAGCTCGATCGCCCTCGTCGGCGCCGCGCACGGGCCGGACGGGCCGGACGGCCCGGCCTCGCCCGACGAGGCCGGGCTGCGCGCCGCCGCCGAGGCCTTCGACGCGGTCTACGACGCCTTCCCCGGCGAGGCCGCCCCCAAGCTGGCCCTCGCCATCTGCGCCGAGCTCCTCGGCGACGGCGGCGACGCCGCCGAGTTCTACCGACTGGTCTGGACCACCGACCCGGCCTACCTCAGCGCCGCCTTCGGGCTCGCCCGGGTCCGGCTGGCCGAGGACGACCGGCCCGGTGCCGTCCGCGTCCTGGAGTCCGTCCCGGCCACCTCCAACCAGTACACCGCCGCCCGGATCGCGGCCGTCCGCGCCCGGCTGCGCGAACGGCCCGCCACCGACCCGCTCGCCGCCGACCTCGGCGCCAGCTCCGACCAGCTGACCGCGCTGCGCCTGGACGACCGCCGCCGCGAGGAACTGGCCGTCGAACTGCTCGGCGCCGCCCTCGGCTGGGTCACCGCGGGCTCGACCGGCGCCCAGCAGGGCGGCGGCACCACGGTGCTGGGACGACCTGCGGTGGAGCGGGAACTGCGCTTCGCCCTGGAACAGTCCTACCGGGTACTCGCCCGGTTGGCCGACCGGGCCGAGACCAGGATCGAGATGGTGGAGCGGGCCAACCGCGCCCGCCCCAGGACGTGGGTGTAGCCGATGCCGCAGCAGACCGTGTGCCCGAGCTGTTCCGAACCGCTGGAGCCGGAGGACGCCTACTGCGGCGCCTGCGGCGCCAGCCGGGACGGCCGGACCGCCCCGGGCGCGATGCCCGCGAACTGGGCCACCGGCCGGGCCGAGGGCGTCCCGCCCCAGCACGGGCCGGTCTGCGCGCACTGCGGGCTGCCGCAGGTCACCGCGGACGGCTACTGCGAGGCGTGCGGCGGCGCCCAGCCGCGCCCGCGCGACCACATGGAGAAGTCCCTCGCGGGCGTCGCCGGGGTCAGCGACCGCGGCGTGCGCCACCACCGCAACGAGGACTCCTTCACCATCGCCGCCACCTCGCTGCCCGGCGGCGAGCCGGTCGTGGTCGCCGTGGTCTGCGACGGCGTCTCCTCCTCCGACCGGCCGGACGAGGCCTCCGAGACCGCCGTCGACGCCGCCTCCGAGTCGCTGCTGAGCGCCCTGGAGGCGGGCCGCGAACCCACCGCCGCCATGCGCCAGGCCATCGCCGACGCCGCCGGGGCCGTCGCCGACCTCGCCCAGGCCGGCCCCGGGCCCGCCCGGCCCGACCTCAACGCGCCCGCCTGCACCTACGTCAGCGCCATAGCCTCCGGCGGCCGGATCACCATCGGCTGGGTCGGCGACACCCGCGCCTACTGGATCCCGGACGACCGCGCCGGCGCCGAGCCCTTCCGGCTCACCCAGGACGACTCCTGGGCGGCCCGGATGGTCGAGGCCGGGCTGATGAGCGAGGCCGAGGCGTACGCCGACCCGCGCGCCCACGCGATCACCGGGTGGCTCGGCGCCGACGCCGAGGAGGTCGTCCCGCACACCCTCGACTTCACGCCGCACGTCCCCGGGGTGCTGCTGATCTGCACCGACGGGCTGTGGAACTACGCCGAGGCCGCCACCGACCTGGCGTACTTCGTCCGGCCGGACGCCCGCACCGAACCGCTCGGGGCGGCACAGACCCTGGTGAAGTTCGCGATCGCCGCCGGCGGCCACGACAACATCACCGTCGCCGTCCTGCCGATCGACCCGCCGGCCGCGGGCGCCGCTGCCGGCGTCGGTGCCGATGTCGATGCCGAGGACCAGGGCGAGGACGAGGACGACCCCCGGACCGCCACCGCGCTCGACCTGCCGCTGATCACCGCGGCGGGTGCCAGGCGCGCCGCCGAGGAGGACGAGGACTACGAGCCGACCCTGCCGGACCTCCCGGTGATCGGCTCCCCCGCCGCCCCGCTGCCCCCCGCCGCCCCGCCGGCGCCCCCCGCACCGCCCACCGCACCGCCCACCGCTCCCGCCGCACCCACCGTCCCCCCGCAGCCGCCGCACCCGCCGACGGCCTGACCGGACGCCGCCCGCCCGGGGCCGACCCCGGCGGTCACCCGGTCCGCCGGCCCGCCCCCGACGCGGCCGGCCCCCACCGACCGATCCGTACCGACGACCCTTCCGACGGGAGCCACCGGCCCATGGCAACACTGGCGAAGCCGAACCTGCCCAGGTTCGACGTGGAGATCTTCCAGAACGAGTACCTTGCCGACGGCGCCCGCGAGGTCAACGCCATCGTCACGGTCACCGCGACCGGCGGCGGCACCTCCGGCGGCCGCCCGCTCGGCATCGCCGACGCGGGCGGTCCGCAGAGCGCCGACACCGCCGCGGCCGTGGTGATCCTGGTGGACTGCTCGGGCTCGATGGACTACCCCAAGACCAAGATCAACGGCGCCCGCGAGGCCACCGCCGCCGCCATCGACGCGCTGCGCGACGGCACCGCCTTCGCCGTGGTCGCCGGCACCCACGAGGCCCGCGACATCTACCCCGGCGACGGCACCCTCGCCACCGCCTCCGCCACCACCCGCGGCCACGCCAAGGAGTCCCTGCGCCGCCTCACCGCAGCCGGCGGCACCGCGATGGGCACCTGGCTGGCCAAGGCCGACAAGCTCTTCCTGACCCGCCGCGACATCGCCATCCGGCACGCCGTCCTGCTCACCGACGGCAACAACGAGCACGAGTCGGCGGTCGACCTGGAACGCGCCATCGAGCGGGTCACCGGACACTTCACCGCCGACTGCCGCGGCGTCGGCACCGACTGGCGGATCGACGAGCTGCGCAAGATCTCCTCGGCGCTGCTCGGCACCGTCGACATCGTCGCCGAACCCTCCGGCCTGGCCGAGGACTTCCGCTCGATGATGGCCGGCGCCATGGGCAAGCAGGTCGCCGACGTCGCGCTGCGGATCTGGACCCCGGCCAACGCCGCGGTCAAGTTCGTCAAGCAGGTCGCCCCCGCGGTCGAGGACCTCACCGCCCGGCGCGCCGAGGCCGGCCCCCGGGCCGGCGACTACCCCACCGGCTCCTGGGGCGACGAGAGCCGCGACTACCACGTCTGCGTCGAGGTCCCGGCCGCCTCCATCGGCAACGAGATGCTCGCCGCCCGGATCAGCCTGGTGCTGCCCCCGCAGGTCGGCAGCGGCACCCCCGAGGTGCTCTCCCAGGGCCTGGTCAAGGCGGTGTGGACCGACGACCTGGCCTCCTCCACCCGGATCAGCCCGCAGGTCGCCCACTACACCGGGCAGGCCGAGCTGGCCTCCTCCATCCAGGAGGGCCTGGAGGCCCACCGGGCCGGGGACGTCGACACCGCCACGTCCAAGCTGGGCGCCGCCGTCCGGATCGCGCACGCGACCGGCAACGAGGGCACCTACAAACTGCTGCAGAAGGTGGTGGACGTGGTGGACCCGAAGGAGGGTACGGTTCGGTTCCGTAAGAACGTGAGCGAGGCCGACTCGATGACCCTTGAGACCCGGTCGACCAAGACGGTGCGTGTGAAGAAGTGACCGCTGAAGACGTGACCGGGCCGACGACCCGGTGCGACGCCGCCCCAAGCCGGCTCGATGTGAGGGGGAACTGATGCCGATCTGCCCGAGGGGCCACGAGTCGCAGGCCGAGGACTGGTGCGACTTCTGCGGCTTCCCGATGACTCCGCCGGCCCCTACGCCGCCCGGAGCCCACCCGGGAGCCCACGGGGCCCACGGGGCCCACCCGGGGGCGTACGGCTCCCACCCGGTGCCCGGGGCACCCGCCTCGCCCGAGGCACCCGACTCGTTCGAGCAGTCCAAGCACCCGGACCACCGCGGCACGCCCTACGGCGCGCCTCTGTCGCCTCCGCCGATGCCGCCGGGGAGCGTTCCGCCGCAGCCCGGCGCGATGCCGCCACCGGCCCAGGGCCACCCCAACCTGACCGAGGGCCTGACGGTCTGCCCGATCTGCCGCAGCCCGCAGACCGGACGGTTCTGCGAGGAGTGCGGGTACGACTACGAGCTCTCCACCCCCTCGCGCCGCCAGCCGCCGCTGAACATCCCGGCGGCGTACGGCGGCGCGCCGGCCGCCCAGCCGCCGTTCGGCCAACCGCCGTACGGCCAACCGCCCCTCCCGCAGCAGCCGCAGCCGCAGCACACCCAGCACCCGCAGCAGGCCCCCGCGCCCGCGCACACCTACGGCTACCCTCCCTCCCCGCCCGCCAACGGGCAGGAGGGGCCCACGCCGGAGGGCGCGTTCCCCGAGGCCCCCGTCCGCGAGGACTCCGGCCCGGTGTACGCCGAGCCCCCCGGCCCGAACAACCGCGGCGGCGACTTCGGCACCTCGTTCCACCTCGCCCCGCCGCATCAGCAGCAGCCGCCGCAGCAACCCCAGCAGCCGCAGCCGGCGGCCGCCCCCGCGGAGCCGCTCCGGGCCAACTGGATCGCGGTGGTCTCGGCCGACCGCGAGTACTTCACCGAGATGATGGCCCGCAGCGGCCCCGAGGCGGCCGGCCTGTTCTTCCCGCCGTACTGCCCCGAGCGGCGCATCCCGCTGACCGGCCGCGGCCAGCTGCGGATCGGGCGGCGCAGCCAGCACCGCGGCACCGTGCCGGAGATCGACCTGTCGGTGCCGCCGGAGGACCCGGGCGCCTCGCACCAGCACGCGATGCTCGCCGAACAGGCGGACGGCAGCTGGGTCCTGGTGGACCAGGACTCGACCAACGGCACCACCGTGAACGGCGGCGCGGAGCCGATCGCCCCGCACACCGCCGTGCCGCTGAACGACGGCGACCGGATCCACATCGGAGCCTGGACGACGATCACGGTGCACCGCGCCTGAAAGGCCGTCGGCAATAACTCCGGCCGGGCCGGGCGGAATTCAACTTCCGCCCGGCCCGGCTTGTTCCCGATTCCTCAAACGATCCACAAATTCGTCACCACCGACGTGCACAGGGACCTTCGCAAGCCCTAGGCTCAGGCCACATGACTGCAGCTATATCCGCCGACGGCATCCGTCAGCGGTACGGGGACGTGCAGGCCGTCGACGGGGTGTCCCTCACCGTCGAGGCCGGCGAATTCTATGGAATCCTGGGCCCCAACGGCGCCGGGAAGACCACCACGATGGAGATCCTGGAAGGCGTCCGCAAGCCGGACGAGGGCCGGGTCGAGTTGCTGGGGCTGGCGCCCTGGCCGCGCAATCCGAAACTGCTGCCGCGCATCGGCGTGCAGTTCCAGGCCTCCGCCTTCTTCCGGAAACTGACGGCCCGGGAGACCATCCGCACCTTCGCGTCGTTCTACGGGGTCGGCCCCAAGCGGGCCGACGCGATGCTGGAGCGGGTCGGCCTGACCGACAAGGCCGACGTCATGACCGACCAGATGTCGGGCGGTCAGGCGCAGCGCCTGTCGATCGCCTGCGCGCTGGCCCACGACCCGGAGATCGTCTTCCTGGACGAGCCCACCACCGGCCTCGACCCGCAGGCCCGGCGCAACCTCTGGGACCTCCTGCGGGACATCAACGGCGAGGGCCGCACGGTCGTCCTGACCACCCACTACCTGGACGAGGCCGAGGTCCTCTGCGACCGGGTCTCGATCATGGACCACGGGAAGATCCTGCACACCGGCGCCCCGGCGACGCTGATCCGCGAGATCGACGACACCGTCCGGATCAGCGTCGCGTCCGGCCAGCTGTCCGTCGAGCGCGCCCGTGACCTGCTCACTGCGGCCGGCGCCGACGTCGCCGCCCTGGAGGACGACAGCGTCTCGCTCTCCGTCTCCACCCGTCTCCCGGGCCCGGTCCTGAGCGTCCTGGCCGAGCAGAACGCGCTGCGCGGCCTCGAAGTGCGCGGCGCCACCCTGGAGGACGTCTTCCTCCAGCTGACCGGACGGGAGTACCGCGCATGACCGCCAGCACGTCCACCGAGCCGAAGACCCCCGCCCGGCGCGACGGGTCGAGCGGCGGCGCGAACGCCGAGCGGGAGCGGGTCAGCGCGTTCTGGAGCCTGTCCCGCGCGATGCTGCTCGGCATGAAGCGCGACCGCACCGCGACCTTCTTCATCCTGCTCTTCCCGCTGGTGTTCCTGGTGTTCTTCGGCACCGTGGGCAAGGGCTCCGGCAGCCCGCACGCCAAGGTGGCGCAGGTCGGCGCGGTGAAGCTGTTCGACTCGATCCAGGGCGAGGGCCGGGTCGACCTGGACAAGGTCCTCACCATCACCAGGACCGACGACGCGGCCGCCACACTGGAGAAGGTCCGCAAGGGCGACTTCGACGCGATGATCGAGCAGGGCCCGGACGGCAAGGTCGAGCTGCGCTTCAGCGCCGCCGACACCGTCCGCGCCGGCGCGCTCCAGGGCATCGTCAACTCGGTGGTCCAGAGCGCCAACCAGGCCGCCACCGGCCAGAAGCCGGCCTACGTGCTGGACGCCCAGCAGGTCGAGGACCAGTCGCTCAAGCCGATCCAGTTCCTCACCCCCGGCCTGCTCGGCTGGGCCGTCGCCACCGGCGCGGTGTTCGGTGCCGCGCTGACCCTGGTCGGGTGGCGCAAGAGCAAGGTGCTGCGCCGGCTGCGGCTGGCCCCGGTGAGTGCGGGCACGGTCATCAGCTCCAGGATCCTGGTCTCGCTGCTGACCTCGCTCCTCCAGACCACCGTCTTCCTGACGGTCGCCACCAACTTCTTCGGGCTCAAGCTCACCGGCAACTGGTGGCTGGTCATCCCGCTGGTGGCCTGCGCGACGCTCGCCTTCATGTCGATCGGCCTGCTGGCCGGTTCGGTCGCCAAGACCGAGGAGGCGGCCAACGGCATCTCGCAGATCATCGTGCTGCCGATGTCCTTCCTGTCCGGCGCGTTCATCCCGCTGGACAGCGCGCCCGGCTGGCTGGAGACCATCTCCAAGGTCATGCCGCTGCGCTACCTGGTGACGGCCGCCCAGTCGGTGCTGACCCGCGGCGGCGGCGTCATGGACGCCCTGCCCACCATGGGCGGGCTGCTGCTCTTCGCGGCCGTGCTGACCGGCGTCGCCTGGAAGCTGTTCAAGTGGGAGGACGTGTGACCGCCGCCCCGGTCGCCTGAGCCCCGACACACGCCCTGCGGGGTCGTACGCCTTTGGTCCCGGTGTACGACCCCGTCGGCGTCTGCGACCATGGTCGGGTGAAAGAGATCCGGCGAGGAACGTTCAGCGAGGAGACCTTCTTCGACCAGGTCGGCGGCGAACCGACCTTCCGGCGACTGGTCCACCGGTTCTACCAGGGCGTCGCCGAGGACGAGTTGCTCCGGCCGATGTACCCCGAGGAGGACCTCGGCCCGGCCGAGGAGCGGATGGCCCTGTTCCTGATGCAGTACTGGGGCGGCCCGCGCACCTACAGCGAGCAGCGCGGCCACCCCCGGCTGCGGATGCGGCACGTGCCGTTCAAGGTCGACCGCGCCGCGCACGACGCCTGGCTCAGGAACATGCGGGCCGCCGTGGACGACCTGGCCCTGCCGGCCGAGGCCGAGCAGCAGCTCTGGGACTACCTCACCTACGCCGCCGCCTCGATGATCAACACCCCGGGCTGAGCCCCGGGCCGGGTTACCGGAGCGCGCTGAGCCCCAGCCCCGCGCCGGGCGCGGCCGCCGTCCGGACCGCCACCGAACCGGCCGGGGCGCTCAGCCGCAGCCAGCCGCCCGCCCGGTGCACGGTGAGCGGGGCCCCGGGCTTCAGGAAGCCGATCACGTACGCCGCGTGCACCGCCCGCAGCGGCAGCTCCGGCAGCACGGAGACCGGGCGGGACCAGATCTCGTCGGCCAGCGCGTCCAGCACCGCACGGCCGCGGTGGTGCGCCGGGACGGCCTCGCTGCGCTCACGGAACTCCCGCACCCCGGCCATCAGTTCCGGGTACACCTCGGCCGCCGGCGGCGCCCCGACCGGCCGCCAGCCGGTGCGCGGCGGCAGCAGCCCGGCCCAGGCCGGTCCGGTCACCGGGGCGGGCAGCTCGACGGCACCCGTCCCGGCGTCCACGCCGTCCAGCAGCTGGCCCGCCGAGACCGTCAGATCGGTCGGCTCGGCCGGCCCGGTCAGCCGGGCGGTGCGGATCGCCAGCGCGCCCGAACCGCCCAGCGGCAGCCGGCCGAAGACCGCCAGCACGCCGTCCTCCCCGGCCGGGGCCACCGCCTGCAACCGGACGGCCGCCGCCTTGTCGAAGCGCAGCAGGCGCAGCAGGAACGCGGAGAGGTCGGCGGCCTCCCCGGCGTCGGTGAGGGCGAGGCGGGCGGTGATGGTCAACGCGGGTCAGCTCGAATCGTCGGAGGTGGGTGCTCAGGCGGCGACTACGGCGGGCTCCTCGTCCATGAAGCGGGACAGGAACTCCCGCTCCACGGGCGAGATCCGGCGCGGCCGGCCCTCCGCCAGGTCGTAGGGCACGACCACGGTGGACGCCTGGACGTACACCGTCTCGGTGCCGTCCTCGGCGACGTCCTTGATCTCGTAGGACACGGTCAGCGAGGCGCCGCCGATGCGGGTCACCCTGGTCTCGACGGTGACCGGCTCCGGCCGGTGCACCAGCGGGCGCTTGTAGTCGATCTCGTGGCGGGCCACCACCGAGCCGCCCGCGAACTCCCCCGCCCCGGCCTCGGCGGCCTGGGTGAACATGAAGTCGATCCGGGCCTCCTCCAGGTAGCGCAGGAAGACCACGTTGTTGACGTGGCCGAACGCGTCCATGTCGGACCAGCGCAGCGGGCAGGCGTAGATGTGGCGGGCCACAGGTGTTCTCCTCGACGTCCGGTCGCCCGCCGCCGTGCGGTGGCGGCGGGCCGGCGGCCGGCAGGCCGCCCCGAGGGGCAGTCTGCCGGGCCGCCGTGACGGCTGGGTGTCAGCCGCGGGTCAGCTTCTTGTACGTGGCCCGGTGCGGGCGGGCCGCGTCGGCGCCGAGCCGCTCGATCTTGTTCTTCTCGTACGACTCGAAGTTGCCCTCGAACCAGAACCACTTGCTCTCGCCCTCGTAGGCGAGGATGTGGGTGGCCACCCGGTCCAGGAACCAGCGGTCGTGGGAGATGACCACGGCGCAGCCGGGGAACTCCAGCAGGGCGTTCTCCAGCGAGGAGAGCGTCTCGACGTCGAGGTCGTTGGTGGGCTCGTCGAGGAGCAGCAGGTTGCCGCCCTGCTTGAGGGTGAGCGCCAGGTTCAGGCGGTTGCGCTCACCGCCGGAGAGCACGCCGGCCGGCTTCTGCTGGTCCGGGCCCTTGAAGCCGAAGGCCGACACGTAGGCGCGGGACGGCATCTCGACCTGGCCGACGTTGATCCAGTCCAGACCGTCGGAGACGACCTCCCAGAGGGTCTTCTTCGGATCGATGTTGGCGCGGCTCTGGTCGACGTAGCTGATCTTGACGGTCTCGCCGACCTTGACCACGCCGGAGTCCGGGGTCTCCATGTCCTGGAGCATCTTGAACAGCGTGGTCTTGCCGGCGCCGTTGGGGCCGATGATGCCGACGATGCCGTTGCGCGGCAGGGTGAAGCTGAGGTCGTCGATCAGGATCTTCTCGCCGAAGGCCTTGGAGAGGTTCTCCACCTCGATGACGATGCTGCCCAGACGCGGGCCCGGCGGGATCTGGATCTCCTCGAAGTCCAGCTTCCGCATCTTGTCCGCCTCGGCCGCCATCTCCTCGTAGCGGGCCAGACGGGCCTTGGACTTCGCCTGGCGGCCCTTGGCGTTGGAGCGGACCCACTCCAGCTCCTCGCGGAGCCGCTTGGCGCGCTTGGCGTCCTTCTGGCCCTCGACCTTGAGGCGGGACTGCTTGGACTCCAGGTAGGTGGAGTAGTTGCCCTCGTAGCCGATGGCGCGGCCGCGGTCGAGCTCCAGGATCCAGCCGGCCACGTTGTCCAGGAAGTACCGGTCGTGGGTGACGGCGACGACGGTGCCGGGGTACTTGGCCAGGTGCTGCTCCAGCCAGTTCACCGACTCGGCGTCCAGGTGGTTGGTGGGCTCGTCGAGCAGCAGCAGGTCGGGGGACTCCAGCAGCAGCTTGCAGAGCGCCACGCGGCGCTTCTCGCCACCGGAGAGCTTGGTGACCGACCAGTCGCCGGGCGGGCAGCCCAGGGCGTCCATGGCCTGCTCCAGCTGGGCCTCCAGGTCCCACGCGTTGGCGTGGTCCAGGTCCTCCTGGAGCTTGCCCATCTCGTCCAGCAGGGCGTCCGAGTAGTCGGTCGCCATCAGCTCGGCGATCTCGTTGAAGCGGTTGAGCTTCCCCTTGATCTCCTTGACGCCGTCCTCGACGTTCTCCAGGACGGTCTTGGTCTCGTCGAGCGGCGGCTCCTGGAGCAGCATGCCGACGGTGAAACCGGGCGAGAGGAAGGCGTCGCCGTTGGAGGGGTGCTCCAGGCCGGCCATCATCTTCAGCACGGTGGACTTGCCCGCGCCGTTGGGGCCCACGACGCCGATCTTCGCCCCGGGGAGGAAGCTGAGCGTCACGTCGTCAAGGATGACCTTGTCTCCGTGCGCCTTGCGCACCTTGCGCATCGTGTAGATGTATTCCGCCACGTGAGATCGCTCCGGCGTCGTCGGGAGTATTCGGCTTGCAGCCTTCCATTGTGCCGCACCCGGCCGGGAGCCCCGAACGCCCGGTGTGCCCCACGGGGGTATCCGCAGCGCGGGGTTGAATGGCGAAGGCCCGGCCCCCGCAGCGGGTGCGGGGGCCGGGCCGGGTGCCGTCCGGGCCTCAGGAGGTCAGCGCCTCCGGGCCTGCGGGGCGGTTCAGGCGGCGGTGCGACCGTGGCGGCCACGGCGGCGCAGGACGAAGACCGCGGCGCCACCGGCCAGGACCAGGCCACCGGCGACGGCGGCGAGGATCGGGGTCGAGTCACTGGCACCGGTCTGGGCCAGGCCACCGGTGCCCGGGGCGGAGCTGGTCGCGGCCGGGCTCGGGTGCGCGCCGGCGGCGGTGCTGGCACCGGCCGACGGGGTGCCGGCCTGGCTCGGGGTGCCACTCGGGGTGCCGGTCGGGGCGGTGCTCGGGGCGGTGCTCGGGGCGGTGCTCGGGGTGCCGGTCGCGGCCGGGGTCGACGGGCCGGAGGTCGGCGGGGTCACACCGGTCTTGCAGTCCAGGACGCCCTTGAACTCCTTGGCGAAGCCGTTCGGGCCGGTGACGTTGATGTCGTAGGCGGCCTTCTCGGCGACCGGGACGAGCACGTTCTCGGTCTTGCCCGGCTGGACGGTCAGCTGCTTGCCCGGCTTGACCGTGACGGTGGCGGCCTCGTCACCGCCGTTGGTGACGGTGACGCGCACGCCGTTGTTCTCGCACTCGACCTGGGCGGTGCTGTCGACCAGCGCGCCCGCGCCCTGCTTCCAGGTGGCCTTGGCGCCGGCGGAGACGCTGAGCTTGCTGGAACCGGCCAGGATCATGCTCTGGCTGTGCCGCTTCGGGTCGTAGCCCTCGCTGAGGAAGACCCGGCCGCTGGGCACGACGGTGTCGGCGGCGGCGGCGAGGGCGACCGAGCCGTCCGGGGTGCCGGCCGGCACGTCCAGGAACAGCTGGGTGTCCTTGATCGGACCGGTCAGGGTGGCGCCGACCGGCTTGCCGTCCTTGTCCACCACCTTGACCTTGTCGGCGGCGTCACCGGTGACGGTGAGCTTCACCTCGGCCGCGCTGGACTTGAGGGTGAAGGGGCCGAGCTTGTTGCCGGACTTGCCGGAGACGGAGTCCGGGTTGAGGGTCAACGAGGGGTTGGGCTCGGCGGCGATGCCCTTGTTGGCGTCGCTGAGCAGGTAGTCGCGCAGCTTCTTGGCCTTGGCGTTGCGCGGGGTGGCGTTCTTGTTGTCCGAGAACTTCCAGATCGCGGCCTGGGTGCCCGCGGCGGCGTCCTCGGCGGTCAGGCCGTCGACGCCGACGGTCTTGCCGAGCGCCGTCAGGTCCTTGACCTGCGGGTAGGAGTTCTCCAGGATCCAGCGGATCTTGGAGGCCGCCTCGACCTTGTTCTTGCCGCCGAGGGAGCTCGACTTCCAGTCCGACTCCTGGTACTTCGCGGCGCTGTCCAGGTAGACCGGGTTGTCGAAGTCGATGCAGTAGGTCTGGATCTCGCCGTTGGACGTCTTGAGGGTGAACAGACCGCCGTCGACGGTCCCCTTGCCCTCGACGTCGATCTTCTCGCCCAACATCGTGTTCTGGAGGACGGCCTTGACGCCCGCACCCGGGGTGTCCGCCGCGGCCGCCGCACCGGCCGCGAACAGGCCCCCGCCCAACACCAGGCTGGTCGTGAGCATGACAGTGGTTATGCGGGGGAGACTCCGCGCCTGCCTCTGGAACATCTGGGATCCCTCCGGGCCGGGCCGCACCGATGGACAGCCCGCCGACTTGCCGTGCCGCGCGCGCCCCCTGTGGCGCTGCTGCGGGTATGAACCAGACGAATCCTATTGAGCCCCGCAGGCCCCGAAACCCCCATGCGAAATCAGGACGATTCCGTATCTGGATCGTTATCAACCCCCTCAGTTTCGACACAAGCTGACGAGCAGCCAGAATCTCCTCGCGACTTTTCGTTATCCGGGCGAGATTGCGCGTGCGGGAGCAACAACAGTCTCGATCAACATATTTGTCGACAGTTAAGGTCATCGACCCGTCAGATCAGCGCAGCCTGCTCGCCACCTCCCCGATCCCCCTCGGCCACCCGACCCCGCTCCCCCACCTCCGCCTCCGACGCCCCACCCGACACCGGCCGCACCGGCGGCGGGAGCTCCGGCGGGCGCGGCGCCGAGGCCACCGCCGAGGCCTTCCGCGCCTCCAGCGCGTCGGCGATCCACCCCGGCACCACCCCTCCGCCGGCCTGCGCCCCGGCCGGCCCGGCAGCGCCCGGCGGCTGCCCGCGCACCCCCGCCGCCCAACGGAACGCCGAGGTACCACGGGTGAGGTCGTGTCCGACCGATCGGGCGTCGATCTCGGCCCCGGTGCGCTTCACCTCGCCGTCGACCCACTCCCGCAGCCGCAGCCGACCGCTCACCAGCACCGGATCCCCCTTGGCGAGCGAACCGATCAGGTTGACCGCGAGCCCCCGCCAGGCCGTCACCGTCAGCCACTGCGTCTCGCCGTCCGCCCAGCACTCGCGCTGCCGGTCGTACCGGCGCTCGGTGCAGCCGAGCCGGAACTTGGCCATCGGCACCCCGCTGCCCGTTTCGCCGTAGGTCACCTCCGTCGCGACAATGCCGACGATCGTCACCTGCATCTCGTTCACAGCGCACTCTCCGTTCTCGCCGATGCACCGTACGGAATCGACCGGCGCGCGTTGAGAGTGTGCTTCGCGGGAAATCCCCGCCAGGAAGTTCTGAAATCCTGTGGACAACTCGATGCCCCGGAAAACCGACGTCACTCGCAGGGGTGAATTTCGGCCTTTCGGCACCCCTTCGCGCCCATCTCATCGCGGCCATGACAACAAACCGACTGCTCGTCGCCCCCAACCGACACGCCCCGGAACAGCGCCGGCCGACCGTCCGCGCACGTCATCCGACCGGAGGAAGCCGAATACGGCCCCCCACCCGCACCGGTGACGACACATTCTCCGTGCCGAATCCATAACGGGTGGGGCGGCAGCCCCGTAACGACTGCACAACGTCCGGCTCGGAACACTCCCAGACCGCTGCACTCACGGCGTTCACCTGCGATTATCGGACCGCTCCACCGAACCGACACACCAACGGCGGTGTCGTCACACTCGGCCGAGGAACTGGGCACCCTTATCCTGTCCCCGACAGGGCGAGGGCCCACCGACCCCCACCCCCACCCTCACGGTACGGGGCCGGACACGCGCGCCCCCAGCGCTCGTCGCCCGACCCGGCCACGGTCACGCCCGCCCGGGCGCAGCCCGTCCCGCCCCCATAGCTCAGCGGATAGAGCACCCGCCTTCTAAGCGGTAGGTCGCAGGTTCGAATCCTGCTGGGGGCACCACCTCGCCATTCCCGCAGGCCGCCAGGCCGGCGGCCGCATTGCCCGGCCGCCACGGGCTCCCGGAAATCCCGTCCGCCCGCCGCCCGATTCCCCGTACCCACCGCACCTAACCCGTGACTATCCGTGTCATGGCCACTGCGATAACCGGCCGATCCGGATGACCGCCACTGCGGACCGGATGCGGGAGAAGACCCGGACAACCGAAATTCCGGGCGAATCACGCCCCGGGGACGATCCGCCCCACCGACCCGGCCGGGAACAGCTCGGTCGTGAACCCGGCAGTCCGCCCGGCCCGTGATCGCGAACCCGGCCGACCGCTCAGCCGGCGGTGGCGAGTCAGCCGGCGGTGGCGAGCCCGGCCAGGTAGGCGTCCAGCAGAGCGGTCTGCCGCTCGGGCGGGAACTCCGCCGGGGCGAACAGCACCTGCACCACCAGGCCGAGCACGAAGGCCTGCGCGCCGGTCGCGAGCGCGGCGGCGTCGGCCCCGGCCGGGAGCTCCCCGAGCCGCTGGGCGTCCGCGACGTGCACCGCGAGGGCCTCGCGCGAGCGGGCGTAGCGACCCGCGTGCGCGGCCGCGAGCGCGGGGTCCGACAGGGCGACGTCCCAGGAGCCGACCCAGATCCGGTTGCCGGCCACCGCCGCCCCGTCCAGCGGCAGGACGTCGAGCAGCGCGGCCCGCAGCCGGGCCAGTCCGGGAGGTGGCGGCGGGGTGCCGTCGGCGGGGGCGGTGCGCCGGGGCCGGGAGCCGGAGCGCCGGTCGAGCTCGTCCAGCGCGTGGCTCAGCAGGGCCCGCTTGTTGGGGAAGTAGTGCGTCAACAGACCGGTGGAGGCGCCCAGTTCGGTGGCCACGGCACGCAGGGTCAGCCCCTCGAAGCCGCGGCTGGAGAGCACCCGCCACACGCCCTCGGACACTTCCAGGCGGCGGGCGTCATGGTCTCCACGGGCCGGTGTCATGGGGGTCATCGTACATACCAAACGTTTGTTATGTATGGTTCCCAGCACACCGCGCATCCCGTGAACCGTGCATCCCGTGAAAGGCCAGCCCATGTTTGCCGTACCGCTCGCCGAGAACGCCGAACTGCGCCCGCTGGAGCCGTGGCAGGCGGCCGAGTTCCTGGCCCACATCGACCGCGCCCGCGCCCACACCGACCCGTGGATCCCCTGGGCCACCCGCTCCACCGACCTCGACTCCGCCCGCGCCACCCTCCAGCGCTACGCCGACCAGCAGGCCGCCGACAGCGGCCGGATCTACGGCGTCTGGCGGGACGGCACGCTGGTCGGCGGCGTGATGTTCGTGAGCTTCAACGCCCAGAGCGGCGTCTGCGAGATCGGCGCCTGGACCGAGCCCGCCGGCGAGGGCGGCGGACTGATCACCGCCGGCGTCCGGCGGCTGCTCGACTACGCCTTCACCACCCGCGGCCTGCACCGCGCCGAGTGGTGGTGCTCCGCCGGCAACGCCCGCAGCCGGGCCGTCGCCGAGCGGGTCGGCATGACCCTGGACGGCACCCTGCGCGAGTGGTACCCGCACAACGGGGTCCGCCACGACAAGCAGATCTGGTCGATCCTGGCCCCGGAGTGGACGCCCGGGGCCTGACCGGACGCGGCGGGGCCCGGTGGACACCCCCGTGTCCCACCGGACCCCGCCGCTCCCCGGTCCGTCACCCCCGGGCCCCTGCCCCTCAGGCCCCTCAGACCGCTCAGACCCTCAGGCCGCCAGCACCGGCGGCTCCGCCGCCACCACCGTCCTGGGCACCCGCAGCGCGAGCAGCAGGACCAGCACCAGCAGACCGCCGGCCGACAGGAACACCACGTCGACCGCGTCCGTGAAGCTGCGCAGCGCGTGCTCGCGGGCCGCGCCGCCGAGCGTCCGGACGGCGCCGAGCGGCAGGCCGGGCTCGCCGTCCGCGAAGGCCCGGGCCAGCACGGTGCCGAAGAGCGCCGCGCCGAGCGCGCTGCCGAGGGTCTGGAAGAAGCGGATCCCGGTGGTCGCGACACCGAGCTGGTGCCGGGGGACGGACTCCTGCACCACCGTGATCAGCTGGCCGATCAGCTGGCCCATCCCGAAGCCCAGCAGGACGAGTTCGCCGCAGACCGCCCACAACCCGGTGGTCGGACCGCTGAGCCCGAGCAGGAGCAGGGCGATCGCCGCACAGCCCGCGCCGGCCACCAGGAAGGTGCGCTCCGCGTGGCCGCGGGCGGTGAGCCGGCCGGCCAGCAGGCCGGCCGCCGTCATCCCGCCCGCCATCGGGATCAGGTAGAGGCTGGCCGAGGTGGGGTCGATGCCGCGGGCGATCTGCAGGTAGAGCATCACGTAGACGATCGAGCCGGTCATGCCCATCCCGACCAGGCCCTGGATCGCGAAGCCGAGGCGCACCACGCTGATCCGGAACAGCGACAGCGGCAGCACCGGCTCGGCGGCGGTGGCCTGGCGCCACACGAAGAGGCCGAGCGCGGCCAGGGTGGCGGCGACGAGCCCGAGGATCACCGGGGAGGTCCAGGCGTAGTCCTTGCCGCCCCACTCGGTGACCAGCAGCAGCCCGGTCGCGAAGGCGGCGGCGAGGGACGCGCCGAGGAAGTCCAGGCTGCGGCGGCCGGCCGCCGGCGGCAGCTTGATCACCAGGGCGGTGCCGACCAGGACGAGCACGCCGAGCGGCAGGTTGATGTAGAAGATCCAGCGCCAGCTGAGGTGGTCGGTGAACAGCGCCCCGATCAGCGGGCCGACCGCCATGCCGATGCCCGCGACGACCCCGCCCATCGCGCCGCCCTTGCCGCTGCCGCGCTCGGCCGGGTCCTTGAGGTGGGCGATGACCACCATGGTGACGCTCATCAGCCCGCCGCCGCCGATGCCCTGGACGGCCCGGAAGGCGATCAGCTGGCCCATCGACTGCGCGAACCCGCAGAGCGCCGAGCCGACCAGGAAGGTGCCGACCGCGCCGAGCAGCACGCGCTTGGCGCCGTACAGGTCGCAGAGCTTGCCGTAGAGCGGCAGCAGCGCGGTCGCGGCGAGAGCGAACGAGCTGATCAGCCAGGGCAGTCGGTCCACGCCGTGGACGGGGTCGAGCTCCCGGACGATCGGCACGGTGGCCGCGGACACGATGTTCATGTCGAGCACGGCCAGCACGATCGTGACCAGGCAGAGCAGCATGCCCAGGTTGCGCTGGGCCGGTGTCATCAGGGCAGCGGGTGCCATCGGTAAGTCCCCCCAGGGTCGGTGGAGTTCGGGCCGGGCCGGTGCGGCCGGCGGCACGTCCCCACCATGGCAGTTTTTTTATACCTGGTCAATTCTTAAGCTTGGCTCAATCTTCATCCTGGTCGATCTTTGATCCTGGTACAGTCGAACCATGGTGACGCACACCGGCTTCAGCCCCGACGACGACCGCGACCTCGACGCCCTTCCGCTGCGCGAGCGCAAGAAGATCCAGACCGGCATCCGGATCTGGCGCACCGCCATCGGGCTGTTCGCCGAGCGGGACTTCGACCAGGTCTCGGTGGCCGAGATCGCGGCCGCCGCCGAGGTGTCCAAGATGACCGTCTTCAACTACTTCCCCACCAAGGAAGACCTGGTCATGGCCCCCATGGAGCAGCACCTCGACGAGCCGGCCCGGGTGGTCCGCGAACGCGCCCCCGGCGCCTCGGCGGTGGCGGCGCTGCGCGAGCAGTACCTCGCCGCGCTGGAGCAGCACGACCCGGCCACCGGGTTGAGCGACGAACCGCTCGTGCTCGACGTGGTCCGGCTGATCCACCGCACACCGGCCCTGGCGATGCGCGCCACCGCCGGCTTCGGCCGGCACGCGCAGGGCCTGCTGACCACCGAACTCCTCGCCCAGGACCCGGCCCACGACGAGCTCACCGCACAGATCGCCGCCGCCCAACTGCTCGCCGCCCGACTGGCCCTGACCACCGAGAACCAGCGCCGGATGCTGACCGGCGAACGCGCCGCGGCCGCCCTGCCCGCCGCCCTCGACCGGGCCGCGCGCGCCTTCGCCCTGGTCGAGGGCGGCCTCGGAGACTACTGCGCCGTCGCCTCCTGAGAGAGTGGGCGCACCACGACCGCCCGGAGGTGCGCATGGACCAGCCGCTGCTCACGCGGGACCGCTCCGCCCTGCCAGCCCACGCCGAGGGCCTGCACGCGTACGTCGGCGAGGACGGCGTCGCCGTCCTGGAGTTCGCCCGACCGCACCGGCGCAACGCGGTGACCCTGGAGATCTGGCAGGCGCTGCCGAAGGTGCTGCTGCGCCTCGCCGAGCGGCCGGGGGTGCGCGCCCTGCTGGTCACCGGCGCCGGCGGCACCTTCAGCGCGGGCGCGGACATCGCCGAACTCGCCGAGGTGTACGGCGATCCGGAGCGCGCGGACGCCTACCACGCGGTCAACGTCGCCGCCGAGGAGGCGCTGGCGGCCTTCCCGCATCCGACCGTCGCCGTGGTGCAGGGCGCCTGCGTGGGCGGCGGCTGCCAGCTGGCCGTCGCGTGCGACCTGCGGTTCGTCGCCGAGGACGCCCGGCTGGGGATCACCCCGGCCAAGCTCGGCGTGGTCTACCCGGCGGTGCCGACCGTACGGCTGGCCCGGCTGGTCGGCCCGGCCCGCGCCAAGTACCTGCTGTTCTCCGGCGAGTTGGTGACGGGCCGCGACGCGCTGCCGCTGGGCCTGGCGGAGCGCGTCCTGCCGGGCGCCGAACTGGACGCCGCGGCACTGGAGTTCGCCCGTCTGCTGACCCGGCGCTCGGCCCAGACCATCGGCGCGGTGAAGGCCGCGCTGGCCGTCCCGGCGGAGCGGGCGGCACAGGCGCTGGCGCCCTGGGAGCGCCGTTCCCGGGAGACCTCGGACGTGTCCGAGGGGCTGGCCGCTTTCCTGGAGGGCCGCCCGGCGCGGTTCTGACCGGGGCCGGGCGCCGGGTCCGGACGTCGGCTCCGACCGGGACCGGACGTCGACTCCGACCGGGACCGGGCCCCGGGTCCGGGCACCGGCCGCGAGGACGGGCTCGCGTACGATCATCCGATCGGTGCCGGGCCGTCCCGACACCCCCGCCCTGACGCCCCCGTCACGCCGACCCGTCACGCCGATCCCTCGCACCGCCCCTTCACGCCGACCCCTTTGCGCACCCGGAGCACACACCCCGATGACCACCGAGGCCACGACCGCCCCCACCAGCCGGACGATCTGGGCCCGCCGGGTCACCGACGGCGTCGAGCCGAAGAACGTCATCATCGCGATGCTCCCGCTGATGGGCGTCATCCGCTACGGCTGGACGGGCCTCGGCTGGGCGGCCTTCGCGGCCCTGTTCGCGGCCGTCATCCCGACCATGTTCATCCAGCGCGGCATCCGCAAGGGCACCCTGGAGGACCGCCACGTCGGCCATCGGCAGCGCCGGCTGACCGTCATCCCGTTCATCATGGGCTCGGTCGCGACCAGCTTCGCCGTGATGCTCTGGCTGGACGCCCCGGCCGACCTGACCGCGATGGTGCTGGCGATGTTCGCCTCGCTGGTCCCGATCCTGGTGATCACCGTCTGGTGGAAGGTCTCCGTGCACACCGCCGTCGCCGCCGGCGCGGTGGTCTGCCTCGGGATCGCGCTCGGCCCGCTGTGGCTGCTGCTCGCCCCGCTGGTCGCGGCGATCGGCTGGTCCCGGGTGGTGCTGCGGGACCACACCACCGCGCAGACCATCGTCGGCGCGGCGGTGGGCGCGCTCACCGCCGGACTCGCCTTCTGGGCGGCCCGGTAGCCCGACGGGCTCAGCAGGCTCGACGGACCCAGCGGGCTCAGCGGATCGGCATCCCCGAGATCGCCCGCGCGATCACCAGCCGCTGGATCTCGCTGGTCCCCTCGAAGATCGAGTAGATCGCGCTGTCCCGGTGCATCCGCTCCACCGGGTACTCCCGGGTGAAGCCGTTGCCGCCGAGGATCTGCATCGCCTGCGCGGTGACCCACTTGGCCGTCTCGCCCGCGTACAGCTTGGACATCGAGCCCTCGGCCGCGGTGAACGGCTGGTTGTTGGCCGCCATCCAGGAGGCCCGCCACACCAGCAGGCGGGAGGCGTCGATCCGGGTCTTCATGTCGGCGAGCTGGAAGGCCACGCCCTGGTTGTCGATGATCGGGCGGCCGAACTGCTCGCGGGTCCTCGCGTAGTCCAGCGCCACCTCGTACGCGGCCCGGGCGATGCCGATCGCCTGCGCGCCGACGGCCGGCCGGGAGGCCTCGAAGGTGGCCATCGCCGCGTTGCCCCTGCCCCCCGGGCGCTTGACCCCCTCGCGGGCCCGGGCCAGCCGCTCGTCCAGCTTCTCCTTGCCGCCGAGCAGGCAGCTGCCGGGCACCCGGACGTCGTCCAGCACCACCTCGGCGGTGTGCGAGGCGCGGATGCCGTGCTTCTTGAACTTCTGGCCCTGGCTCAGTCCGGGGGTGCCCGGCGGGACGACGAAGGAGGCCTGGCCCTTCGCCCCCAGCTCCGGGTCGACGGTGGCGACGACGACGTGGACGGCGGCGATGCCGCCGTTGGTGGCCCAGGTCTTGGTGCCGTTGAGCACCCACTCGTCCTTGGCCCCGTCGTACACCGCCCGGGTGCGCAGCGCGGAGACGTCGGAGCCGGCGTCGGGCTCGGAGGAGCAGAACGCGGCCACCTTGAGGTCGTCCGGGGTGCCGAACATCTGCGGGGTCCAGGTGCCGATCTGCTCGTCGGTGCCGTTGGCGAGCACCGCGACGGCGGCCAGCGTGGTGCCGACGATGGACAGCCCGATGCCCGCGTCGCCCCAGAACAGCTCCTCCATGGCGATCGGGATGCCGACGCCGGAGGGGTCGAAGTACTGCTGGGCGTAGAAGTCCAGCGAGTAGATGCCCAGCTTGGCGGCCTCCTGGATGATCGGCCAGGGGGTCTCCTCGCGCTCGTCCCACTCGGCCGCGGCGGGGCGGACGACGTCGGCGGCGAAGCCGTGCAGCCAGTCGCGTACGGCGAGCTGGTCCGCGCCCGGGTCCAGCGAGAACGTGCTGCTCATGGTGCTTGCCTCCGAAGAAGGGGTACGGCCGACCAGGGGGGTTACCTCGGGTAACATCGTCGGAGTCTGCTACTGATTGGTAACTGGTGTCAACGCCCGGTCAGACCCCGACCCCGAGGAGCAGCACATGTCCCGAGAGCCCCGCCGCGAGCAGCTGCTCAACGCCGCCGACCGGGTCATCCAGCGGGACGGCCCGACCGCCAGCATGAACGCCATCGCCGCCGAGGCCGGCATCACCAAACCGATCCTCTACCGCCACTTCGGCGACCGGAACGGCCTGATCACAGCCCTCACCGAGCGCCACACCGGCGGCCTGCTGGCCGCCGTCCGGGCCGCCCTCGCCGCACCGCTGGAGCGCCGCGACCGGGTCGAACACGTCCTGGACACCTACCTGGCCGGGATCGAGGCCCGCCCGCAGGTCTACCGGCTGCTCACCCACCCCGAACCGGGCGACCCGAGCGGCGCCGGCACCGCGCTCGCCCCCGCGCTGCGCCAGATCGCCGCGGAGATCACCCGGGCCGTGCAGAGCCAGGTCGACCTCGGCGCGGACCGCGAGCTGCTCGCCGAGGCCTGGGGCCGGGGCATCACCGGCATGGTGCTGGCGGCCGGCGACTGGTGGCTGGAGACCAGACCCTGCTCGCGCACCCGCATGGTGCAGGCGCTCGCCGACCTGCTCTGGGGCCGCCTGGCCGCCGCCGCGGACCTGCCCACCCCCGCCACCCCGGCCCCGACCCCGGCCCCGACCCCGGACGCCGACTGAACTCCCCTTCCGCGCAAGGCCCTTGTGCGACACGCGGCACCGCGGGCATCATCGGGCCCCCACCCCCGCGCCGTACGAGGTCCCGATGCACCTGCGCCGCACCGCCGCCACCCTGCTGCTCGCCGCCACCACGACCCTCACCGCGGCCCCCGCCACCCCCGCCGCCGCGCACACCGGCCCGCCCGCGCGGTTCCCCACCGCGACGGCCACCGGCCCCGACGGCCGCACCGCCTTCACCGACGCCCAGGGCCGCCGCCTCCAACTGCGCGGCTTCAACCTCGACAAGTACGCCGAGACCACCGAGGCCGACCTCAAGTCCCTGGCCGCACAGGGCTTCACCCTGATCCGGGTGGCGGTCTCCTGGAACAGGCTGGAGCCCGTCCGCGGCCGCCTCGACCCGGCCGAACTGCACCGGCTGCGCCAACTCCTCGGCTGGGCCGACCGGTACGGCCTGCTCGCCCTGGTCGACCTGCACCAGGACGTCTACGGGCCGGCGTTCGGCGGCGGCGACCGCGGCATCCCGCCCTGGGCCACCCGGGACGACGGCCTGCCGTTCACCCCCGACCCGAACGACTGGTTCGCCGGCTACTTCCAGCCCGCCGTCCAGGCCGCCTTCCGCCACCTCTACGACGACCCCGACCTGCGCGCCTGGCAGGCCGACTTCTACACCCGGCTCGCCCTCGAACTGCGCGGCCACCGCTCGCTGCTGGGCTACGACCTGTTCAACGAGCCGTTCGGCCCGGTGGACGGCGACCCGAGCGACCCGGCCGTGCTCGCCGCCGCCTCCGCCGCCCTCGAACAGGGCCGGCTCGCCGACATGTACCGCCGCCTGATCGCCGCCGTGCGCCGGGTCGACCATCGCGCCTGGCTGCTCGTCGAACCCACCGTCCTGGTCGGCCAGGGCGTGCCCACCCGGCTGCCCGGCTTCGACGACCCGCGCCCCGGCCCGCCCCGGCTCGGCTACGCACCGCACTTCTACGACACCGCGGTCGAGAACGGCGCCGACTGGGACCCGGCCGACGGCTTCGTCGAGCGCTACACCGCCGCCGTCACCGCCTACCCCGCCGCCCACCGCCTGCCCGTCCTGGTCGGCGAATGGGGCCCGCCCGACTCCCGCAGGCCGGGCAACACCCTGCTGGTCCGCCGGCAGGTCGCCGCGATGGACGGCTTCGCCGAGGGCTGGACCATGTGGTACTGGTGCCGCGGCACCGGCGGCTACTGCGCGCTCGACCCGGCCGGGCGCCCCGCCCCCGGCGACGAGCCCGCCTTCGGTCCGTACCCGGCGGCCGTCGCCGGGACGGACGTGCGCACCGACGCCGCCACCGTCCGCTGGAGCGCCGACGGCACCCGGCACGGCAGCGAACTCGTCCTGCCCCCGGCGGCGTTCCCGCACGGCGCCGAGGTGACCGTCACCCCCGCCGCCGCCCGCGTCGACGTCGAGCAGCCGGCCGGCGGGCGGGCCGGCACCGTCCGGATCCGCCTCCCGCACGCCCGCCCGGGCACCCCGGTGACGGTCACGGTCACACCGCGCTGACCGCCGCCGGGGCCGCCCGGGAGGCGGCTAGAGCAGGCCCCGCCGCGCCAGCAGCGGACCGGTCTCCGGCGCCCGGCCGACCACCGCGCGGAAGGACTCCAGCGGGTCCCGGCCGTAGCCGCGCGCCAGCAGCTCGCGCCGGAACAGCTCGCCGCTCTCCCGCACCGCGCGCCCGTTGCCCTCGAACCACTGCACGGTGTCGGCGTCCAGCACCTCCGACCAGATGTACGCGTAGTACCCGGCGCTGTAGCCGCTGGCGAAGACGTGCTGGAAGTACGCCGTCCGGTAGCGCGGCGGGATCGCCGGCACCGCGATCCCGGCCTCCGCCAGCGCCCGTGCCTCGAACTCCTCGGCGTCCGCGATCTCCCGGCCCTGCGGCACGGTGTGCCAGGCCCAGTCCAGCAGCGTCGCCGCGAGGTACTCCACCGTCCGGAAGCCCTCCCCGAAGCCCTCGGCCGCCACCATCCGCTCGACCAGATCGGCCGGCAGCGGCTCCCCGGTCACGTGGTGGCGCGCGTAGTTGGCCAGCACCTCCGGCCGGACCATCCACATCTCGTTGACCTGCGAGGGGAACTCGACGAAGTCCCGGGGCACCGAGGTGCCCGCGAACAGCGGGTACCGCACGTCCGAGAACAGCCCGTGCAGCGCGTGCCCGAACTCGTGGAAGAGCGTGCGCACCTCGTCCCAGGCCAGCAGCACCGGCTCGCCCGGCGCCGGGCGGGCGATGTTCAGGTTGTTGAGCACCACCGGCCGCCGACCGGTCAGCCCCGACTGGCTCACCAGCTCGTCCATCCAGGCACCGCCGCGCTTGGACGCCCGGGCGTGGAAGTCGCCGATGAACAGGCCCAGCGAACCGCCGTCCTCCTCGAACACCTCGAAGACCCGCGCGTCCGGGTGGTGGGCCGTCAGGTCGGGCCGCTCGGTGAAGGTCAGCCCGTACGCCAGCCCCGCCGCGAAGAACACGCCGTCCCGGAGCACCCGCTCCAGCTCGAAGTACGGGCGCAGCACCGCCGCGTCCACCTGGTAGGAGCTCTGCCGGACCTTCTCCGAGTAGTACGCCCAGTCGTGCGCGGCGATCTCCTCGATCCCGTCCGCCGCCGCCAGCTTGGCCAGCTCGGCGGCCTCCCGGCGGGCATTGGCCACCGCCGGACCCACCAGCCGGGCCAGCAGCCCGGACACCGCCTCCACCGTGCCCGCGGTCTCGTCCTCCACCACGTACGCGGCGTGGCTCGGGTGCCCCAGCAGCGCGGCCCGCTCGGCGCGCAGCCCGGCCATCCTGATCGCCAGCGGGCCGTTGGCCGCCAGGCCCCGGTCGAGCGAGGCCGCCAGCAGCCGCTCGCGCACCGACCGGTCGGTCAGCCGGGCCAGTTCGGGCTGGCCGGAGGTGCTCTTCAGGGACAGCGCGAACCGGCCCTCGTACCCGAGCACCCGGGCGTTCTCCGCAGCGGCGGCGACCTCGTCCGCGGACAGCCCGTCCAGTTCCTCGGCCGCGTCCACGACCAGCGCGGCGGCCTTGGTGGCGGCGTTCACGTTCTGCTGGAACGTCGTGCCGAGCGCGGCGAGTTCGGCGTTCAGCTCGCGCAGCCGGGCTTGCTCGGCCTCGCCCAGCCGGGCGCCGGAGCGGACGAAACGGGTGTGCCGGGTCTCCAGCAGCCGCAGCGACTCCGGGTCCAGACCCAGCTCGGCGCGGCGCCCGTACAGCTCCTCGATCCGCGCGAACAGGGCGCGGTCCAGGTGGATCGCGTCGTGGTGCGCGGCCAGCAGCGGGCTCACCGCGGTCTCCACCTCGTCGACCAGCTCGCTGGTGTCCGAGGCCGACTGGTTGCGGAACACCGCGTCCACCCGGCGCAGCAGCTCCCCGGAACGCTCCAGGGCGACCAGGGTGTTGTCCGGCGTCGGCGGCCGCGGATCCGCGGTGATCGCCGCGATCTCGGCCAGCTGCTCCGCCATCCCGCGCTCGTACGCGGGCAGGAAGTGCTCCGGCCGGATCTCGGCGAAGGGCGGCAGTTCGTAGACCAGGGGGCTGGGCTTGAAGAACGGGTTCTCGGTCATTTCGCCGACCCTACGCCGTGTCACCCACCCTGCCTATGCGCCCCCGCCCCCGTTGTCGTACCCACCCGTTAACGTCGAGCCCGGACACCCGAACGACCGCACACCCGTGCCCGTACCCGCACGCCGGAACAGCGCGCCGGAGAGGAGACGCCCCCGTGGCACCCAGGACGGCCCTCGCCCCCGACCCGCACGGCCCCGGCGGCCGGCTCCAGCCGCTCGACGACGCCGGCACCCCGCTCGGCCCGCCCGAGAAGGTCCCCGACTTCGCCGCCGCCGTCGCCGCCCGGGAGGCCGCCGGAAGCGGTGCGCCGGGGCCCCGCTGGGTGTGGGCCGCCACCGACAGCGCCTACGCGCCGCTGCTGCCCCGGCTGCCCGACCGGCTCGCCCGCTGCCACGACCTGCGCCTGGTCGAGGCCCTGCTGCTGGCGCACGAGGGCCGGTTCGGCGCGCCGCGCTCGCTCGGCGCCGCCTGGTCCCGGCTGCGCGGCCTGCCCGTCCCGGACGACCTGCCCGAGCCCGGCTCCGCCGAGGCCGACGACGGGCAGGACACCCTGTTCGCGCCCGACCGGCTGCAACTGCCGCCCGGCGCGGACCCGCTGACCGCCGTCGTCGCCGTCCACGCCGAGCAGCAGCGCCGGATCGCCGCGATCGCCGACCCGGCCGCCCGGCACCGGTTCCGGCTGCTGGTCGCCGCCGAGTCCGCCGGCGCGCTGGTCGCCGCCGAGATGGCGCACGACGGGCTGCCCTGGCGCGCCGACGTCCACGACCAGCTGCTCACCGAACTCCTCGGCCCCCGCCCGACCGTCCCCGGCGCCCAGCCGAGACTGCTCGCCGACCTCGCCGCCGAACTCCAACAGGCCCTCGGCGGGCGCCCGTTCAACCCCGACTCGCACACCCAGGTGCTGCGCGCCTTCGCCGAGAACGGCATCCAGCTCGGCTCCACCCGCTCCTGGGAGCTCAAGGGCGTCACCCACCCGGCCGCCGCGCTGCTGATCCGTTACAAGGAGCTGTCCCGCATCCATGCCGCGCACGGCTGGGCCTGGCAGGACGCCTGGGCCCGCGGCGGCCGGTTCCGGCCCGAGTACGTGGTCGGCGGCGTGGTCTCCGGGCGCTGGGCCAGCCGCGGCGGCGGCGCGCTGCAGATCCCGCGCATCCTGCGCCGCGCCGTCGTCGCCGACCCGGGCTGGCTGCTGGTCGTCGCCGACGCCGCCCAACTGGAGCCCCGGGTGCTCGCCGCCCTCTCCCAGGACGCCGGGCTGGCCCGCACCGCCGCCGGCGGCGACCTGTACGAGGCGCTGGCCGCCAACGCCTTCCAGGGCGACCGCGACAAGGCCAAGCTCGGCCTGCTCGGCGCCATGTACGGGCAGACCAGCGGCGACATCGGCCCGCTGCTGAACACCCTGCGCCACCGCTACCCCGCCGCGATGGGCTACGTCGAGGCCGCCGCCCGCACCGGCGAGGACGGCGGGGTGGTCGCCTCCCGGCTGGGCCGGGTCTGCCCGCCCGCCTCCGCCGAGTTCCTCGACCTCACCGAGTCCCCCGACACGGCCGGCGAGGCCGGCGGCCGGCAGGCCCGCGCCCGCGGCCGCTTCACCCGCAACTTCGTCATCCAGGCCAGCGCCGCCGACTGGGCGCTCGCCCTGCTCGCCGCCCTGCGCCGCCGACTGGGCGAGCTTCCGGTGGCCGGCCCGGCGGAGCGCCCGCACCTGGTGTTCTTCCAGCACGACGAGGTGATCGTGCACACCCCGGCCAACCTCGCCGACGAGGTGGCCGCCGCGGTCGCCGAGGCGGCCGACGAGGCCCGCCGCCTGGTGTTCGGCGACACCCCGGTCCGCTTCCCGCTCACCACGGCGGTGGTGGACTGCTACGCCGACGCCAAGTAGCCGCCCCGGCGTCACGGCCGCGGCATCACCGCTGCGGCCTTCACGACCGCGGCCACACCACGACGACCTCACCACGACCGCCTCGCCACGACCGCCTCACCACAACGGCTTCACCACGACGGCCTCACAGCTGCGGCCTCACAGCTTCCGGAACGAGCGGGCCTCCTCGGCCGCCGCGACCACCTCCGCCAGCGCCGCCCCGGTCGAGGCGGTGACGGCGGCCGCCACCGCGCCCTCCACGAACGGCGCGTCCACCAGCCGCACGCCCGGGCGCGGCTCGTCCTCCAGCACCGTGACGGCGGTGAGCACCGAGCTGCCGAGGTCCGGCAGCACGACCACGCCCGCCCCGCCGTCCGCCTCGGCGACGGCCCGCGCGATCAGGTCGTAGCTGGTGCCGAGCCCGCCGTCCTCCGTCCCCGCCGCGCACACCACCCGCACGCCGCCCGAGGCGAGTTCGGAGAGCAGCTCGCGCAGCCCGGCGGCCAGTCGGGCGCTGTGCGAGACCAGGACGATACCCACGTGTTCGCTCATGCGACCGACCCTACGACCGACCCCGCGGCCGACGCCGCTACTCCGGGAGAGTGACTCGAATCCCGCGTGTCGCACCCCGTGCCCGCCGCCCCCGTCTGGCGTAGCGTCGGGGCAGCAGCGTCCACGGCCGACGACCCGCACAAGGGAGCGAAGAGCGTTGAAGAAGCTGATCAACACCCCGGAGAGCGTCCTGGAGGACGCGTTGGCCGGAGTGGCCGCCGCCCACCCCGAGCTGACGGTGGACATCCCCAACCGGGTGATCACCCGGGCCACCCGCCCGGCCGGGCCCAAGGTCGCGGTGATCTCCGGCGGCGGCTCCGGCCACGAACCGCTGCACGGCGGCTTCGTCGGCCCCGGCATGCTGGACGCCGCCTGTCCCGGCGAGGTCTTCACCTCCCCGGTACCGGACCAGATGCTGGCCGCCGCCAAGGCCGTGGAGAGCGGCGCCGGCGTCGTCTTCATCGTGAAGAACTACACCGGCGACGTGATGAACTTCGAGCTCGCCGCCGAACTCGCCGCCGAGGAGGGCCTGGCGGTCCGCACCGTCCTGATCGATGACGACGTCGCGGTCGAGGACTCCACCTGGACGGCCGGCCGCCGCGGCACCGGGGCGACCGTCCTGGTCGAGAAGGCCACCGGGGCGCTGGCCGAACGCGGCGCCCCGCTCGACGAGGTGGCCGCCCTGGGCGAGCGGGTCAACGCCGCCTCCCGCTCCTTCGCCATCGCACTCACCGCGGCCACCACCCCGGCCGCCGGCAAGCCCGGCTTCGACCTGCCCGAGGACGAGATCGAGGTTGGCGTCGGCATCCACGGCGAGCCCGGCCGCCGCCGCGAGAAGCTGCGCCCGGCCCGCGCGCTGGCCGCCGAGGTGGTCGACACCGTCCTCGCCGACCACCACCTGGCCCCGGGTGACGAGGTGATCGCCCTGCTCAACGGCCTCGGCGCGACCCCCCTGCTGGAGCTGTACATCGCCTACGGCGAGGTCGCCGCCCGGCTCGCCGAGCGCGGCATCACGGTGGCCCGCAGCCTGGTCGGCAACTACGTCACCAGCCTGGACATGGCGGGCTTCTCGCTCACCCTCACCAAGGTCGACCCGCAGCTGCTGGAGCTGTGGGACGCGCCCGTCGACACCCCCGCCCTCAAGCGGGCCTGAGCCGGGAGACGTCATGGAATTCGACACCCCCCTCGCCGAGGCCTGGGTCCGCGCGATCGCCGCGGCCGTCGAGAAGGAGCAGGACCGGCTCACCGAGCTGGACTCGGCGATCGGCGACGGCGACCACGGCAGCAACCTCCGGCGCGGCTTCTCCGCCGCCCTGGCAGCCCTCGACGGCCTCCAGCCGGCCGGCCCGGGCGCCGTGCTCACCAAGGTGGGCAGCACGCTGATCTCCAAGGTCGGCGGCGCCTCCGGCCCGCTCTACGGCAAGGCCTTCCGCGCCATCGGCGCCGCCCTGCCCGATCCCGCCCCGCCCGGCTCCGCCGACCCCGTCGGCCCGGCCGCCGTCGCCGAGGCACTGGCGGCCGGCCTGGACGCCGTCCGCGCCCTCGGCAAGGCCGTGCCCGGGGACAAGACCATCGTCGACGCCTACACCCCGGCCGTCGCCGCCTTCCGCGCCGCGGCCGGCGCCGGGGCCGCCCTCCCCGAGGCGGCGTCGGCGGCCGCCGACGCCGCCGACCAGGGCGCCCGCGACACCGTCCCCCTCCAGGCCCGCAAGGGCCGCGCCTCCTACCTCGGCGAGCGCAGCATCGGCCACCAGGACCCGGGCGCCACCTCCACCGCCCTGCTCTTCCGCGCCCTCGCCGACGTCACCGCGTCCTGAGAGACCCTCTACTCCTCGCGCGGGCGCCCGCGCGAGGAGAGAGTCCTCCGGCCCTCAGCCATCCGGCCGTCAGCCGTCCGTCCTGGCGATCAGCAGCAGCAGGGCGTCGTCCCGCAGTTCCCCGCCCGTGTGCGCGAGCAGGTCCGCGTACACCCGCCCCACCGCCGCCTCCAGATCCCCTTCCGACCGCGTGGCGCCCCGCACCAGCGGCCCGACCCGCTCCGCCAGCGGGTAGAACTCCCCGCTCTTGCGGTGCCGCGCCTCGACCACCCCGTCCGTGCAGAGCACCAGGACGTCCTCCGCCCCGAACGGCTGGTCCCAGCTGGCCGGTTCGCCGGCCGCCAGCCGTCCGAGGCCGAGCGGCACCCAGGGGTCGGGGGCGTCCAGCACGTGCGCCCGCCCGTCGCCGTCGACGCGGATCGGCGGAACGTGCCCGTACTGCAGCAGTTCCATCACCCCGGGCGTGCGGAACTCCGCGAACAGCGCGGTGGTGAACTCCCCGTCCGGGACGTGCCGCTCGACGCTGGCCTCGATCCGCGCCGCGACGCCCCGCAGCCCGGCCTCGTCGTACGCGGCCTCCCGGAACGCGCCCAGCACCACGGCCGCGGTCTGCACGGCGGAGAGCCCCTTGCCCCGGACGTCCCCGACCGCGACCCGGGTGCCGTGCGGCGTCTCCAGCACCGAGTACAGGTCCCCGCCGATCCGTGAGGCGTCGGCCGCCGACACGTACCGGACGGCCAGCCGCAGCGGCCCGACGGCCGGCCCGGGCAGCTGCAGCAGGGCCCGCTGGGCGGCCTCGGCGACGGAGCTGACGGCCGCGAAGGCCGCCGCGCGCCGCATCCGGATCTTGGCGACCCAGGCGGAGAAGACCGTCAGCACGGCGTAGCTGACCATCGCACCGTAAAGGAAGCGTGCGTCGTTGATGTTGTCGACCTGGTCGTAGTGGCTGAGCCCGAAGACCGCGAGCAGACCGAGCGCGCAGACGGCGAGCAGTTCGCCCGGTCTGAGGGTGAGCGCGGCGGCGGCCGGGACGACGGTCATCAGCGGTGCCAGGTAGCGGTCCTTGCCGGAGAGGAGGTCAGCGAGTGCGACCAGGAGCACGGCGAGCAGCGCCGGGCTGGCGCGCCGCCAGAACGGCACGTCCTGGAGGTCGGCGGCCAGCAGGGCGCCGCGCCGCCGGTCCGGCGGCAGCCCGGCGGCGCTGGGGGCCGAGGGGGACTGGGCACGGCGGGTCGGGAACACATACCGAACATAAGGGACGTTCGCGGCGCCCACCCGCCCGCCTACCGCGTGTCCGTCCACCGCGTCCGCCGACCCGCCGCACGAGCGCCCCGATCGCCCCCAAATGCCCTATTTGTCATACAGTTCGACCAAAGCGGCTACCCCGAGGAGGCCCCGTCCGGTGTCCGGCTACCGCAACACCCCCCGCATCTCCGACGCCCCGGCCCGCACGACGGCCACGTCCGACCACTGGCTGAAGGTCTTCGCCGTCGGCCTGCTGCTCTGGGGCGCCACCGTCGTCGTCACGTTCCTCACCGGGAACAGCAACCTCGTCCCGACGATCGTGCTGCTCGGCAGCTTCCTGGTCCCGGCCACCCTGGTGATCTGGGCCTACGAGCACTACGCCGGCGACCTCGGCCCGGACCGGCTCTTCGCCTGCTTCGGCATCGGCGGCATCATCGGCGTCCTGGGCGCCTCGGTGCTGGAGAGCTACCTGGTCTCGCCCTCGGCCTGGATGTACGTCACCGTCGGCCTGATCGAGGAGGCGGCCAAGCTGGCCGCCCTGGTCATGGTGAGCCGCCGGCTGCGGGTCAGCGGGCTGCGGCACGGGCTGGTGCTCGGCGCCACCGTCGGCGCGGGGTTCGCCGCGTTCGAGAGCGCCGGGTACGCGTTCAACGCCGTGCTGAGCATCCAGGGACTCTCGCTCGAGGACCTGGTCGAGACGGAGATCCTGCGCGGGGTGCTCGCGCCGGTCGGCCACATCCTGTGGACGGCGATCATCGGCGGGGTGCTGTTCAGCGAGCGCCGCGGCGGGCGCTTCCGCTTCACCACCCCGGTCGTCGTCACCTACCTGGGCGTATCGCTGCTGCACGCGCTCTGGGACAGCACGAGCGGCATCGCCGTCTGGCTGGTCGCCAAGACCACCGCGAGCTCCTGGCAGCACGCGCTGTTCGAGCTCGGCCACATGCCCGATCCCACCAGCGAGCAGGTGCACCTGTACACCCTCTACGACACGGCCGGGCTGCTCGTGGTCTCCTTGGGCGGGCTGCTCTGGCTGCGGCTGCTGATCCGGCGCGAGCGCGCGCCGATCCCGGCCCAGCTCCCGGCCTCCCCGGCCTGAGGCGGTCCGGCGCATACGCTCGACCGGCGCACGCGTCCGTGACGCGCGCCACTTCACCCGCCCCTCCCGGAAATACCCCTGAGGGGTATGGTGTTGTCAGAGTAGAGCCCGGGCCGACGCCCGGGGCGCCACACCTCCCGGAGGCCCGGATGTCCAGCACCACCACCTACACCGTGACCGGCATGAGCTGCGGCCACTGCGAGAAGGCGATCAGCGAGGAACTCTCCGCCCTCACCGGCGTCACCGAGGTCGCCGCCGACTCCAAGGCCGGCACCGTGACGGTCTCCTCCCTCGCCCCGCTGGACGACGACCAGGTCCGCAGCGCCGTCGACGAGGCCGGCTACGAACTGGTCGGCCGCAGCGCCTAGGCCTCCCTGCACACCCGGTACGGCGGGGCCCGGGCAGCGGACCCCGCCGTACACCCCCACCGAGGAGCTGCCGAGGAGCCGATCCGCATGAGCGAGCGAAGCGAACTGGTCACCACCGCCCCCGGCGTCCAGGGCACCCCCGGGGTCCGGGACCGGGTCGAGCTGTCGATCGGCGGCATGACCTGCGCCTCCTGCGCGACCCGGATCGAGAAGAAGCTCAACCGGATGGACGGCGTCGAAGCCACCGTCAACCTCGCCACCGAGAAGGCCCGGGTCGACTACGGCCCCGGGGTGACGGTCGAGGACCTGATCGCCACCGTCGAGCGCACCGGCTACACCGCCGAGCTCCCGCCGCCCCCGGCCCCCGCCCTCCCGACCGGCGCCGACGCCGACGCCAGTAGCGGTGCCGGTACCGACACCGCCGACCCGCTGTACGACCGGCTGCTGATCAGCGCCGTCCTCAGCGTCCCGGTGGTCATGCTGTCGATGATCCCGGCCCTCCAGTTCGCCAACTGGCAGTGGCTCGCCTTCGCCCTCACCGGCCCGGTCGTGGTCTACGGCGGCCTGCCGTTCCACCGCGCCGCCTGGACCAACCTCAAGCACGGCGCCGCGACCATGGACACCCTGGTCTCGCTCGGCACCCTGGCCGCCTTCGGCTGGTCCTTCTGGGCACTGTTCTGGGGCCACGCGGGCCTGCCCGGCATGCACCACGACTTCTCACTGGCGATCGGCGACACCGACGCCTCGTCCACCCTCTACCTGGAGACGGCCGCCGCCGTCACCGTGCTGATCCTGCTCGGCCGCCACCTGGAGGCCCGCTCCAAGCGCCGGGCCGGGGCCGCCCTGCACGCCCTGCTCGACCTCGGCGCCAAGGACGTCACCGTGCTGCGCGGCGGGGCCGAGGTCCGGATCCCGGTCGGCGGCCTGGCCGTGGGCGACCGGTTCGTGGTCCGGCCGGGCGAGAAGATCGCCACCGACGGCACGGTGGTCGAGGGCGGATCGGCGGTGGACGCCTCGATGCTCACCGGCGAATCCGTACCGGTCGAGGTCTCCGTCGGCGACCAGGTCACCGGCGCCACCGTCAACGCCGGCGGCCGGCTGGTCGTCGAGGCCACCCGGATCGGCGCGGACACCCAGCTGTCCCGGATGGCCCGACTGGTCGAAGAGGCCCAGAACGGCAAGGCCGCCGCCCAGCGCCTCGCCGACCGGATCTCCGCCGTCTTCGTCCCGGTCGTCATCCTGCTCGCGCTCGCCACCCTGGTCGGCTGGCTCCTGGCCTCCGACAGCCCCACCGAGGCGTTCACCGCCGCCGTGGCCGTGCTGATCATCGCCTGCCCGTGCGCCCTGGGCCTGGCCACCCCGACCGCGCTCATGGTCGGCACCGGCCGCGGCGCCCAGCTGGGCATCCTGATCAAGGGCCCCGAAGTGCTGGAGACCACCCGCAAGGTCGACACCGTCGTCCTGGACAAGACCGGCACCGTCACCACCGGCCGGATGACCCTGCTCGCGGTGCACACCGCCGAGGGCGTCGGCGAGACCGAGGCACTGCGCCTGGCCGGCGCCCTGGAGCACGCCTCCGAACACCCGATCGCCGCAGCCATCGCCACCGCCGCCGCGGAGCGGACCGGCGCGCTGCCGCCGGTCGAGGACTTCCGCAACCTCCCCGGGAGGGGCGTGCAGGGCGTCGTCGAGGGCCGGGCGGTGGTGGCCGGGCGCGAGGCCCTGCTCGCCGACCGGGCCCAGCACCTGCCGCCCGTCCTGGCCCGCGCCAAGGCCGCGGCCGAGGCGGCCGGGCGGACCGCGATCGCGGTGGGCTGGGACGGCGAGGCCCGGGCCGTCCTGGAGGTCGCGGACGCGGTCAGGCCGACCAGCGCCGAGGCGATCGCCCGGCTGCGCGCGCTGGGCCTGCGTCCGGTGCTGCTGACCGGCGACAACCGGGCGGTCGCCGAGGCCGTCGCCGCCGAGGTCGGCATCGCCCCGGAGCACGTCATCGCCGAGGTCATGCCGCAGGACAAGGTCGCCACCGTCAAGCGGCTCCAGGCCGAGGGCAGGGTCGTGGCGATGGTCGGCGACGGCGTCAACGACGCGGCCGCCCTCGCCCAGGCCGACCTGGGCCTGGCGATGGGCACCGGCACCGACGCCGCGATCGAGGCCGGCGACCTCACCCTGGTCCGCGGCGACCTGCGCTCGGCGGCCGACGCCATCCGGCTCTCCCGCCGCACGCTCGGCACCATCAAGGGCAACCTGTGCTGGGCCTTCGGCTACAACGTGGCAGCGATCCCGCTGGCCGCCGCCGGGCTGCTCAACCCGATGATCGCCGGTGCCGCGATGGCCTTCTCCTCGGTCTTCGTGGTCACCAACAGCCTGCGCCTGCGCCGCTTCCAGCCCGCCTGACCCGCCCACGCGACGCGGAAGGGCCCGGACCGCCCGGTCCGGGCCCTTCCCAGCGCCAACGCGCCGACGCGTCAGCGCCCGAGCAGCTCGCCGCCGTTGCAGTGCAGGATCTCGCCGGTGATGAACCCGGCCTCGGGCGAGGCCAGGAAGTAGACCGCGGCCGCGACCTCACCGGTCTCCCCGATCCGGCCCAGCAGGGTGCGGGCCGCCCGGCGGGAGACCTCGGCCTCGTCCAGCCGGGGGCCGAAGAACTCGGTGCCGGCCACCGTCCCGGGCGCGACGATGTTGGCGGTGATCCCGGAGGTGCCCAACTGGGCGGCCAGGAAGTGGTTCCAGGCGTGCAGCGAGGCCTTCGCCGCGCCGAACGAGCCGGCCCCGCGCAGGGCGGCGATCGAGCTGATGGTGACCACCCGGCCGGCGCCGGGGGTGAGCCGGTCCCGGATCGACTCGGTGAGCAGCACCACGGTCAGCACGTTGCGCTCGAAGTCGCCGCGCCAGCGGGCCAGCAGGGCGTGCGGCCCGGCACCGATCACGGTCTCCCGGCTGCCGGCGTTGTTGACCAGGACGTCGATCCGATCGGGCAGTTCGGCGAGCGCGGCCTCGACGGCATCGGGGTCGGCGAGATCGCACACCAGCGGGGTGACGTTCGGCCCGAGGTCCGCCGCGGCCTTCTCCAGGACCGCGCGGCGGCGGCCCACGATCACGACCCGTTCGCCCGCCTCGGCGAACCGCCGCGCGACTTCGTACCCGATTCCCGTGCCACCGCCGGTGACAACGACGTTCCTGGCCATCTGCGCACTCCCTCCCCAGCTCCGCCGCCACGCTGCGAGGGTGCGGGACGGTCCGTACCGGAATGCCACGATTCCTATCACGCTCGGTTGCCGTGACTGCGGGGAGGGTGACGTCGCGCGCGCGGGAACGTGTGATATGGGCTCGGCACGACGTGCACACGGAGCGTGGCGAGAGGCAGCTCACACCCCCCGGGCGTAACTTCTCGCACCCTGATACGTCTTAGGTTGGTAGTGCGGCAGTTTTCCGATGGGCGGAGACGCGACGAACGGCAATGCGTCCCCGCGCTTCCACCGACTGCCGCCGACGGGGCTCCGGCGGGCCCCGGGACGGTCGTCGACCTTGACGGCCTTCGCGCACGACGCCGGGGTTGCGGCGGGTCAGGGACGCTTTGAGCGGCCGTCCCCGGCTTCGGCCCGGCCCCGGAGTCGTGCGCCGTACGGTTCCGTCCCCGCGCGGGCGCCCACCCGGGCCCACCGCACGGGGACGCGGAAGGGCCCGGCCGCCATCTGGCGACCGGGCCCTTCCGGGTGCAGCGTCAGCGGTCGCCGAGGGCGACGTAGTCGCGGATCTCGACGCCGGTGTAGATCTGGCGCGGACGGCCGATCCGGCTGGTCGGGTCGTTGATCATCTCGTGCCAGTGGGCGATCCAGCCCGGCAGCCGGCCGAGGGCGAACAGCACGGTGAACATGCTGGTCGGGAAGCCCATGGCGCGGTAGATCAGGCCGGTGTAGAAGTCCACGTTCGGGTAGAGCTTGCGCGAGACGAAGAAGTCGTCCTTGAGGGCGTGCTCCTCCAGCTTGAGCGCGATGTTCAGCAGCTCGTCGTTCTTGCCGAGCTGGCCGAGGACCTCGTGCGCGAGCAGCTTGACCTGCGCGGCGCGCGGGTCGAAGGCCTTGTAGACGCGGTGGCCGAAGCCCATCAGCTTGACGCCGGCTTCCTTGTTCTTCACCTTCGTGATGAACGCGTCGACGTCGCCGCCGTCCTTCTGGATGCTCTCCAGCATCTCCAGCACGGCCTGGTTGGCGCCGCCGTGCAGCGGGCCCCAGAGCGCCGAGATGCCCGCCGAGATCGAGGCGAACAGGTTGGCGTGGCTGGAGCCGACCAGGCGCACGGTGGAGGTCGAGCAGTTCTGCTCGTGGTCCGCGTGCAGGATGAGCAGCTTGTCCAGGGCGTTGACGATCACCGGGTTGAGCTCGTAGTCCTCGGCGGGGACGGCGAAGGTCATCCGCAGGAGGTTCTCGACGTAGCTCAGGTCGTTGCGCGGGTAGACGAAGGGCTGGCCCATCGCCTTCTTGTACGCGTAGGCGGCGATCGTCGGCAGCTTGGCGAGCAGGCGGACGGTCGACAGGTGGCGCTGGCCGGCGTCGAACGGGTTGTGGCTCTCCGGGTAGAACGTGGAGAGCGCGCCGACCACCGAGGACAGCATGGCCATCGGGTGGGCGTCCCGCGGGAAGCCCTGGAAGAAGCGCTTGACGTCCTCGTGCAGCAGGGTGTGCTGGGTGATCTCGCGGTTGAACTCGGCCAGCTGGTCCGCGTTGGGCAGCTCACCGTTGATCAGGAGGTACGCGGTCTCGATGAAGCCGCCCTGCCCTGCGAGCTGCTCGATCGGGTAGCCGCGGTACCGCAGGATGCCGTTGTCACCGTCCACGAAGGTGATCGCGGACTTGTACGCGGCGGTGTTACCGAAGCCGTTGTCCAGGGTGACCAGGCCGGTCTGCGGGAGCAGCTTCGAGATGTCGAAGCCGGCGTTGCCCGCAGTGCTCTCGACGACGGGGTACTCGTACTCGCCGTCCTGGTACCGCAGTACTACCGAGTTGTCGCTCACGTCTTCCTCACCGACGAAATGAATCCTCTTCCAAGGTGCCCTGACTGTCTCTACCATCCCCCATCTGGAGGACAGCCGCGCACCCGGGGTGGCCCGAAAGGGCCCGCCCCTACAAAACCTGCTGCCGCAGCCGGTACGAACCGGACAAGATCGGCACCACCCTAGGCTCTGCCGTAAATCTCTTCACGTCAAGAGAACATTAGAGGCAACCATCCTGTTGGATAATCATCCAGTTGCCAGTCGATGATCGAGCGCCGCATGCCGTCGACCTGCACTGACGGTTCGCACGGCCTGGGCGATCGCCTTCCGTGACCCCACCAGTACCACCAGTTTCCTCGCCCTGGTCACAGCGGTGTAGAGCAGGTTTCGCTGGAGCATCATCCAAGCGGACATGGTGACCGGAATCACCACGACCGGGTACTCGCTGCCCTGCGAGCGGTGGATCGTGACCGCGTACGCGTGGGCCAGCTCGTCCAGTTCGTCGAAGTCGTACGGCACCTCCTCGTCCTCGTCGGTGAGCACCGTCAACCGCTGGTCGTCCACGCTGAGGGCGGTCACCACTCCCACTGTGCCGTTGAAGACCCCGTTGCGCCCCTTGTCGTAGTTGTTGCGCACCTGCGTGACCTTGTCCCCCACCCGGAACGTGCGCCCGCCGAACCGCCGCTCCGCCAGCCCCTCCCGGGCCGGCGTCACCGCCCCCTGGAGCAGCGTGTTCAGGTTCCCCGCCCCGGCCGGACCCCGGTGCATCGGCGCCAGCACCTGGACGTCCCGCCGCGGGTCGAAGCCGAACCGCTGCGGGATCCGCCGCGCCACCACGTCCACCGTCAGGCCGGCCGCCAGCTCCGCGTCGTCCTCCGCGAACAGGAAGAAGTCCGGCAGACCGTCCGTCAGCGGCGGCCTCCCCTCGTTGATCCGGTGCGCGTTCGTCACCACCCCCGACTGCTGGGCCTGCCGGAAGATCCTGGTCAGCCGCACCGACGGGATCGGGCCGCCCTCCGCCAGCAGATCCCGCAACACCTCGCCGGCGCCCACCGACGGCAGCTGGTCAACGTCCCCCACGAACAACAGGTGCGCCCCCGGCGGCACCGCCTTGACCAGCTTGTTCGCCAGGATCAGATCCAGCATCGAGGCCTCGTCCACCACCACCAGATCAGCGTCCAGCGGCCGGTCCCGGTCGTACGCGGCGTCCCCGCCCGGTTTCAGCTCCAGCAGCCGGTGCACCGTCGAGGCCTCCGCCCCGGTCAGCTCCGCCAGCCGCTTCGCCGCCCGCCCGGTCGGCGCCGCCAGCACCACCTTCGCCCGCTTGGCCAGCGCCAGCGTCACGATCGACTTCACCGTGAACGACTTGCCGCAGCCCGGACCACCCGTCAGCACCGCGACCCGCTCGGTCAGCGCCAGCCGCACCGCTTGCTCCTGCTCCGGCGCGAGATCGGCCCCGGTGCGCTTCGCCAGCCACTCCAGCGCCACCGGCCAGTCCACCCCGCCGAACCACGGCATCCGGTCGGAATCCGAACGCAGCAACCGCAGCAGCTGGTTGGCCAGCGAGATCTCCGCCCGGTGGAACGGCACCAGGTACACCGCGGTGATCGCCTCGCCCGCCTCCCCCGGCACCGACTCCCGCACCACCCCCTCCGCCGCGACCAGCTCCGCCAGGCAGTCGATCACCAGGCCCACGTCCACCTGCAGCAGCTTCACGCCGTCCGCGATCAGCCGCTCCTCCGGCAGGTAGCAGTGCCCCTGGTCGCTGCTCTGCGACAGCGCGTACTGCAAGCCCGCCTTCACCCGCTCCGGGCTGTCGTGCGGGATCCCCACCGCCTGGGCGATCCGGTCCGCCGTCAGGAAGCCGATCCCCCACACGTCCGACGCCAGCCGGTACGGCTCGTTCCTCACCACTCCGATCGAGGCGTCGCCGTACTGCTTGTAGATCCGCACCGCGAGCGAGGTCGACACCCCGACCCCCTGGAGGAAGACCATCACCTCCTTGATGGCCTTCTGCTCCTCCCAGGCCGCCGCGATCTTCTTCGTCCGCTTCGGCCCCAGCCCCGGCACCTCGATCAGCCGGCCCGGCTCGTTCTCGATCACCTCCAGGGTGTCCACCCCGAAGCGCTCCACGATCCGCTCGGCGAACCGCGGCCCGATCCCCTTGATCAGCCCCGAACCCAGGTACCGCTGGATGCCCTGCACCGTCGCCGGCAGCACCGTCGTGTAGTTCTCCACCGTGAACTGCCGCCCGTACTGCGGATGCGAGCCCCACCGCCCGTGCAGCCGCAGCGACTCCCCCACCTGGGCTCCCAGCAGCGCGCCCACCACCGTCAGCAGGTCGTTCCCGCCCCGACCGGTGTCCACCCGGGCCACCGTGTAACCGGTGTCCTCGTTGGCGTACGTGATCCGCTCCAGCACGCCCTCGACCTGCGCGAGCTGGCGCGGCGCCTCCTGCCCCGACTGCGCCTGCCTGGCCACCGGAACCCCCTTCGACCGGTACGGGTGGACCTTTCGTTACGCACCGTACCGCCCGGCCACGACAAGCCCGCACCCGCGCCGGACCACCCCCGCGGCGGGACCGCCTCCGGGCCCCTGCCGAGCAGCGCCCCGCCGTGCAGCGCCCCCGCCGAGGTGCCAGGCTGGGACGGGCAGGGGGGCACGATCGCGCCCGTACGGGCCCCGTCCGAGGAGCAGTGCCCATGCTCAACACCTCCTTCCGCCCCGGCTCCCCCGACTGGCTCGACCTGGGCAGTCCCGACACCCGGGCTTCCGTCGACTTCTACACCGCCCTGTTCGGCTGGACCTTCGACCCGGCCGGCCCCGAAGCCGGCGGGTACGGCTTCTTCCAGCTCGACGGCCGGACGGTCGCCGCCCTCGGGCCGCTCGCCGAGGAGGGCTCCCTGCCCGCCTGGACGCTGTACTTCGCCACCCTCGACGCCGACCGCACCACCGAACTCGTCGAACAGGCCGGCGGGCACGTCCGGTTCACCCCCTTCGACGTCTTCACCGCGGGCCGGATGGCCGGCTACACCGACCCGACCGGCGCCGAGTTCGCCGTCTGGCAGCCGCACGACACCCACGGCCTGGAGGTCGTCAACGAGGAGGGCAGCCTCTGCTGGGCCGAGTGCTACAGCGTCGACGCCGAACGCGCCAAGACCTTCTACCGGACCGTCTTCAGCTGGCAGGAACAGGACGTGCCGCTCGAAGGCACCTCCTACACCGTCCTCACCCCCGCCGGCGCCGGCAGCGACGACGCCCACGGCGGCATCATGCAGCTCGGCCCCGAACAGACCGCCCGCGGCACCACCTCGCACTGGCTCCCCTACTTCGAGGTTCCCAACGTGGACGCCAGCCTCGCCATCGCCGACAAGCTCGGGGCCACCGTGCGGATCCCCGCCATGGACGTCCACGGCGTGGGCCGCCTCGCCCAGTTCCACGACCCGCACGGCGCCGTCTTCGCCGTCATCACCAGTGCCAAGCCCGGGGAGTGACGGCAAATCACCCCCGAGAAGGGGCCTGAGGGGGCTCTACGGGCAGTGGCGGCGGAGGTGCGGGGAAACAGGGCGCGCCTATCCTCTGATCATGACTGACCTGACGATCCGCCGGGCCACCGCAGAGGACCTGCCGGCGCTAGTGGCCATGCTCGCCGACGACGCCCTGGGTGCCACCCGCGAGAGCCCCGACGACCTCACCCCGTACCGTGCCGCCTTCGCCCGCGTCGACGGCGACCCGCACCAGCACCTGGTCGCCGCCGAGCGCGCCGGCCGGACCGTCGGCACCCTGCAGCTGACCGTGATCCCCGGCATCTCCCGGAAGGGCTCCACCCGGACCGTCATCGAGGCCGTCCGCATCCACGCCGACGAGCGGGGCAGCGGCCTCGGCACCGAACTGATCCAGTGGGCGATCGAGCGTTCCCGCGAACTCGGCGCCGACCTCGTCCAGCTCACCTCCGACGCGACCCGCACCGACGCCCACCGCTTCTACGAGAAGCTCGGCTTCGTCCCGTCGCACGTCGGATTCAAGCTCCAGCTCTGAGGCCTTGAAGTTCCAAAGCCGCGGAAACGCAAAAAGACCCCCTCCCGGACGGGAGGGGGTCTTTTCGGAATAATTGTTCGGCGGCGTCCTACTCTCCCACAGGGTCCCCCCTGCAGTACCATC
>NZ_JBIUYQ010000015.1:0-203799 GCF_044744605.1 Kitasatospora sp. NPDC087271
GGTCCGATATCCGCTCACTCGCAGGCGCCTTGACCTGCCCCACCCTCGCCACACCACAACCAACGAGACACCGACCACAAAGTCACCGGCATTGGTACTAGGCTGGCTCCCGTTTGACCGGGGGACGGGGGACGGGTGTCTGAGGACGGGGGTCACGTGACCTTGCTGGAGAACGATCCGCGCGAGATCGGCGGGTACCGGCTGGAGGGCCGGATCGGCGCGGGCGGGATGGGCGTCGTGTACCGCGCGCGGTCGCTGTCCGGGCGGCAGGTGGCACTCAAGGTGATCCGCCCCGAGCTCGCCGGGGACGAAGAGTTCCGCGCCCGGTTCCGACACGAGGTCGAGGCCGCCCGCCGGGTGAGCGGGGCGTTCACCGCACCCGTCGTCGACGCGGACCCCGACGCCCCGTCGCCCTGGCTGGCCACCCTGTACGTCCCGGGCCCTTCGCTGGCCGAACGGGTCGCCCGGCAGGGCCCGTTGAGCCCGCCGGAGGTACGGCGGCTGGCGACGGGCCTCGCGGAGGCGCTGCGGGACATCCATCGCGCCGGGCTGGTGCACCGGGACCTCAAGCCCGGCAACGTCCTGCTCGCCGAGGACGGCCCCCGCGTGATCGACTTCGGCATCGCCCGCGCCCTGGACGGCACCCAGCTCACCAGCACCGGCGTCGCCGTCGGCACACCGCCGTTCATGGCGCCGGAGCAGTTCCGGCGCGGCGACACCAGCCCGGCCACCGACGTGTTCGCGCTCGGTTCGGTGCTGGCCTTCGCGGGCACCGGGCGCGGTCCGTTCGGCGCGGACTCCTCACACGCGGTGGGCTTCCGGGTCGTCTACGAGGAGCCGGACCTCACCGGGCTGGCGGCGGAACTGCTCCCCATGGTCACGGCCTGCCTCGCCAAGGAGCCGACCCGACGGCCCACCCTGGAGACGTTGCTGACGTGGTCCGTCGCGGGCGTGGAGCCTCCCCCGGCCGCGCCCGACACCCGGCCCGCGACCGTGTGGGAGCGGCCCGCCCTGCCGCCCGTTCCGACCGAGCCGGACGTCCGCTCGGCACCCCTCGCACCCGCCCTCCCCCCGCCCGCCGGGCCCGCCGTCATACCGGCGCCGACCGACCCCGCCGTCCCCCGGCCGCGCCGCCGGACGGCCGCGCTCGTCGTCGCGGTCGCCGTCGCGCTGGCCGCGGCCGGCGGCGCGGCCGTCCTGCTGCGGCAGCAGGAGAAGGACAGCGGTGGTGCCGGTGCCCTGCCCCCGGCCGCCTCGGCGCCGTCCGCTCCCGGTCAGTCAGGCCGGTCCGGCCCACCCGACTGCCCCTCGGCCCGCGCCGTCGTGGGCGGAGACGGGCCGTTGAAGACCGTCATGAGCCGTTGGGCGGCCGACTACCACCAGGCGTGCCCCACCGCGAACGTGGCCACCGCCGACCTGGGCGGCACCGCCGACCAGCAGTTCGTCGCCGGCCAGGTCGACGCCGTCACCCTCGACGACGCGCCCCTGGGCGACGAGGCCGCCGGCCTCGGCAAGCGGTGCACGGCCGCCCGGCCCGCCCAACTCCCGCTCGCCGCCCTGCCGATCGCGGTCGTCTACAACGTCCCCGGGCTCGACTCGCTGGTACTGGACGCCCCGACGGTGGCCCGGATCTTCAACGGCCAGATCACCAACTGGCGGGATCCCGCGATCGCGACGCTCAACCCCGGCCGGGTGCTGCCCGACTCGGCCGTCACCGCGGTCCACCTATCGGCCGAATCGCCGATCACGCTCGGCTTCACCCGCTACCTCGCCAAGGCCGCGTCCGCCGCCTGGCCGTACCCGACGGCCGCCCGCTCCTGGCCCGCCCAGGCGACGGGCGGTCTGGCGGTCGGCGATCTCGGCGCCGTCCGCCAGACGGTGACCGGCAAGTCCGGCGCGATCGCCTTCCTCCCGCTCAAGGACGCCGACGGGCTGCGGACCGCAAAACTGTCCGCCGGCTCCGGCCCGGTGGCCGCCACCACCGAGGCCGCCACCGCCGCCCTGGTCGGCGCCAAGGTCACCGGCACGGGCGCCGACCTGACGGTCGACGTCGACTACGCGAACCCCGGCTCCGGCGCGTACCCGCTCGTCCAGGTCGGCTACGCGGTGTTCTGCGACACCAACGCACCGGACAACCGCGGCAACCGCCCGACCCAGGCACTGGCCGGCCTGCTCTCCCACGCGGTGAGCGCCGCCGGCCAGCCGGCCGCGACGCAGTCGGGCTACGCCGCACTGCCGCCCGCCCTCGCCCGTCAGGTCACCGACGCGCTGAACGGTCTGACGGCCGGCTGACCGGCACGGTGGGTTCTGGGCCCGCCGGCCCCTCCCGCCCGACGAGTCGGTGCCGCCGCTCACCGACCGCGACGCCCGACGGCAGGACGCGGCTCGGGCCACCGCCTCGGTACGCCCGCGAGCTGAGCCTCACCCGCCCCCGGGCCCCGCGCCGCCCATCCGACGAGGGATCATGAACGGGTGACCATCGACCTGCTGCCCGGCCACGGCGTCCGCCTGCCCGCGCCGCTGCCCGGACTGCGCTTCGGCCTCACCGAGGCGACGGTCCGCCGCCTGCTGGCCCCGCACCACGAGGCGCTCCCGGGCGGTGTGCGCCCCACCTTCGTCTGCGGCTCCAGCTGGGCGCTGCACTTCGCCCTGCCCGGGGTCGGCGCCACCCTCTGCTCGGGCTCGGGCGAGCGCCTCCGGGCCGTCTTCCTCTCGCGCCGCCCGGTGGAACCGCTGGAGGGTGCGGCCGCCTGCCCGGTCGGCCTCCACTGCGTCGACGTCTTCGGCCGGCCGGCCCACGAGGTGGTCGAGGCGCTGCGCGCCGGGGGCCTGCCCGTCCCCGATCCCGCCCACGGCAACGTCCGGTACGACACGCTGCACCTCAGCCGAAACACCCCCGTGCGCTGGACCCCGGCCGGCCGGCGGAAGCCGCGCCACGAACCGCCGTTCACCTTCGGCCTCGTCTCCCTCTCCGCCCCGGAATCCCACCCCTCACCCCCTCACCAGGAGTCGACATGACCACCACCCCCGCGACCACCCCCTTGACCATCGCCGTCCTCGGGCCGGGCGGCGTCGGCGGCCTGATCGGCGGACTGCTCGCGCGCGCCGGGCACCGGGTGATCTGCCTGGCCGGCGAGGAGACCACCGCCGTCCTCAACCGGGACGGACTGCACGTCCACAGCGGGCAGTTCGGCGAGTTCACCGCCCGGGTCGAAGCCGCCACCGAACTGCGCGAGCCGGTCGACGCCGCGTTCGTGACCGTCAAGGAGACGGCGCTGGCCGACGCTCTCGACCGGATGCCGCCGCAGGCCCTCGGCTCCGCCGTCGTGGTGCCGCTGCTCAACGGACTCGACCACGTCGCGGCGCTGCGCGAGCGCTACCCGGCCGGGCAGGTCGCGGCCGGCACGATCCGGGTCGAGGCCACTCGGACCGCGCCCGGGCGGATCGAGCACACCAGCCCCTTCGCCGTGCTCGAACTGGCCGGACCGGCAGCGGACTTGGCCGAGCAGCTGCGGCGCACCGGCCTCGATGTCACGCTTCGCGAGGACGAGACCGCGATGCTCTGGAGCAAGCTCTCCTTCCTCGCCCCGTTCGCGCTGCTCACCACCCGCCACCGCAGCGAGGTCGGCGTCGTGCGCACCGAGCACCGGCCCGAACTGCTCACCGTCCTCGACGAGATCGCGGCCGTCTCCGGCGCTGCGGGCGCCCCGGCGGACGCACAGGCACTGCTCGCCGCCTTCGACCGGGTGCCCGGGTCGATGAAGTCCTCGATGCAGCGCGACGTGGAGGCAGGCCGTCCGATCGAACTCGACGCCATCGGCGGCGCCGTCCTGCGGGCCGCCGCCGCACACGGGGTCGACACCCCGGCCCTCGCCGGACTGGTGCGCGACCTCTCCGGACCGGCCAACCGGTAGCAGTCCCGGCCGACTTCACGTCATGGGCAGCGCCCCTGACGTGAAGTCGGCGAAGTCGAGTCCGGAATCTGATGTTCCATCAACTCCCTTTCCTGGCCGACAGTAAAGGTTCACCCATGATTCACCCGATCGGGCGGAACCACGAGCGGGCGATCAGGCGTTGTTGCCGGCGGGAGGGATACAGACATGACAAGGAAACCGTACCGACTGGCCGCCGCCGCACTCGCGCTGCTCGCCACCGCTCCACTGCTCAGCGCGTGCAAGGACGTCGACCAGGCACTCGACTGCGGCAAACAGGCCGTCAGCATCACCGGCGACATCCAGGACCTCGCCTCATCGGCCATCAACGTCGGCCAACTCACCGACCAGGATCGCCGCAAACACACCGCCGACGCCCTGAAGAAGGTCGGCGACGACATCAAGAAGCTCCGCGACCACAACAGCGGGGACAAGCTCGACAAGGCCACCGACAAGCTGAACAAGGCCGTCTCCAACGCCCAGGACAACGTCTCCAAGGGCAAGATGCCCGACATCGGGGCGATCACCGACGCCGCCGGCGACGTGACCAGCGCCTGCGCCGGGTCCTGAGCCACCGACCGCACCGCCCGCTCCCGGCCCCGCACCCGCGGGGCCGGGGGCAACCCGGGGCCCGCCCCGGCCTGTCGCCACCGACCGGGCCCCGCCAGGCGGTAGGAATGGCACCGGGACCGAACCGCACCACGGAGGCACCGGTGAACCACCCGATCCTCGACCAGATCCGCGACCTGCGCACCGAGTTGGCGCCCGGCGACGCCGCCCCGGCACTCGTCACGGCGCTCGCCGACGGCACGGCGCCCCGCCCGGCCCTGGCCGAACTCGCCGCCCAGCAGCACCGGATCATCGCCTCCGACCGGCGCAGCCTGCTGCTGCTCGCCACCCGCAGCGCCGACCTTCCGGTGAGCGCCTGGTTCGCCGCCCTCGCCGGGGCGAGAGCGCCGCGCTGCGCACCCTGCCCGGCCTCGCCGCCGCCTGCGGCCTCGGCCCGGACGAACTCGCCGCCCGGCCACCACTGGCCGGCTGCCAGGCCTACCCGGCCTACCTCGCCTGGCTCGCCTGGCTCGCACTGAACGGCGAGCCCGCCGCCGCGGCCGCCGCGCTGGTCGCCAACTTCGCGGCCTGGAGTAAGTATACGGACGTAGACTTAACCCCTGGCCGGCGGAAACACGTACAGCTCACCAGCTACGCACTCGTCGCGTGAGCTTGGAGGCTCCGGTTTGAGCGGGACGCCCAATCAGGGCATCGTCTTCCGCCCTGGCATGCTGATAGGCATCCACGGCCAGGGTGCGGGGCGCAGACCGGTTGCTTCCTCAAACGGCCGGACGCGGTACCCGGCCTTGATCATCTGGGCCTGGAGCCAGTTGGAATCGCACCCGTAAACCGTCGCGAGCCTTCTGACGCCGACGCCGGAGGCGTACCGGAGGGCGATGGCCGGCAGCGCGGCGATCACGAGCGCCTTGAGCATGGCCTGCCGGTCTTGTTCGGTGGTGGCCCACATGGCTACTCCTGAGGAGGGTGGAGAGTCCTCCGCCCTGCGGCAGCGGGGGCAGCCGCAGGGCGGAGGTGGGCCCGCCGCTGGGGGTTGAGGGCGGCGGGGGTGCGAGATGGTCAGGACTCGCCGGTCAGTCCGCCGATGCCAAGACGCTGGGACCCGAGAACTCCGAGGCCAACGCGTCCATGATCAGCTCGTCGCACACCGCGCCGCGCCAGTACCCGGCCTGGCGCATCGCGCCGACGTGCTTGAAGCCGGCCTTCTCGTAGACCTGGACGGCAGCCTTGTTGGGCGCGAGCACCTTGAGCCAGACGGACCGAAGGTTGGCGACGTGGAACCCGAAGTCCAGCGTCAGCCTGGTGGCTCGGGTGGCGAGGCCCTTGCCGCGCGCCTCGGGCGCGATGACGAGGATGAATTCGGCGGTGCGGGCGTAGGTATCGGGCTGGAGCGTGGTCATGCCGCTGGGCACCGGGGTCTCGGCGTCCGTGAGGTCGTAGACCGTGAACCTGATGTTCCTGCCGGCGAGCTGCTGCTGAAGTCCCTGGGTCCGGCTTTGCAGCGACTCAGGAACCGGGCGGCCGAACCCGATCAGGGAACTCGGGTTCTCCTCCCAGCGCCAGTACTGCTCTGCCAGGTCAGATCGAAGGGGGCCGAGCCCGCAGGTGCCATCGGAAAGCCAGATCATCTGTTCAACGGACATAGTGTGCTCCGGGGACGCTAAGAATCGCTGTGAACAACCCAACTGACGTGGACTCGGCGACCGGCGTGCCGTCAACGGTCTCGATCCAGGCGTGCAACCGTATCGGGTCAGGCGCGACGCCATGACGCCAAACCGCGGCCTTACCCGTGAGCTGGAGCAGCAGCATCGCGGCCGCCGACTCCTCCAGGCAGTTGGTTCGTCCGGGCGAGTACCAGCCCGCGCTACGCACGGCGTGGACGGCCTGTTCGGCTTCGCCGGCGGTCGCCGGCCTTCTCCGCCCCGTCGTGCTGGCGGAGTGAACCAGCTTGAGAACACGGCCCATCGCCTCATGCTCCGGGCCTGCGGCCTTCACAGCGTGGACCACCGAGAGGGCGGTAGCCGCCGCCAGTGTCCGGGTACGCGGGACGGGCACGGGAGGAGTCAGCCCGGCCCGGAACTCGTCACCGCCCCAGCTTGCCTTCGGCACCTCCACCTCGCGCACGCTCCGCCACGGCCGAGGCCGGTCAGTCACGACCAGCAAGCCCGCCGCCAGCAGCGACTTCAACAGCGGCTCCGGGAGGAGCCGGATGTTGTCGAACTCCACCGCGTGACGGAGAGCCGCGCCGGCCGACGCGGGGAGCGTGCTGACCTGGCCGTTGTAGTAGTTCACCAGAACAACGGCGTGCCCAAAGTCCAGACCACGGACATGGCGGGGCATGCTCACGAACGAAGGCGAGTCAGTCACGGTCTCCCACTTCCTCAATCCATTGCGGCTCCGACTCGCGGTCAAGCGCCAGAAGCCACGCCTCGACGGCGAGCGTCCGGTCCAGAATGCCCATCGGCACGGGCATGCCCATCGCAGCCTGCTTCAGCACGCGGCGAAGGGCCCTGGGCTCGACCAGACCGAGGGCGGAGAGGAACCCGTCCGCCAGGCCGAGCAGGGCATCCAGGTTCTCCCGCCGGCCGGTGTAGAAGTCGGCGTTGAACGAGCCCTTGGTACTGCGGGCGGCGAGCGGGGCCGGCAGCAGATCACTCATCGCCCGCACCAGTTGCGGCTTGTAGGCGTACACGGGTGGGCGGACTTCGAGCGGGACACGCAGCAGGGAGTTGACCACGCTGGCGTCCAGGAACGGGTTGCGAAGTCGGATACCGATTTCCTCCGCCAGCGCGGCATCCGCCTGTGCCGTCCGGGCTATCTCACGAATCTCGTCAACAACCGTGCGGACCCCGGCATCGAGTCCCACAAGCGGGTCAGGGGCGGCGGCCACCCGCTCAATCTCACCTCGCAGTTGCGGCAGGATCTCGGCACCAGCCCAGGCAGGGAGCTGCACGGGCGCGAACCAGTGAACGGTGCCGACCGCCGAGGACGAGCCTTGAACGATCCGTTCGGCAAGTACGGACAGTGCGTCGGCTCTGGAGAGTCGGGCCGACGCGACTGCCTGCCGGAGGATGTTCGAAAGCGGAAGATGCCGGAGCCGGGCCCAGCCTGCGGCCTGGTGGAAGGCGGCCTGGAACTGCCGGTGTCGAACCAGATCCGCGATATGGACCGGCGGCTGCGAGCAGACGCTGTCCCCGCCGTCACCGGTCAGATGAAGCGTGGTGTCGAATCGCTCGGCCATCCACTCCAACTGCCGAAGCAGCCCAGCCCAGGCCATTGTGGACGGGGCCGGTTCATCAGCGGCGGGCACGTCGGTGATCCCGGTGTAGGGCAGATGCTCGCGTTGTGTGGGCAGTAGGTGATGTTCGATCCTGCCGGGCATCGAGTTCGCCACGAGCCGGGCGAATCGAAGGTCTGCTCCCGACTCGTCCCCTTCAGGGTGGACCGTGACGGCGTTGACGCACACGTTGTCGGGTGTTCGGCGAGCTGCCAGGAGGGTGATGGACGATGAGTCGAGTCCGCCCGACAGGTCAGTGCTGAACGGGCCGTCGCCCAGTCCTAGGCCCACCGCCTTCTCAAGCTCGACCCGGAAGCGCCTGGTCGGCTCGGGTCCGATGTCCGACTGCGGCAGCCATAGGTTCGTGATCTGAGGTGCTGCGCCCGGAGCGAGCCGGATACGCGCGCCCGGCGGCAACTGCTCGACCCCGGAGATGTACGACCGGCCCGCAACGAGAGCGGGGAGCAGCGGCGCGAACACCGCTGTTACGAGCCGCCGCGTATCGACAGGGGCCCTGTTGAGCCCCGCGAGGAGTCGCGCCGACGACGACCAGGCCCACCCCGAACCGAAGCGGGTGACATAGACCGGCTGCGCGGCGGCAGGGTCGGTGAAGATCACGGTTTCGTGTTCGGCCTCGCTCACCACGGCGTAAGCCCCCGGCCAGCGCCACGCCAGATCGGTCGGCAGAGGCCCAGCGCCCAACGCCTTCAGATCCGCCGGCCGCGCACCGCTCAGCCCGAGGACGAACAGCCGACGGGCCGGTCCACCCTCCGTGACGTAGAGCTGAGTTGGCGTCATGCCGGTCATCCATACACTCGACTGCGGATGCAGCCGTGTCGCTCCCGACGGGCGTGGCGTGCCCGTTGCGGAGCCGCTGAAGCCCCCGAAAGCCATGGTGGCCCTCCCCTTGGCAGATCAATGGCAGAAAGCGGAGCGGTGCGGCCCCGAAGGGCCGCACCGCAGAAGGCGGATCAGCCGGCGTACTGGTACACGTACCGCTTGCCCTCGCCGCCGTCGGAGGTGCCGCCCATGGTGAGGGCCGCCGCGTCGCCGATCACGGTGACAGCCACGTCGTCGTCCTCGTCGGCCGTGACGATGGGCTCGTTCACGCTCATCTCTCTGTTCCTTCCTGCCAGGTGGTGCAACGTTCCACCGGGGATTCCCGGTGGAGCCCAGCCCAGAGGACTTCCCCATCCAACTGGGCTGGGAACTTTAGGGGTCTGCGGCTTCGAGGCCGCCGACCGAGGCGCAGATCCGCGTACACCGTCTTGCCGCGAGCAGCGAAACCGTGTAGGCGACGGCGACCGTCACGGGGGTCGGGTCCCCACGGGCGGACTTCCTGGCCGTGTCCCGGTAGTCGTCCTGGCCGTCGTCCACGGGGGTCTCCTCGTCTCGACACGGGACCTACGCCGGGCGCTTGTCGAGCGCGGCCCGCAGCGCGGCACGGCGGTGGGGCGTCCGGGCGCGGATGATGCAGTCGTTGCAGATCGGGTGGCAGGTGCTCTGGGGGTCACCGGGGGCCTGGAGCGAGGTAGCCCGCGCAGACCAGCGTCTCCCGGGAGCAGACCCAGCACGTCCCCTCGCGGTAGCCGTCGGGCCGGTCCACGACGCGCCCCTCGCCCGGAGGCCAGGAGGGCGGCAGCGTGTTCAATCCGCGGCCTCCAAGTCCACCAGCAGGACCATTTCCGGGTAGGGATCGCTGGAGCTGTCCCGGTTCACCCAGGCGTGGTTAGCGAGCATGCTCGGGGTCTCCGCGACGGTGCCCGTCCATCCGTCCTTGCGGTGCCGGACCGGGTCGCCCTGGATCACACCGACTTTCACAGTTGCACCTCTCCATCGGGAACTCATGCAGTGCCCCTGCGGGCAACGCAGTTGACACAGGAGCACGACGACCGCACGGCGGCGATTTGAAGGAGAGCACCCACGGGCGGGGCCCGGTCGGCCGCGTTCGCCGCCCTGTAGTCGTCCAGCGGGTTCCAGCCGGCGGGGGCCTGCTGCAACTCGGACTTCGAGGGCCCGGTTACGACCTCTCGGTATTCACGCTTGGGGGTGCGTCGCGCCATCGGCCTGTCCTCCTTCACCGAGGGCGGCTGTGTATGGGGGCGGCCCTCGGAACTCCTGCGACACCTGGGCTTGTGCGCTCCGGTGTCTTGATCGCTACTCTGCGTTCATGCCCGCCAAGCCGTTCATCAACGACGAAGACGATCACGACGCGTGCTGGATCTGCCCAAGTCTTCGGCTCCCCGCTGGGGCGTTCGATGTGCTCGAACGCCCCAGCGGGGACTACCCGTTCAACCCGGACGATGGCTTCCGGTACAACCGGGAGGGAATCCCGGCCTGTGTGCACGGAGACCGCATCGGGCTGCCTCCCGGCCAGTACGCGAGTGCCGGCGAGGCGCTGCCCGAGGGCTAGAAGGTGATGGCGTGCTCGCGCCCGCTGCGGGCGAAGCCGATGGAGTCGTACTTCTCGGCGAGGATGCCCAGGCGGCGGTCGACCTCGGCCTTGTCGAGCCAGTAGCGGGCGGGCGGCTCGGTGCCCCAGGCGACCACGTACGCGGCGTGGGTGTACTCGCCGCCGGTGTAGTCGGTGTGTTCCTGGTCCGTCTGGTGGATCAGCGCGAAGCCGGTCCGGTCGGCGATGCGGGCGAGGAGCTGCGGCTGCGCGATCATCGCGTGCGTCATCTCGTCCACGGGGACGGGCAGGGCCAGCTCGGCGTCGGTCTCGCTGCCGGTCAGCTCGAACGCCGCCGCCTTGAGGGCGATGGCACGCAGGCCCTCGGCGAACAGCGGGGCCTTGTCGGTGTCGAGGTTCCACTCGCTGATGGTCGGGAACCCGGTGAAGCACTGCCAGTCGGAGCTGTACTCCAGGGTCGCCGCCTCGAACGCCGGGAACTCGGGGTCAGCGGTGATGGCGGTCAGGATCTCGCGAGCGCGCTCGCCGACCTTGTCGGCGGCGGGCATGGTGCTGGTGGACATTCTGGTCCTCCTGCTGGGTGGTTGAGGCTGCCGCACGGGGCTCTGCGGCAGGGCAGCATCGCTGTTCGCAGAAGACCGAGTTCGCACTAGGCTTCCGCTGTCACCGGCGATGCCGTAGTCATGAAGTTACGGCCGGTGATTCCAGGGTTCGACGGACTGCCAGTACGAGTTACCCGGACGATCGAGGCCAAGGGGGCCCGGAATGGCTGCTCGGACACCACCGAGGCTCACCGAAACACTGACTGGCAGTCAGTCCAAGCCTGTGCGAGTCCCTGAAGGGGTGATTTCCGGCTTCCTTTTCAAGGTCATCCGGGAGCAGATCCCGAAGACTCAGGACGAGTTGGCCGTGGAACTGGGGATCGACAAGAGCACCGTCCAGGGCTGGGAGTCCGGCCGTCGGCCGCTCTCCTCCACCAGGGCCGGGAACCTGGTGGTACTGCGCCGGAAGCTGATTCTGCTCGGCGCGCCGACCGGGCTGGTGGACCTGATCAGCCTCGCATTGGACGCGGACTTCGTCCTCGGCGAGATACTGCGGTCCCGGCCCACGAAGGCCGAGGTTCTGGAGCATCCGTTGGCCGGGTGGGTGCTTACCCGGGACACCACGCACATGATCGGCTGGGCCGTCAGCGGGGTTCTGCCCGGCGCCGTGGCCACCGAGTTGAGCATTCCTGCCGCTCGGCGCGGGCCGGTCTCCACTGCACCGCTCCTCGGGAAGGACGTGCGCTCGCGATTCTTCGACAACCTTCGGCATACCGCCGACCTGGTGGAGGCCGGCGGTGAGGAGACCGCCCTACTCCGGAGACAGGTTTGGTACCTGTCCTCCTACGACCGGGCTCGCGATGTGGGCGAGTGGTTTGGCGGGATGCAGCGGCGAGGCCGGATTCCCTCGGCTGGTTCTGGGTGGTCACCCCGCTGGGCTGAGGCGCGGTCGGTCGCGGCAGCACTGGCCCGACAAGGGGACCCCGAGCTACTCCGAGACTTCATCGCCCGCTCGATCACCGACAACGACGACTTCGAGACCGCGAACTTGAACTATTGGGCTCACTGGCTCGGGCTCGACTCACGTCCCCAGACCAGCGACGACTTCATGGCCGAACAGGAACGCCCGGCGTGGGACGCCTCCTCACTGCTGCGACAGTTCGCCATCCGGCTGGACCGGGCGGGCGAGTACACCGACCTGTACGTCCATTCGATCTGGGCACTCATGCTCACCCGACGCGTCCTGGCCGATGCGGACCCCCGTACAGCCCGCGAGCTGGCCGCACGAGTGCGCACGCTGCTTGACGGTGAGGGCCTTTCACAGCAGTCCCGACGAGAGCTGGAGTCTGTGCACTACGGTCTGCGGGTAGGTGGGTCCAGCAACTACCGATCCAACAGCGAAGGACAGCTATGACGGACGACAAGCAGGCGAAGGGCACCGCGAGTTACCTGTTCGAGGCGGGCATGCTCAAGCGGGCGAAGCGCCAGGGCTGGTGGATCGCTGGGGTCAAAGACCCCGAGTCTGTCGCGGAGCACTCGTTCCGTACGGGCGTCGTCGGCGCGGTGCTCGCGATGATGGAGGGTGCCGACCCGGCCAAGGTCGCCCTGCTGTGTCTCTTCCACGACACCCAGGAGACCCGGGTCAGCGATATCCCGCACGTCAGTCGGCGCTACCTCACCGCCGCCTCGAACGAACGCGTGACCGCAGACCAGGTCAGCGCCGCTCACCCGGCCGTCGTTGCCGGGGTTCAGGCCCTCGTGGAGGAGTATGAAAACGCCGAGAGCCTGGAAGTCACCGTCGCCCATGACGCGGACAAGCTGGAGTGCCTGATTCAGGCCGTGGAGTACCGCGAGCAGGGGTACCAGAACGTCCAGCCGTGGATTGACAGCAGCCTCGGCAGCCTCAAGACCGAGTCGGCCCGCACTCTCGCCGAGGCCGCACTGACCATGACGTCCTTGGAGTGGCAGAAGATCTACCTTACGTGAGACTGGTGGTATCCGTCTTCGAGTCCGCCACCGCCCCCAAGGCATCCTGACCCACCACTACTGGTTCACTAGCTCGCCTCCCCCACCCCCGCTTCCCTCGGAGGCGGGGGTGTTCGCATTTCGAGGCCTCGTCACGTGCTCACGAGGAGGGGGCGGGCCCTGGGTCCACTCGGTACTTCTCCTCTTCCTCCGGCGGCGGGAGCGGGACGGTGATGGACAGCTCGATGGCCGCGACCCGGCGGGTGAGGTGGCCCCGTCGGCCGGCGGCGGCTGCCACCCACGCCCCGGATGCGTCCTTGGGCATCCAGACGCCTCCGTGCTTTTCCACGGTGCCGATCTGTTCGCCGAGGCCCGTACGACCCGGTAGTGGCCTCGGCGGCCCTCGTAGTCGAGTTCGAAGCACCGCGGATTCCATCGGCCCTCGGCCAGGACGTTGTCGGGGTGAATGCCCAGGGGTGGTGCCTTCCGTTCGGGTGGGTGGGGGTGGGGCCTGGTGCCATCGGCCGGCGGGGCTGTCGACGGCCGACTGGGTGGGTGGGGCGGGGGTGGGCTCTGGTGTCCGCTCGCCGATTTCGACGCCGTCGGCGAGCAGTTGCCGGACGGCGGCCTCGGCCTGGTGCTCGTAGCGGTGGCGGGAGATGTAGTGCCTGTTCTCCCGGATCTCGTACATGTCGGCCGCGAAGTCGGTGGTGTTGAGGGTGACGTCCAGGCGGCGGTCGTGGCCGGCCCCGGTGACGCTCCAGCGGAAGTCGGCTTCGTGGTCGTCGGCATGGAGGCGGGCGGCGTGGCGGGCGTCGTCACGGTGGCCGTGGTCGTCGCCGACCTGGGCGGGGCGCCCGGCGTACCGGTCACCGCACTGAAGGCACCAGACCACCCACCACTGCACCCGGTCGGTTCCGGCGGGCCCGACGCCGACCGGGCAGGGGTTACGCAGACCCCACCCCAGGGCGCTGCCGCCTCCGGGTATCCAGGGGGCGCGGGTGGGGGTGGTCACTGGGGTACTTCTTCGCCCAGCCCGCTCCCGCGCTCGAACAGCAGGCCGCCGACGCCCTCGGGCCGGATCCGCTGGACGGGCCGACCCTGGCCGTGGCCCGCGAGTACGGCCGACTGCTCCAGGCGTACGAGCACCTGTTCTGGGACACCCTCGGACAGCTCGACTAGGGTCCGGGGTCTCCCGGGTCACGCCGACGGGCCGACGGGCCGACCGGGCGCGGGGGGGCCGAGGCGTTCATCCCCCGCGCCCGGTCGGCCTCGCTCAGGCCTGCCAGTGCGGCTTGCCGCTGACCATCCGGCAGTAGATCATTCCCCCGTTGGCGTCATGGGTGCTCTTGCCGAGATCGGCGTTGCGGCAGAACTGCCCGGCCGCGTAGCAGTTCCCCGCGTTCGAGCGGAGCTCGCACTCCGCACCGCCGGCCGCCGCGGTGTGCTGCGGCTCCGGGGCGGTCGGCGGCTGGGCCGTGGTGGTCTTCGGCTGCGGCGCCTTCGGGGTGGGCGACGGCGCGTGGGTGCTGGGGGCCGCCGCTGCGGGGGCGGTCGGCGTGCTCGGCGCGGGGTCCGACGCCGGCGGCGGCGTGCCGGCCGGGGACGCGGCGGGCGGTGCCGCAGGCGGTGCGGCCGGCGGGGTCGACTGGGTGGTGGCGGCCGCCGGGGCGGTCACCGGGGGCGAGGCCTTGGCTCCGCCGTCGGCGGCCGACGGGTCGCAACCGGTCAGCGCCAGACCGACGGTGAGGACGAGTCCGGCGAAGCCGGCCAGGCCGGCGCACCGACGCCCGCGTATGCGTGAAGGCATGGGTGGAGAACGCTCCGTTCCGTTTGGATGAGGTGTGCGATTCAAGCAGAGCTCGCACACGATCCGTGCACGGATCTCCCACTCGTTGGCAGATCGAGATCTGCCGGCTACCGAGCGTCGCCGCCCTCCGGTCCGCCGTCACGCTGCGCCGAACCGCCGACCGTCCCAACAGGGGTATAGCGCCGGAGCGCAGGGGAATTCGGCATGTTCCTGACATGGCCAAAGGATCGCTACCGTTCCGGCAACGCCCACGCCGAACGAGGAGATCCCCCATGCTCCGCATCCGTGTGCTCGCGGTCGCCACCGCGCTCGCGGGCGTCGCCCTGACCGCCGCCCCCGCCGTCAGCGCGCCCGCTGACGACCCGTCCGTAGTCGCCGCCCTCGCTTCCCCCACGGCCCGGACCGCCCCGGCCCCGTCCGCGCTGCTCCCCGCGCTCCAGCGCGACCTCGGACTCTCCCCGCAAGCCGCCGCCGACCGGCTGGCCGGGGAGAGCCGGGCCGCCCGGGTTCGGACCGCGCTCGCCGCCGCCCTGGGCTCCCGCTGGGCCGGGGCCTGGGTCGAGGGGCCGGACGCCGCCCTGGTGGTCGCCACCACGGACGCCTCCGTCGCCCGGACGATCACCGCGCACGGCGGCCGGGCCACCGTCGTCCGCAACGCCCTGGCCGCCCTCGACCGGGCGAAGGCCGCGCTCGACCGGGCGGCCCGGGCCGCCACACCCACCGCCACGCCGTTCTGGTCCGTGGACGTCCGCACCAACGCCGTCGTGGTCCGGTCCTCCGACGCCGCCCGGACCGAGGACTTCCTGCGCCGCTCCGGGGTGGACCGCACGCTGGTCCGGGTCGAGCGGGCCACCGCCACGCCCCGGCCGCTGGCCGACCTGCACGGCGGCGACGCGTACTACATCGACAGCGCCGCCCGCTGTTCGATCGGATTCCCCGTCACCCAGAACGGCCGGCCCGGCTTCGTCAGCGCCGGCCACTGCGGGCAGCCCGGTTCCAACGCGACGGCCTCCGACGGCAGTTCGATCGGCACCTTCCAGGGCTCGACCTTCCCCGGCAACGACTACTCCTGGGTGCAGGCCGGCCCGGGCTGGACGGCGCAGCCGCAGGTGAACGACTACGCGGGCGGCGCGGTGACGGTCGCCGGCTCGACCGAGCAGCCCGTCGGGTCCTCGGTCTGCCGCTCCGGTTCCACGACGGGCTGGCACTGCGGCACCGTCGAGGAGGTCAACGCCACCGTCACCTACCAGGAGGGCAGCGTCTACGGCGTCACCCGCACCAGCGTGTGCGCCGAACCCGGCGACTCGGGCGGGTCGTTCATCTCCGGCAACCAGGCGCAGGGCGTCACCTCCGGCGGCTCCGGCGACTGCACCTCGGGCGGCGAGACCTACTTCCAGCCCGTCAACCCGATCCTGAGCGCCTACGGCCTCACCCTGGCCACCGGCTGAGCGGCTGACCGGCCGAGCCGCCGGCCGAACCACTCGCCGAGCCACGGGCCGCCGTGAGGACAGGACCTAAGGCAGCCCCGCCGTCCGGCGCTCGAACACCTCGGGGCGCGCGGTCTCCAGGGCGGTGGCGACCGCACCGAGGAGGACGGCCTCCTCCCCCAGCAGGCTCGGCGCGAGCGTCGGACGCATCGGGGCGATCCGGTGCAGGGCCTGCTCCAGCGGTTCCAGGAGCAGGTCCGCGCTGTTGCCTATGCCGCCGCCGAGGACCACCAGGTCCGGGTCCAGTACGGCGGACAACACGGCGACGGCGTAGGCGAGTTGGCCGGCCTCATGGCCGACGGCCCGGACCGCCGCCGGGTCGCCGGCCCGGGCCCGTTCGAAGACCTGCTTGGCCGTGGGCGCGCCGCCCAGCCCGAGGTCCTGGGCGGTGCGCACCACGGCGTCCGCGGCGGCCTCCTGCTCGATGGTCGCCGGAGGCTCACCGGGGCGGGCGGGCAGCGGCACCAGGCCGATCTCGCCCAGCGCGCCGTGTGCGCCGAGCAGCAGTTCGCCGTCCTTGACCACGCCGACGCCCAGGCCGGTGCCGACCAGCAGGTAGGCGAACATCCGGCTGCCCCGGCCGGCGCCGAGGGTGTACTCGCCTAGCGCGGCCAGGTTGGCGTCGTTGGCGACGGTGACGGCCACGCCCAGGCCCTCCCCGATCCGGTCGAACAGACCGGGCCGGCCCCAGCCGGGCAGGCTGGTGGCGTAGCGCACGCCGCGCCGCTGCTCGTCCCACACGCCCGGGGTGCCGATCACCGCGTGCACGATGTCGTCGGCGGCCAGGCCCGCCTCGTCGATGGCCTCGTGGGCGGCGGCGACCACGGCGTCGGCGACGGCGTTCGCCGAGCGGCCCCGGTTGGCCACGTCGCGGCGGGCGACGACCGTCCCGGCGAGGTCCGCGACGGCGACCCGCAGCCTGGCCCGCCCGATGTCCACGCCGAGCACGTGCCCGGCGGCCGGGTCGACCTCGTACAGCACCGCGGTGCGGCCGCGCTCGGGGGCCAGCCGGCCGGCCTCGCGGACCAGCCCGGCCTGCTCCAGGGCGGCCAGGGCGGCGGACACGGTGGGCTTGGACAGGCCGGTGTCCCGGGCGAGTTGGGCGCGCGAGGAGCCGCCGCCGGTGCGCAGCAGTTCGAGCAGCAGCCATTCGTTGTTGCTGCGCAGCCGCTGCCGGTTCCACGGCACTGCCGGGGCCCCGGCCGCCGGGCGGTGGGTCGGCAGGTGGCTGCTCATCGGTTCCTCCGGTCTGGGCGGGAAGGCTGGCGGGCGGGCTGCGCCGGGTGGTGCCGGCACGGCCCGCGGCGCCCGGTGTCGGGTGCCGCCGCCCAAGTATGACCGGTGATCATTCCGTTCCCACCCCGGCTGCCGGCCCCGCGCCGCCCCGAGCCGCCCCGAGCGCGATCCTCGGGCCCGTCAGGACCACCAGGCCCGTCGGACCTGTCGGACCTGTCGGGCCCGCCGGGCGTGTCAGGCCCGGGCCGGACTCGTCAGACCACCCAGCCGCCCGTCATCCGCCGCACCGCCGAGCCGTCCAGGTCTGCCAGCTTGGTGCCGGCGAAGGCCCGGGCCGCCTCGGAGGTCTGCACCCGCAGCGGCGGCCGCTCGGCGGTGAGGGCCGCGACGATCGGGGCGGCCGCCTGCTCCGGGGTCTGGGCCTGGACGAAGGCCTTCAGCGTGCGGTCGACGTAGGCCCGCAGGGCGGGGGCGTACGGGCCGGCCGCGGCGGTCAGCGCGGGCAGGTCGATGGCCTGGTTGCCGACGAACTCGCTGGCGACGGCGCCCGGTTCGACGACGGTGACGTGCACGCCGACGGTGGCGGCGACCGGCGCCAGCGACTCCATGAAGCCCTCGACGGCGAACTTGGCGGCGCAGTACGCCTCGTTGAAGGGCTGTCCGACCACGCCGCCGACGCTGGTCACGGTGACGACCCGGCCGCCGGAGGCCCGCAGGTGCGGCAGTGCGGCCCGGGTGACCTCGACCACACCGAAGAAGTTCACCTCCATGGCGGCCCGCACCGGCGCCGTCCCGTCCTGCTCGATCGTGCCGACGTGGCCGGCGCCCGCGTTGTTGACCACCGCGTCGAGCCGACCGTGCCGGGCGAGGACGGTCTCCAGGCAGGCGGTGACGGAGGCCGGATCGGTGACGTCCAGCTGCTCGACCTCGATCCGCCCGTCGACGCCCGCCTCGGCGGCGGCGCGCCGCAGGGCCTCGGCCCGTCCGGTGTCGCGCATGGTGGCGACGACGCCGTACCCGGCGCGGGCGGCGGCCACGGCGGCGGCGAGGCCGATCCCGGAGGAGGTGCCGGTGATGAGGACGATCGGGGCGGCGTCGGTGTCCATGGAAGTCTCTCCTCGGATCTCCCCGGCTTCTCCGGGGAAAAGTGTGTGCGTGTGCACGCACCATACATTTAGGTGCACGCGCACGCAACCGGTCGACAGCCCGGCGGCGCCGGTCGGGCGGCCGTCACACCTTCGCCAGCGCGCCCTCCACGTCCGCCCACAGGTCCTCGGGGTGCTCGATGCCCACCGACACCCGCACCGTCCCCGGGCCGATCCCGGCGGCGGCCAACTCGGCGTCGTCGAGCTGACGGTGGGAGGTGCTGGCCGGGTGGAGCACGAGGGTGTGCACGCCGCCGAGGGAGGGGGCGAGGGCGGCCAGGCGGACGGACTCGGTGAAGGTGCGGGCCGCCTCGCGGCCGCCGACGAGGTCGAAGGCCAGGACGCCGCCGTGGCCGTCGGGCAGGAGCCGGCGGGCGAGGTCGTGGTCGGGGTGCCCGGGCAGGCCCGGGTAGTGGACGGCCCCGACCGCGGGGTGGGCGGCGAGGCGACCGGCCAGGTCGAGGGCGCTCTCACAGTGCCGGCGGACCCGCAGGGCGAGGGTCTGGAGGCCGCGCAGGGTCAGCCAGGCGGCGAACGGGTCGACGGCGGCGCCGAGTTCGATGGCGTAGTGCCAGACCTTGCGGTGCAGTTCGGCGTCCGCGAGAACGGCGACGCCGGCCAGGACGTCCGAGTGGCCGCCGAGGTACTTGGTGGCCGAGTGGATGACGACGTCCGCGCCGTACTCGATCGGCCGGCAGAGCAGCGGCGTCGCGAAGGTGTTGTCCACGACGCTGACCACCCCGGCCCGCTTGGCGACGCCGATCAGCCCGGGCAGGTCGGTGACCCTGGTGGTGGGGTTGGAGATGGTCTCCAGGTGCAGCAGCCGGGTGGTGGGCCGCAGGGCCGCCTCGACCTCGGCCGGGTCGTCACCTCCGACGTGGGTGACCTCCACCCCCCAGCGCTCGGCGAGGTCGGCGAGCACGGCGAAGGTACCGCCGTACAGGCTTCGCTGGGCGATCACGTGGTCGCCGGAGCGCAGCAGGGCGAGCAGGACGGTGTTGATCGCGCCCATGCCGGAGGCGGTGGCGATCGCACCGGCGCCGCCTTCGAGGTCGGCCACCGCCGTCTCCAGCGAGCGGACGGTCGGGTTGCCGTAGCGGTTGTAGAAGAAGGCCCCGCCCGGGCCGCCGAAGGCCTGGGTGAGCGCGTCGCTGGTGTCGAAGGCGAAGAGGTGGCTCTGGTGCAGTGGCACGCCCATCGGGCGGCTGCCGGTGGTGTCCGCGAGGGGCGGGTGGACGATCCGGCTCTCGGGGCGCAGCGCGCCGGGGGCCCGGTGTCCGTCGGGAGTCCGGTGTCCGTCCGGAGCCCGGTGTCCGTCGGGGGTCTGCTGTCCGCCAGAAGCCTGCTGTCCATCGGGGGCCCGGTGGCCGAGGTAGTCGCTCATGCCGCCCATCGTCGGGCCGGTCGCACGCCGCGCCCAGGGCCAATCGCGCCCGGGTGGCCCGCCCCGGTGCCGCTGCGGCGCCGGGGCGGGCCACCGCGGCTCACTTGCGGCGGCCGAAGATCCGCTTCGCGGCGTAGACGATGCCGACGATCAGCAGCACGAAGAACAGGATGATCAGGATGACCACGACGATCAGGAACTTGCCGAGCTTGGCGAAGAAGCCCGACTTCTTCTTCTCGTCCTTGGCCGCGAGGTGGGCGGCCGGCGCGGTGTGACCGCTCCGGGTGCTGACGGAGACGGCCGGGCCCGCCGCCGGGGCGGCCGGGCCGGAGCCGGTGACGGAAACGGTGGTGGCGGCGGCCGCGACGGGCCGGGGTGCGGCCGTCGCCGTCGCGCTCGACGCCGCGGCGGTGAGGCCGACGGCGGCCAGCAGTGCCACCAGGGCGCCGGCTATCGAACGTGCGATCCGGTGAGTCATCGTGCTCCTCGTACGGGTTCTGAGCAGCGCGGAGGAGCCTGGCCGACCGGATCCGCTGGTCTGACCAGGTGGTTTTCTCATCTGCGCCTAGTATGCTCCACTGAGTTTCTACAGCGGTGTAAAAGTTTAGCGACGGGCCTGCCCGGATCGGCTCCGGCCCCGGTCACGCACGCCCGCCGGTTCGACGGGGGTTTCGTGGCAACTGTGGAGGATGACGACGTGTCTGGTCGCAGGGGTTCCCCCGGAGCCGGAAAATCGCCGCGCCGGGCAGCCGGCAGCTCGCCGGAGGGCCGCATACCCGACGGCCGCACACCCGAGGACCGCACCGCGGAGGGCCGCACCGCGGACGGCGGCCAGGCCGGCCGGACCGGTCAGGCACGCAGGGCCGGCCAGGCGGGCGGGGCCGGCCAGGCGGGCCGCACGAGCCGGGCGAAGCCGAAGGCCAAGCGCAGCACCAAGGAGAAGGTGCTCTGGGTGACGGCCGGCTGCACCGCCCTCCTCGTCCTCGGCGGCTGCGCCGTCTACTACCGCCTGAACAGCAACCTCACCACCTTCGACGGCGATGCCCTCAGCAAGGACCGGCCGGCCGCTGCGGCCCCGGACGCCCAGGGCCGCACCCCGGTCAACGTCCTGCTGATCGGCTCGGACAGCCGCGGCAACGGCAACAGCGACCTGGGCGGCGGCGGGGACGGCGGCGCCCGCTCGGACACCGCGATCCTGCTGCACGTCTACGCCGACCACAAGCACGCCGTCGGCATCTCCATCCCCCGCGACTCCCTGGTCACCATCCCGCCGTGCAAGCTCCCGAACGGCAAGTGGACCAAGGAGCAGACCAATGTGATGTTCAACAGCGCCTTCTCGGTGGGCGACAGCGACCAGGGCAACCCGGCCTGCACCCAGAACGCCGTCGAGAAGCTCACCAACCTGCGGGTCGACCACACCATCGTGGTGGACTTCAACGGCTTCGCCTCGATGACGAAGGCGGTCGGCGGCGTCGAGGTCTGCCTGCCGAACGACATCCACGAGGGCGATCTGAACCCGAACCTGGGCAAGAAGGGCAAGCTGGTCTTCCCCAAGGGCAAGCAGAAGGTGGAGGGCCAGTCCGCGCTCGACTTCGTCCGAGTGCGGCACGGCATCGGCGACGGCTCCGACATCGGCCGCACCAAGCGTCAGCAGGCCTTCCTCTCCTCGCTCATCAAGGAGGTCAAGTCCCGCGGCATGGACCCGACCACCCTGCTGCCGCTCGCCGACGCCGCGACCAAGTCGCTCACCGTCGACCCCGACCTCGGATCGGCGGCCAAGCTGCTCTCCTTCGCCATGTCGCTCAAGGACGTCAACCTGCACGACGTCAAGTTCGTGACGGCGCCGTGGCGTTACGAGGGCCCGCGGGTCGCCCTCGTCCACCCCGACGCGGACCAGCTCTGGGCCGCGCTCAAGGCCGACCGCACCCTGGACGGCCAGGACGCCAGCGCCACCGCCGCGGACTCCGCCGCGCCGGGTGCCCCCGCCGCCGAGGCCACCCCCAGCCCCACCGCCACCACCCCCGCGCCGGACGCCAAGGGCGGCGAGGCCAAGCCCGCCGACGTGAAGGTCGCCGTGCTCAACGGCACCGGCGCGACCGGGCTCGGCGGCAAGGCCGCGGAGGCCGTCAAGGGCGCCGGCTACACCGTGACCAGCGTCGGCAACGCGACCGGCAAGCCGCGCTCCACCACGGTCGTCGAGTACGGCGCGGGCGAGCGCGCCGCGGCCGACGCAGTCGCGAAGCTGTTCCCGGGTGCCACCGTCCAGGCTGGCGGCAAGGGTGTCAGCGTGGTGCTCGGCCACGACTTCGCCGCCGCCAATCCGGCCGGTGCCGCCGACCCGGCCGCCTCCGCGTCGGCCGGCGCCCCGGCCGCTCCGGCCCCGGTGCCCAGCAGCGTCGCCAACGCCGCCCGGTCGGCCGACGACGACCCGTGCGCCAACGTGTCGTACGGCTGACCCGGACGGGACGCACGACGACGGCGGGGCGCCTGCGGATCCCGATCCGGAGGCGCCCCGCCGTCGCGAGGTGCGCGGGGGCGCTGGGCCTGCGAGGCCTGCGGGGCCTGCGGGGTCAGCGCCTGGTGCCGCAGGACGGGCAGAACGCGGCGCCCTCCGGGATGTCCTGGTGGCACTGGCCGCACTGGGTCGGCTGGGCGAGCCGGTGGCCGCAGCCCGGGCAGAACGGCGTGCCGTGCGTCTCCGCCGAGCACTGCGGGCAGACGAGCTGGCGCGGCGTCCGCACGTCGAACTCGGCGCCGGACTGCTGCCCCTGCTGGTAGGAGCGGTCGGACACCATGTCGTTGAGGCCGCGCCGCTGCGCCGCCATCGCCTCGGCCGCCGTGTCCGGGGCGCAGTCGTGGCACAGGCCCTGGCCCGGGTCGAAGCAGCGGCCGCAGACGTAGTGGGTGCAGCGGGCGCAGCGGTTGAAGTGCACCTGGGCGTTGGTGATCGCGCGCTGGAAGGCGGCGTCGCGCGCGTTGCCCCAGGTGTGGCCGGCCAGGCCGTCGGCGGCGTTGCTGATGGTGTTGGCGTTGCCGCCGATGAGGTTCCAGGCGGCGCTGACGCCCTTGCCGATCCAGCCCGCCACCTGACCGGTGGTGAACGCCTCGAACGACGAGCGCCAGGTGTCGGAGCAGCGGTAGCAGGAGAATTCGAACTGGAAGCCCGCGCCGGTGCCGTGCTGCTCGCACAGGTCGCGGTAGTTGCTGCTGAAGTAGATCTCGGAACTCACGTCGTCCCCGGTCGATGAAGTGGCATGTCGGCGGTCCCCGGGCCCCCCAAGGTGCCGACACGGATGGGGCGGGTCACGGGGGCGCTGCACAGAATCGCACATGCCGTCATATTTTGTGAATCTCTTATGGACAACGCCTCGTGATCGCCGCACCGAGGGACGTCCGGACCCACCGGTCCGGTTCCGATCATGCCGGTTCCGATCAGGCCGGTACCGGGCCGATCGGAACCGGTCCCGTCGGAACCGGCCGACGCCTCCTCAGAGCCCGGCGACCGGCAGCAGCAGGACCCGCGCCGGATCGAACCGCTCCCAGCCGGCCGGCCGCCCGCTGCGGCTCACCCGCAACCGGCACCACCGCTGCCCGGCGGAGTCCTGCCACCAGCCGCTGATCCGCCCGGACGCCCAGGTGCCGTCGCCGAGGTCCACCTCGACCGGCTGGTACACCCACTGGACGTCCGGGTCCGCCGGCTCCCCGACGGCCACAGGACTGCGCCGACTCTCCACCACGGTTCCGCCTCCCGACCCGGCCCCGGTGCGCGGCCTCCCCGGTCGGGCGGCCACGCGACCAGGCGTGCAGCTCACCCCGGAAACTCTACAGGCGTGTAGAGAAGGGCGGGAGGAGTTCCGCCGAAGCCCTCACCCGACTCAGCGGCGGCTCCGGCGCGCGCCACGGCGGCGGCGCCACAGGGCGAACGGCACGACGGCGGCCAGCCCGAGCGCGTCCGGCGCCGACGGCGCCTGCACCGGCGCGGCCGCGCCCGCCGGCACCTTGCCGAAGGTGTCCGGGACGGGCAGGGTGGACCAGTCCGTGAGCGGCCACGCGACGACGAACGCCCGGCCGATCACGTTCCCCACCGGCACGAAGCCGTCACCGGTCTCGTTGTGGTGCGGGCGGGAGTCCCGCGAGTTGTTGCGGTGGTCGCCCATCACCCAGAGCTTGCCCTTGGGGACGGTGACGGTGCCCACCGGGTCCTGGTCGCAGGGCGCCGAGCCGGGGAACAGGTACGGCTCGTCCAGCGCGACGCCGTTCACCTTCAGCGGGCTGCCCGCCTTGCACTCGACGGTGTCCCCGCCGACCGCGATCACCCGCTTGATCAGGTCCTTCTCGTCCGCCGAGGGCATCAGGCCGACGGTGCTCAGCACCTTCTGGACCGAGCTCATGACCGAGCCGTCCGCATGTGTCGGCACGCTCTCCAGCCAGCCGCCCGGATCACGGAAGACCACCACCTCGCCACGCTCGGGCTCGGCGCCGAACCACGGCGTCAACTTGTCGACCAGCACCCGGTCGCCGATCGCCAGGGTCTGCTCCATCGAACCGGAGGGGATCGAGAAGGCCTGGACGAAGAAGGTCTTGATGCCGAGCGAGAGCAGCAGGGCGATCACCAGCAGAATCGGGAGCTCCTGCCAGAACGGGCGCTTCTTCCGCCCGCTCTTGGCGTCCGGCTCCGCACCGCCGGTCCCGTCGGCCCCACCGGTCGGACCGCTGCCGCCGCTGCCGTCGCCGCCGCCGGAACCACCGCCAGCCCGGCCGGATCCGCCGCCGGAGGCCCCGAGGGCCCCCTCCGCGCCCGGGACTTCGGGCGCACCCACCGCACCGCGCTCCCCGGTTCCACCGCTCTCGCCGGACTCCGTGCTCTGCTGGACACTCATCTTTTCGGCCCCTCCCGACGGCCTGGCGGGAGACCGGAACGGAAAACCCCCGCTGTCAGGGAACGAACCTACCGAACGGAGGTTCCCGGGCGCGCCCTGACATGGATCCGCTCACCCTGAGGACCGAACAGACTGAGGAACTCCACCGGCTGCGGCCCGGCGTTGCCGAAGGCGTGCGGGGTCCGGGTGTCGAACTCGGCGGCCTCACCGGCCGTCAGCACCAGGTCGTGCGAACCGAGCACCAACCGCAGCCGGCCGGACAGGACGTACAGCCACTCGTGGCCCTCGTGCACCTTCAGCTCCAACTCGGGCTCGGTGCCCCGGCCGGGCGGCATGATCTGCTTGAAGGCGTGCAGACCGCCGAGGTGGCGGGTGAGCGGGATGATGGTCTGGCCGTTCCTGGTCACCGGGCGGGGATGGACCCGGGGGTCGCCGGTGGCCGGGGCGCCGACCAGTTCGTCCAGCGGCACCCGGTACTCCCGGGCCAGCGGCAGCAGCAGTTCCAGGGTCGGCTTGCGCTGCCCGGACTCCAACCGGGACAGCGTGCTGAGCGAGATCCCGGTGGCAGCGGCCAGTTTGGCGAGGGTGGTGCCGCGCTCGCGTCGCAGGGCGCGCAGCCGGGGGCCCACCGTGGTGAGGACGTTCTCGAAGTCTTCGTCGGCCATGCCTGCCATTCGCCGGGACGGCAAGGGTGTTTGTCAAACCGGCACACCGGTGCACGGGCGCGCGGGCCCGTCCGCGCGCCCTATGCTGTCCGGCCATGCGCATCCACCTCACCCGGGACAGCGTCGCGGCCGGCGACGACGCCGACGCCCCGCACGCCGCGGCGCTCGCCCTACCCGACGGCCTCGACCTGCCGGAGGCGCTCGCCGCCCTCGGACTCCCCCGGCCGTACCTGCCCCTGATCGGCGGCGGCCGCGCCAGCTGGATCCTGCGCTCCGGCGACGGCACCCCGCTCGCCGTACTCGCCCAGCAGTGGCCGCGCGCCCGGCCGCTCCCGGGCGTCCGGGGCCCGCTCGCCCGCCTGGCCGGGCCGGACGGCGACGTCCGGCTGCACGCCGAGTACCGGCGCCAACTGGACCCGGACGCCGAGTACGACCGGCTCGCCGCCGGCTGAGACCGGGGCACCGGAGCCCGCCGGGGCTCCGCCGACGCCCGCCCGGGGCATGACCGGCCGACCCGCGGCGGGGCCAGGTAGCGGTGTGCGTCGTCACCGGGCCCCGCCGCGGGTCGGTGCCGGCGGCTACCGGTACTCGCGCAAGCGCGGCCGGACGCCCAGCGCGGTGAGGGCGAGCGCCGCCGCCAGCGCCCCCGCGGCCAGCGCCGCCGTGCTGGCGTCGAGGTCGCCGTCGGTCGCGGCGACCGCCGAGTCCATCGCCCCGGCGTTGACCGCGATGGTGTCCCCGATGGCCGTGCTCAGCCGGTCGAAGTCGTAGTTGGACTGCCCCTGGGAGAGGCCGGTGTTGAGCGTCACCGCCTCCTTGAGCCGGCCCTCGTCGCGCAGCGCGCGGATCTTCCGGTCGTCCTGCTGGTACTGCTGGAAGGCGGCCAGCACCCGCTCGGCGGCGTCCTGCTCGCCGGGGAAGGTGATGTTGTGCAGCTCGGTGCCGAGGTAGCCGCCGAAGGGGACGGCCGCGTGGTCGGCGCGGTGCCGGGCGGCGGCGGCCGCCAGTTGGGCGTTGTAGTCGGCGAGGGTGGCGCCGTCCAGGCGGGCGATCGCCTGGGTCTTGTCGAGGAAGCTCTGCTCGTAGGCGGCCGCGCGGGACGGGTCGGTGAGGTAGCGGCTCTCGTCGGCGTTCAGGTCGAAGGCGACGGCACGGGCGCGGCTGAGCGCGATCACCGAGTCGTAGGCGTTGCTCTTGGCGGTCACCAGGTGGTCGTCGGCGCGGCTGACCAGGTGCAGGCCCATCGCCAGCACGACGCCGGTGAGCAGCGTGACTGCGGCCAGCGCCGGGTTGACGACGCGGTGGTAGCGCACCGCCAGGACGCGCTGGAGCCCGAGCAGCGCGGCGAGTGCGAGCAGGCCGACCGCGAGCAGCCACCACCAGCCGCTGCCGAGGGCGTCGCGGCGCTCGGTGTAGACCTGCTCGACGGTGGCCTCGTTGGCGGCGGTGACCTGGTCGGCGGCGGGCAGCAGCTGCTGGCGCAGCAGGTCGGTGGCCTGGCGGTAGGCGTCCAGGGCGGCGGGCGAGGGCTGGCCGGCCGGGGCCTTGGCCTGCTCCTCCAGCAGCTGGGCGCGGGCCACCAGGGCCTCGTAGCTGCCGAGCCGGCCGAGCACCTGCTGGACGGCGCTCTGGCCGGCCGGGTCGGCGGCGGCGGCCTGGGCTGCCTGCTGGAGGTCGCCGTCGGCCTGCGCACGGCGCTGCTCGTAGGTGTCGAGGGTCTGCTTGCGCAGCGTCGTGTAGTCGGGGTCGGCGCCGACCAACAGCAGGTTGGCGGCCTGGGCGTCCATGTCGCTGAGCGCGAAGTAGAGGTCGGCGGCGCGGGTGGCCTGCGGGGCGGCCCGGTGGCCGATGGTGTCGGTGCCGTCGCGGGCCCCGCCGAGGACGGTGGTGGCGGCCGCGCCGAGGCCGATCAGGGCGGCCAGGCTGAGCGCGGTGAGGCCTCGGACCAGGCGCGGGGTGGTCCAGTAGGCGCGGCCGCCGACCGTCCGCGCGCCGTGCCGGAGCCGGGCCAGGGCGCTCGGGCGGGGGGTCGGGGCGGCCGTTGTCCGAGTCGCTGTCCGGGCCGTTGTCGTGGCCGTTGTCGTGGCCGTTGGTCCGGCTGGGGCCGGTTCCCCCGCCGGATCGGTTTCCGTCCCCGGGGCCGCCTCCCCCGTGGTGTCCGTCGTGCCCGCTGCCGAGGTGGTCATGGCCGCACGTTCCTCTCCCCCGCTGGACGGTCCGCCGGGGTTTCCTGCTGAAACCGGAGCAGAACCGTTTCTCTCCGCCGGGCGACGCTAGTGCCGCGCCACCTGCGGGAAGCCGTCTCCTGACGGCTCCTTGACACCGCCGGGCGCCGTTCTTGACGCATCCTTAGCGACCGTCCCCGGCGCCCGGCGGTGTCCGCCGGTTCGCGGCGGTTCGCGGCGGTTCTCGACGGTGGTGAGTGGTGATGGGTGGTGGTGAGTGGTGAGTGGTGATGGGTGGTGGCGATGGGCGGTGGCCCGCGGTGGTGGGCGGGTCAGCCCTGCCCGGCCCGGCGGCCGCGGTTCGCCGTGTTCTTCCGCCGGGCCCTCTTCTTGCGGGCGCGCTTGGACATCGCGTGCTCTCCGATTCCGGGGAAGGACTTCAAGCGGCCTGGCCGACCAACTGGTCCGCCAGCTTGACCAGGCGCTTCAACGAGCGCTCCTCCTGGGCGGCCTGCGCCACCGGCGCCACCGAACCGCCGTCGTAGTAGGCGCCGTTGGCGACCGCGACGTCCGGCAGGCAGAGCCGGACGACGGCCGCCGCACCCTCCGCCGCCGGCGCGCCGGCCCGCCCGTACAGCGGCAGCAGCGCCGTGTCGCACAGGCCCGGGTTGAGGCTGACGGCGGTGATGCCGGAGCCGGCCGGGGCCATGTCGGCGGTCGCCATGGTGAGCGCGAGCTGCGACTGCGCGTACGCGGCCACCCGTGAGTACCTCTTCACCCGGTGCGGGTCCGACCAGTTCATCGACGCCGTCCGGTGCAGCGAGGACGAGACGTTGACGATCCGGGCGTCGCCGGATGCCGAGAGCGGCGCCCTCAGCAGCCTGGCCAGCAGGTGCGCGGCCAGGAAGTTGACCTGCAGCGAGACCTCGTTGCCGTCGTCGGTCAGCGTGCAGCGCTCGGGCGCCATCGCGGCGGCGTTGTTGACCAGCAGGTCCAGCGCCGGGTAGTGCTTGACGACCGTGCCGGCCAGCACCGCGACCTCCGAGAGGCGGGTGAAGTCGGCTGCCAGCTCGACGAGTTGGTCCCGGCGGGCGCCGGCGTCGACCAGCCGGGCGACGGCCGCCTCGGCCTCCGGGGTGGTCCGGGCGTGCACCAGCACGGTGGCGCCCAGCCCGGCGAGCAGCCGGGCGGTCTCCCAGCCGATGCCGGAGGAGGCGCCGGTGACGAGGACGGTACGAGCGGACAGGGCGGATTCGGACATGACCGTTCCCAGGGTGCGGGGCACCGCCGGCCCTGTCCGGGCCGGGGTGCGGGCTCAAAAGACCTGATGAGATGCGGAACTCGCGCGCCCGCCCACACCCCGCGCCGATCGGGCGACGGGGTGGGGCGCGGCACGTGCCGTGCCCTCCGGCGGGGAGGCGCGGATCAGCGCACGGCGATGGCGGCCGCGGCGACGCGGACCGGCGGCCGCGGATGCGGCGGGCGGTCGTGGTGGCGTGCCGGGCGGTTCATGCTCCTCATCCAACCGGCGGGCGCGGACCGGGGCAAGCGCCACGCCGCCGCCCTGACGAATCCCTGACGCCGGGCGAACACCCGTGCGGCCGGCGCCGGTTGCCGCCGCCGGTCAACCCGCACCGGATTTCGGCGCACGGCGGAGCCGGTCGCGAGAACCGCGCCCGAGCCGACCGCGCCCCGCCCCGCCCCGCTGTCAGAGCCAGTTGCGGCGCTTGAAGACCACGTACAGCCCGGTGCAGACCAGCGCCATCAGCCCGATCGCGAACGGGTAGCCGAACGCCCACTTGAGCTCCGGCATGATCTCGAAGTTCATCCCGTAGACGGTGCCGATCAGCGTCGGCGCGAAGAGGATCGCCGCCCAGGAGGAGATCTTCTTGATCTCGTCGTTCTGCACGTGCCCCGCCTCGGCGAGCTGCTTCATCTCCTCGTTCTGCCGCTGCGAGACCAGCGTCGCGTTCACGGTCAGGATGTTCTGCAGCATCTGCCGGAAGCCGTCCACCCGCTCGGCGGCGTAGGTGGCGTGGTCGGCGACGTCGCGCAGGTAGCGCTGCAGCTCGTCGTCGGTGCCGTACTTGCCGAAGCCCGCCTCCAGGCTCCTCATGATCTCCAGCAGCGGCCGGGTCGCCCGCTGGAGCTCGATCACCTCGCGGGACAGCTCGTAGATGCGCCGGGAGACCTGCGGGTCGCCGCCGAACACCTCCGTCTCGATCTCGTCGATGTCGTGCTGGAGCCCGGCGATCACCGGCGCGTAACCGTCCACCACCGCGTCCAGCACCGCGTACAGCACCGCCTCCGGGCCGAGCGCGAGCAGGTCCGGGTCCGTCTCCAGGCGGCGGCGCACCGCGGACAGGTCCGGCGCCTGGGAGTGGCGGACGGTGAGCACGAAGTCGGGGCCCACGAAGAGGTGGATCTCGCCGAAGTCGACCTCCTCCGCCTCGTCCAGGTAGCGCGCGGCGCGCAGCACCACGAACAGCGTGTCGCCGTAGCGCTCCAGCTTCGGCCGCTGGTGGGCGACGATGGCGTCCTCGACGGCCAGTTCGTGCAGGTTGAACCGGTCCGCCGCCTCCAGCAGCTGCGCCTCGGCCGGGCGGTACAGGCCGATCCAGGCCATCGCGCCGGGCCGGTCGGGCAGTTCGCGGTAGATGTCGGCGAGGTTCGCCGGTGCGTCGATCCGCCGCCCGTCCCGGTAGACCGCCGCGTCCACCACCGAGCGTTCCAGGGTGACCGGCTCGACGGGCTGGTCGGGCCGCGGATCCATCGAGTGCTCCGGCGCCGGCTGCGTGTCGACGGGGCCGGAGCCCCCGGCGGGGCGGGAGAACGGACGCTTGCTCGCGCGCACGGCGCGCACACGCCAGTCGGACATGGCGGATACCTCCACGGTGGGTGCCCGGGCCGCCGTCCGGGGACGGCGGGCCGGAGGCGCCCGGCCGGCCACCACGCGCACGGCGCGACCGGCGGCACCTCGTCGAGGACGAGGTCAGCGCCGCGCGGGAGCCGTACGGGAGGAGGAACGCCGGGTGCCGCGAATGGTGCGGGACAACCGGGGGCGGGGCCGACTTCGACCCGGACTACTGCACTCCACGGCTCTCACCTCCTCGGCTCCGCGCGCCCGCGCACCGAAAGGGGTGCCTGCACAACTCCCGCCGAGTGTAGTACCCGCTCCCGGGTGCCTCCCACCGCCCGCCCCCGGGGGCCCGCGCGGCAACGCTCCAGGCCGGTCGTGCGCCCGGCGCGTTCGGGCTCCAACGGCCGCCCGCACCCTGCCCGTTCGTCCCGCCGATGCGACTACGGGGCCGCCACCGCCCGACTACGCTACGTGTCATGACTTCTTCGGAAACGGCCCCCGGGCGGGGCACGGCGGTGGTGATCGGCGGCGGACTGGCCGGCACGGTGGCGGCCTGGGCCCTGCGCGGGTTCGCCGAGCGGATCGTGGTGGTGGAGCGGGACCGCTACCCGGCGGAGCCCACGTTCCGGGCCGGGGTGCCGCAGGGCCGACACGCGCACCTGGTGCTGGAGGCCGGACACCGGGCGCTGGAGGAGATGATGCCCGGCATCAAGAAGGAGCTCACGGAGGCGGGCGCGATGAGGGTCGCCGTCTCGGGCGATCTGAAGTGGCTCAGCTCGGCGGGGTGGATGGCGCAGTACCCGGCGCAGCTCGCCTTCCTCTCCTGCACCCGGCCGGTGCTGGACAAGGCGGTGCTGGACCGGGTCCGCGCCGATCCCACGATCGAGTTCCTGGAAGGCGCCGACGTGGTCGGCCTGCTCGGGTCGGCCCGCACGGTGACCGGCGTCAAGGTCCGCGACCGCGGGCCAGAGCGCGGCGAAGTCCGGGAGATCCCGGCCGAGTTGGTGGTGGACGCGGCCGGCCGCACGACCTCGGTGCCGGACTGGCTGGCGGAGCTGGGCCACCCGCCGGTGCCCGAGGAGCGGGTGGACGCGGGCGTCGCGTACTCCTCCCGGCTGTTCCACCGCCCGGCCGGCGTCGACATCGGCTACAAGGCGATATACCTGCAGACCAAGGCCCCCGACGCGCCCCACCTGGGCGTACTGCTGCCGGTCGAGGGCGACCGCTGGATCGTCAGCGTCGCCGGCATGCGCGGCGCCGAACCCGAGCCCGGCGAAGCCGGGTTCACCAAGCAACTGGCCCGGCTGCGCGACCCGAGCATCCGCGAGGCGCTCCAGCAGGCCGAGCCGGCCGGCGAGGTGCGCGGCTTCGTCCCCGGCCCCGGCATCCGGCGACACTACGAACGCAGCGCCCCGGACGGCCTGGTGGTGGTCGGCGACGCCGCCAGCACCTTCAACCCGGTGTACGGGCAGGGCGTCACCGTCGCCCTGTTCTGCGCCCGCGAGCTGCGCCGCACCGCCCTGCGCCACGGCGGCATCGGCCACGCCACGGCCCGGGACGCCCGGCGTGCGATCGCGGCCGTCTCCAAGAACCCGTGGGTGATGTCCTGCACCGAGGACGTCCGCTTCGCCGCCACCACCGGCGGCCCCTCCGGCGCCCTCCTCGCCTTCCAGCACCGCTTCCTCGACAAGGTGCTGGCCGGCGCCGCCCACGACCCGGCGGTCACCGCCGCGTTCCACGAGGTGATGTCGCTGGTCGCCCCGCCGACGCTGCTGTTCTGCCCGTCGCTCCTCGCCGCCATCCTGCGGAGCTGACCGGCCGGGGGCGCCCTCGGGTGAGGAGAGCCGGCCTGCTCCGCACAGGCTGCCGACCAGGGGCGCGCCCGGCCCGCCGTGCGCCCCGCCGGAACCGTCAGACGGGCTCCAGGTGCGCGGCCACGTACGGCACGGCGACCTGCTCCAGGGCGCCGCGGCCGAACGCCGGGTGGACGTTGACCTCGAAGACCACGCCGCCGCTCTCGGCGGCGAGGTCGACACCGGCCAGCGGCAGGCCCAGGCAGGCGACCGCGCGGATCGCCAGGTCCGCGAGCCCCCGGGGCAGTTCGGCGGCGGCGAGCGGGGCGGAGACGGCGCCGCGGCTCTCGTTGCAGGGGGCGTCCGGATCCGCCTGCACGTGTTCGACGACCCGGACCACCCGGCCGTCGAGCACCACCACCCGGTACTGGTGGCGGCGGCCGTCCGGGGTGAAGTTGCGGGCGTCCCGGGCGATCAGCCAGTCCGCCCCGTCGTGCTCGTAGTGCCGTGCGGCGGAGGCGAGTTGGGCGTGGGTGGTGACGTGGAAGACGTCGTCGCCGCCCATCCCGACGCAGGGCCGGGCCCAGACGTCGCCGCCGAGCCGGTCGAAGGCCTCGGCGGCGGCCCGCGGGCTCGGCCGGGACAGCGAGACGGTCGGCATGTGCGCGACGCCGTCGCGGGTGAAGCGGGCCACCGTGAGGTCCTTCTCGGTGGCCGCCCGCCAGGCCTGCACATCGGTTCCGAGTGAGCGGGCACCGTGCGCGCCCAGCAGCCGCTGGAAGGGCGCGAAGTCGCGCCGCCGGTGCGGCGGGATCTCGTAGACCACGACGGCGTCGGCCGCCACGCTGCGGCCGTCCGCCTCCAGGCGCAGCCCGCCCTCGTCGTCGGGGCGGATCCGGCCGCCCCCGCCGGTCATGAAGTGCCGGGCGTCGAGCAGCACGGGCGCCCGGCCGGTGAGGGCCCGGGCGGCGGCGACGAGGACGTCCCGGCTTCCTTCGGTCGAACTGTGATCAGTCAGGAGAACGAGCTCACGTCGACCCATGCGGGTCATGGAAGCGCGGGGTCCGCGCCCCGGCAAGGGGGCCCCACGAGCCAACACCCGCCCCACTGGCCGAAACCCGCGCGGACGCGCTGCGCTCCCCCGGTAATTCGGATGCGGACGCTCCACCCGCCCCGCTACCCTGGCCGCATGTCTACGCCCCGAATTTCCTAGCCGACGGACCCGCCTCCACACCACCCGTGTGTCCGTTCGCTGTTTCGGAGCGTTATCCCATGATCACCACCCGTGGTGTCGACCTGCGCGTCGGCGCCCGCCTCCTGCTGTCCGACATCACCGTCCACATCGCCCCCGGCGACCGGATCGGCCTGGTCGGCCGCAACGGCGCCGGCAAGACCACCCTGCTCGCCACCCTCGCCGGACAGCTGCCGCCCGCCGCCGGGACGGTCACCCGCACCGGCCCCGTCGGCTACCTCCCGCAGGACTCCCGCGCCGCCGACCCGTCCGCCACCGTCACCGACCGCATCCTGTCCGCCCGCGGCCTGGCCACCGCCGTCCGCGCGCTGCGCGCCGCCGAGGAGGCGATGGCGCAGGCCGACGGACCGCACGACCAGCGCCGGGCGATGGACGTCTACGTTCGCGCCGAGGCCGAGTTCCAGTCCCGGGGCGGCTACGCGGCCGAGGCCGAGGCCGCCCGGGTCGCAGCCGGCCTCGGGCTGCCCGCCCGGGTCATGGACACCCCGGTCGGCACCCTCTCCGGCGGCCAGCGCCGCCGGGTCGAGCTGGCCAGGATCCTCTTCGCCGACCACGGCACCCTGCTGCTCGACGAACCCACCAACCACCTCGACGCCGACTCCGTCGCCTGGCTGCGCGGCTTCCTCGCGTCCCACCAGGGCGGGCTGGTCCTGATCAGCCACGACCTCGGCCTGCTCGCCGACACCGTCAACCGGGTCTTCCACCTCGACCCGCAGCGCGCCGCGATCGACGTCCACAACACCGGCTGGCGGGCCTACCTCGACCAGCGCGCCGCCGACGAGCGCCGTCGCACCAGGGAACGGGCCAACGCCGAACGCAAGGCCGCCGCCCTGCACGCCCAGGCCGACCGGATGCGGGCCAACGTCGCCACCGCCACCAGCGCCCGCAGCATGGCCCGCCGCGCCGACCGGATGCTCGCCGACCTCGAACCCGCCCGGCAGGCCGAACGGACGGCCCGGATCCGGCTGCCCGAACCCGCCCCCTGCGGCCGGATGCCGCTCGGCGCGATCAGCCTCGCCAAGGCCTACGCCGGCCGCCCGGTGCTCACCGGCCTCGACCTGGCCGTCGACCGGGGCAGCCGGATGGTCGTGCTCGGCCTGAACGGGGCCGGCAAGACCACCCTGCTGCGCGTCCTGGCCGGCCACGAGAGCCCCGACACCGGGCGGGTGGTGACCGGCCCGGGCCTGCGGCTCGGCTACTTCGCGCAGGAGCACGACACCCTCGACCCGGCGCGCAGCGTCCGCGACAACCTCGCCCAGGCCGCGCCCCACCTGAGCGACGGCGAACTGCGGCACGTCCTCGGCGCGTTCCTGTTCCGCGGCGACGACGCCGACAAGTCGGCCGGGGTCCTCTCGGGCGGTGAGAAGACCCGGCTGGCGCTGGCCGGCCTGGTCCACTCCGGCGCCAACGTCCTGCTGCTCGACGAGCCCACCAACAACCTCGACCCGGCCTCCCGGGCGGAGGTGCTGGCGGCGGTCGGCACCTACCCGGGCGCGATCGTGATGGTCACCCACGACCCGGGTGCCATCGAGGCCCTGCGACCCGACCGCGTCCTGCTCCTCCCCGACGGCGACGAGGACCTGTGGCACGACTCCTACCTGGAGCTGGTCGCCCTGGCGTGAGCGGCGCCGCCTGACGCCGTCGCGTGACAGCGCCACCTGCCAGCGCGGCTGCGCCCCGCCGGTCTCCCCGGCGGGGCGCAGCCGGGCCTGAACCGCCCTACGGCCTGCGCGCCTCGATCAGGAAGCGCGCGGAGTGGGCGACGAACGGCCCCTCCGCCCGGATCAGGGCGTCCAGTTCGCGCAGCCGGTCCAGGTAGGCCGCCACGGTGAAGCCCGGGACCATCCAGATCACCTTCCGCAGGATATGGCGGGACTGACGTTTCCGCCCAGCTCAGGGGCATGATCGACCATCCGGAGTCAGCAAAAGGTCAGCAAGACTCCCGGAGGTTCCAACCACCATCGCGACCACAGGCCTCACCCGCGGCATGGGCAGCTTCTGCAAGGAGTGCGAGCACCCCGAGTCCCGCTGGAGCAAGTACCCGCACGAGTACAAGATCAGGTACCGCAACGCGGCAGGACGCCAGACGGAGGAATCCGGCTTCGCCACTCAGGACAAGGCCAAGCGAGGAGGCCGTCCGCAACAGCTGGAACACTGCGGCCGCCGGGGGCTCCTACGTCGTCTCCGCCGCACCTTCCACCTGGTACACAGACTTCCGCGCCGACATCGCACGCATCGACGTACCGGTCCCGATCCTGCACGGCACCGGCGACCGCATCCTGCCCGTCGACAACACCGGACGGCCCTTCCGCCGGGCACTGCCGTCCGCCGAGTACGTCGAGGCGGCCGGCCCGGGGGCATCCCCGGGCCGGCCGGCCTGCTGGTGCGGAGCGTCGTGGTGCGGTGCGTCCGGACCCGGCCCGGTCGGGTCGGGTCGGGTCCGGACGCGGGCTCAGTACCTGGTCTTGATCTCGCTCCGAGGGTACGGCAGCGTCCAGTAGTGCTTCTGCCAGATGCCGAGGGTGAGGATCACCCCCTTGCTGCCCCGGCGGTTGTTGGCCTCCGCGATCCCCTTGCCCATGCTCTTGACCAGGAAGCCGAGTGCCTTGAGGATGCCGCCGATGATCTTCGCCACGAAGTGCGGGAAGAGTCCGACGATCAGGCCGATGATGCTGCTGATCGAGCCGGTGTTCTTCAGCAGCTTGGCGACGCGGGCGGCGCCCGCCTTGCTCATGGTGGCGCTCCAACTCTTCAGCCAGCGCAGACCGTCGAGGTCGGCCATGGTGATCGGGTCGACCGGGTAGCCGTAGGCGTTCGGCGAGCCCTCCAGGACCGGGTCGGTCTGGAGGAAGCGGCCGGTGGCCGGGTCGTAGACCCGGACCCCCATGAGGATCAGGCCGCTGAGCGAGTCGCTGGCCCGCAGTTCCCCGCCGTGCCAGCCGTACTCGGTGGTGCCGGTGGCGTCGGCGACGTTGCCGTACTCGTCGTAGTGGTAGACGGCGAGGTCCTGGGTGCCGTCGGGCGACATCTGGACCGAGGCGTCGCCGTGCAGGTTGGTGAGGACCAGGACCGCGCCGCCGTCGGTACCTGTGGCGGCCACGAGCTGACCGCCGAGGTCCGTGACGTTGCGGGTGAGCTTGCCGTTGACCTCGCTGGTCCAGGTCGGCTTGTCGTCGGTGCCGTCGTAGTGGTGGGTGGCCCGGGCCGTGACGGTCCAGGTGCCGTCCTCGCCCCTGGTCTCCGTGGTGGCCGTCGCGAGGCGGCCCGCGGCGTCCAGGTCCCAGGTCTTGCGGGTTCCGCCGAGCGTCTCGCTGCGGATCAGGTCGGTGGCGTGGTAGCTCAGCTGGGTGCCCCGGGGCAGCGTGGTGGTGCGGCCGAAGGCGTCGTACGCGTAACCGGGGTCGGTGATCCGGTCCGCGGCGTCGTAGCCGTGGTTCTCGGCGGTGGTGACGGCGTCGGCGGTGGCCGGGTCGCAGTCGTCGCCGACCGTGGTGCGCTTGGTGCGGTTGCTGCTCCGGTCGAATGCGTAGCTGCGGGTGGCGCAGTCCAGGCCGTTGCCGGAGACGGCCTTCAACAGGCGGCCGGCGGCGTCGTAGGTGTAGTCCTCGCTGGTGCTGTTGCCGTCGGTCTGGGTGCGTCCGGCCTGCTGCCCGTGGACGGTGAAGCCGGCGGTGTCGGCGAGCAGGACGGTCCCGGCCTGGGTGGCGTAGGTCTTGCCGGTCTGGATGCCCCGGCTGTCGTAGGAGCTGGTGAGGGTGTTGCCGCCGGGCAGCGTCTGGGAGACCAGGCGGCCCTCGACGTCGTAGCCGGCGGTGAAGGTGCCCGCGACCGAATCGGTCATGCTGGTGGGCAGGCCGCGCGGGTCCTTGGCGGTGTCGTAGCCGTAGGTGACGGTGGAGGGCACCGAGTCGGACTTCTTCACCACCCGGTCGAGCCGGTCGTACTCGGTGGTGGTGACGCTCCCGGCGGCGTCGTCGTAGGAGACGGGGCGGCCGAGCCGGTCGTAGCCCTGGGTGACGGTCGCCGTCCCGTTGCCGGTGGTCGACGGCTGGCCGGTGGCCTGGTCGTAGCCGTACACGGTGTCGGGCACGGCGGTGCCGGTGCCGCCCGTCACGGAGACCTTGGTCGGGCGACCGGCGCCGTCGTAGGTCCGGGTGGTGGTGCGGGTGACTCCGTTGGCGGACTCGGTGAGGACGGTGACGTTGCCCCAGCGGTCGTACTGGTACGTCTTGGTCGGCAGCTGCGCGGGGGCGCTGCCTCCGGTGACCGCCGCGGCCGGGGCGGTGGAGCAGACCAGCCCGGCCCATTCCGGGCGACCCGCGCACGAGCCGGTGGCGCCGGTGCCGTAGTAGGTGGTGACGGTGGTGCCCGCGTCCGAGCCGTCGGAGTTCGGGCGGGACTGCGAGACCACGCGGCCGCTCGCGTCGTAGCCGGTGGCGGTGGTGATCTTCAGACCCATCGGGTCCTGGACGGACCGGGTGGGCAGGCCCTGGGCCCAGTCGTAGCCGGTGGCGGTGGTGCGCACGTCCGCGTCGGCGGCGTAGCCCTCGATCCTGGCGCCGACCGCGACCGAGGTCTCCCGGTCACTGACCGCGGCGTTCGCCGGGCGGTTCTCGTCGTGGGTGGTGACGGTGTGGGCGCGGGCCGGGACCTCGTCGCCCGCGACCAGGGCGGGGCTGGTGCCGGAGGCCGCCAGGTCGTGCTCCAGGGTGACGAGCTGCAGCGGGTCGTACTGCTCGACCAGTCGCTTGCCGTCCGCCGAGTACACCGACAGGGCGGACAGCATCTGGGCGCGGTCGGCGGTGGAGCGGCCGGCGATGCCGAGGGCGCGCAGTTTGCCCAGGCCCTCACCGGTGGCGGCCAGGGCCAGGATGCGGTTCTCGGCCGAGAGGGTTCGCACCGGGCTGCCGTGGGCGTTGTACTCGGTGGTGACGATTCCGCCGCCGGGGGTAGCGATGTTGACCTCGCGCCCGGAGGCGTTGGTGTAGGTCACCGAGGCGCGGGCGTAGGCGGCGGTGCCGAGGGCCTTGCCGTCGTGGCCCGCCGGTACGGCGTCGGGCGGCAGTACGGCGGTGGCGTCGGTCGGGGCGTCGCTCTGGCCCCAGGCGGCGACGTCGGAGGGGCCCAGCGGGTACGGGGCGTTGGCGCCCGACAGCGGCACGTCGTACACCATCGAGGTGGTCGCGGTGCCGTCGGTGACGTCCTTGCTGCCCTGCTTGAGGGTCCCCCGGGAGGCGGCCAGCAGCATGCCCTCGCCTGCGGTGGCGGCGTTGCCGGCCTTGCCGTACTCCAGCGTCCAGGGCAACTCTCCGGGCTGGGCCTCGGTGGCGACCCGGCCGGCGGCGTCGTAGGTGTAGACGGTCTTCAGCGCGGGACTGATCAGCGGGTCCCAGACCTCGCGCAGGCGGCCCTGCTCGTCGTAGGCGTACTGGGAGACGGCCACGGGGGTGGCGCTGCTCGCGGCGGGCTCGGTGGACCACAGCCGGATCTGCTTCACCTGGCCGGCCACGTCGCCCAGGGCGGCCGGGGTGGCGGTGGTGGCGGTGGCGTAGACGTACTCCAGGACGCGGCAGCCGGCGGTGGCGGGCGCGGCGGCGCAGTCGGCGGAGGCGGTCCCGGCGGTCGGCGCGATGACGTACTTGGGGCGGGCCAGCGTCCGGCCGCCGGCCACGACCTTCTCCGAGACCACGGAGGTGGTGGAGTCGGCGCTGGGCAGCGAGGAGCCGGTGGCCTGCCAGGTGGTGGCCGCCGGGTCGACCTTGCCGAAGGTGACGGTGGTACCGGCGGTGTCCTTCAGCGTGAAGGCGCCGGTGAACGCACCGCTCAGGGTGAGGTCCGCCGCGCCCGGCTCCGGCTTCCAGCCGCCCGCGCCGGTCGCGGTGAAGCCGATCTCACCGCCGGCCGAGGAGACCACCGACACCGAGGTCGGAGAGGTCTGGCGGACGTAGGAGTAGGCGGTCTCGGTGAGTTCGGCGGTGGTGCCGGAACTCCACTGCGGGCCGAAGATCGCCGCCTGGCCCTCCTGGGCCGAGCCGTTGAGCGGCCGGCGGGAGGAGAACGAGCGCTCGGCGCTCAGGCCGAAGCCCTGGGCGTCGGTGGCCGAGAGCGTGAGGTCACCGGTGAGGGTGTTGACCTGGCCGGGGCCGACCGGGGTCTCGGGGGCGTCGCCGGCGTGCCGGTCGACCGTGACGGTGGTCGGCTCGGTGGCGTCGGTGGCGGTGCCGTCGGTGAACACTGCGCGCACGTCCACCGGGCCGTTCTCGGCCAGCGTGTCGGTGATGTTCCAGGTCAGCGCGGCCGGCTTGCCGGCGGAGGCGGCGAACGGCCAGGCGGCCACCGGCTTGCCGTCGGTGGTGGCGACGTTGGCGACCGGCACGTCCTTCCAGGCGTCGGTCTCACCGCGGCGGTACTGGTAGCGCACGCCGGTGTAGGTGCTGTTGCCCTCCGCCTGGAGCGAGGTGCGGCGGGCCGGGCGCTCGCCGGGGCCCGGGGCCACCAGGGCGGAGCCCTTGCCCGCGTAGAAGGCGTGGGTCTTGTCGGCGGAGACGTTGCCCGCCGCGTCGCGGGTGTGCGCGGTGACCTTGTGCGCCCCGGCCTTGAAGGTGAGCTTGGCCGAGACCGGCGCGCCGGTGGTCGCCACCGTCGCCCAGGCGCCGCCGTCCAGCCGGTACTGGACGTCCTTCACGTCGCTGGTCGGCGGGGTGAAGGTGAAGGTGCCGCTGTAGTCGCCGTTCGCGTCCGGGGAGCCCGCCCACTGGCCGGCCGGGAAGTCCGTGGAGGAGACGGTGGTGGCGCCCGGCGCCGTGGTGTCCACGGTGAAGGTGCGGAAGCCCGACCACGCGCTGTTGGCGGTGCCGTCCCAGGACCGCGAGCGCCACTTGTAGGCGCCCGGCACCAGCGCGGTGCCCGGCGTCCAGGTGAAGGTCGAGCCGGAGGCGGCGAGGCCGGTCCGGCCGGACTGGAGCGCCGCGGTGCCGGTGGACGTCCAGACCTCGAAGTCCAGGGCGATGTTCCCGCCGTCCGGGTCGGTCGCCTTGGCGGACAGCGTCGGCCTGGCCTCGTTGGTCAGCGCGGCGTTCGCCGGGGAGACCAGGGTGGAGACCGCCGGCGGGGTGTTGTACGTCACCGACAGGTACGGGGTGTTGGACGACGCGTTGCCGGAGTTGAACTTCTTCCAGCCGTACGGGTCGGCCTCGTCGGTGGCCCGGATGCCCAGGGTGTTGTTGGCGTTGCCGTTCCCGGCCCAGGCCTTGACCAGGGCGGTGATGTCCTGGTTCACCCAGCCGTCGTTGCAGGAGCTTGAGTAGCCCTTGGTCGCGGTGGAGGTGGCCCACTTGCGGTTCCAGTTGGGCTGCGCCGTCCAGCGGGTGGCGGTGGTGGCGCTGCCGGTGTCCCAGACCTCCCAGCTCTTCGCCGTGCAGGACCAGCTGTGGAAGTTCCACAGGTTGAGCTTGCCGCCGGTGATCTGCTTCCCGCTGATCTTCGCCATCGGGAACTGCAGGAAGGAGCGGGCCACCTGGCCGGAGCCGTTGTTGCCCAGCTTCAGCTCGGTCTGCGCGGAGACGTCGGTGCCGTAACCCTGCTGCACGAAGGTGTCGAAGCCGACGCCGATGTTGACCGCGGGGTCGACGGTCACCGGGTAGACGGTCCTCGGGTCGGTCAGGAAGGCGGCGTCCGGGGTGAGCGTCAGATCGATCGCGTCGCCGTCCTGGGTGACCTTCAGCCCGACCGGCGCGGTGCGGGTGTGCTCGCCGCTGCGCTCGTCGACCTGCGCGTCCCACATCACCGGCGCCGGGAGCTGGCCGGCCTCCTGGCCGGTCTTCGGGTCGAGGAACGACACCGAGCCGTCCGGGTTCTGCCGGGCCCGGAGGCCGTCCGCGTCGAGGGTGAGCGTGACGCTGCCGTTGGCGGCCACCGCCGAGCGGTCCTTGAGCTCCAGGAACTGCTCGAAGCCGGTGCGGGTGGACTCGATGACGAGGTCGGTGGCGGTGAGCGCGTCCGCGTACCGGGCGCGGGCGCCGTCCAGCGTGGGGGCGGGCAGGGCGCCGCGCCAGGACAGCGACATGGCGGTGCCGTTGCCGTTGTCCAGCGACACCAGCGGGGTGCTCGGGGCCTTCTGGTCCCCGGCCTGGGCACCGGCGGCCTTGAACGCCGACACGGCGGCGGGCGGGGTGGCGCCGGCCAGGGCGAGGTTGAGCGGGTGGCCCTTGGCCTTGACGCTGCCGTCAGGCTGGCGGGCGAGGTCGACGTCGATCGGCTGCAGGCGACCGGCCGCGTCCTGGTAGCGGACCGGCCCGGAGGCGACGTCCAGGGTGGTGGTGCCGTCCGGGTTGATCCAGGTGGTGGTGGACTCGGTACGCTCGTCGACCACCTCGATCCGACGGTCCTCCAGCCGGGCCTTGAGGTGGGCGGTGGCGAGGTCCTTGGCCTCGGCCGGGCCCAGGGACCGGGTGGGCCGCGGGGCCTGCTCCGTGGTGACGGCGACGGCCTGACCGGTCGTCATGATGACGACGGCCGACTCGGCGGCGAGCACCACGGCCAGGGCGACGGCGGTGTTGCGCAGCGCGGTACGGCGGCGGGTCGGCAAGGGGGACGGCGCGCCGGTTGCGGCCCGGTGCCGTGGCGGTTCGCCCGTGGGGCGTGGCATGGAACTCCTCGATGGTCTGTGTGGGTGACGGTTCTTTGTGGTGTCGACGGTTCGTCGGGTGAGGGCCGGCGGTTCGGGAGGGCCGGTCGTCGGAGGAGAGAGGAAGGATCGACATGACGAGCCCATGAGAGTCATGGCGAAGTAAAGCAATCGCAATGAATCAGCCAAATTGCCAGGCGGTCGAAATCGATCGAAAACCGTCCGGAAGATTGGAAACCATTCGAGCCCGGCTACCGCGGATCGAACGGATGCCGACCCCTGGCGGCGCGTGCCCGGGCCACCAGCGCCCACGCCCTCGAACGGGCCGCCGTCCCGTCAGGAGCGCGGACGTGGAGCACCAGGCCTGCGCCGCCGACGACGGCGCAGGCGCGCGTGCTCCAGGCCGCCGCCGGGACCGGCACACGACCACAGGGCGGCCTGGACCTTCGCGGCGACCGCATCGCCCGACGGCCAGGCGGAACTGGCCGACAGGGCCAGGTGGACCGGTAACACCGAGGTCAGGACCGCCCGGAGGCCTCGGCGGCAGGCGGGGCGTCCCAACCGATCGACCTGGCGGAGGGGCCGTCCCAGCCGATCCCGCCGCCCGCACCCCCGGCGGCGAGGGCCAAGGCGGCGGAGGCGGTGAGGGTGGCGAGAGCGGGGACGACCGGGGCGGCGAGGGCGAGGGACACGAGGATGGTGGCGAGCGGGCGGACGGACACGACGGAGTCCTGTTCTGTGCGGGAACCAGGGCGAGGGCGCCGGAATTCTGGGTGTCCGGGCTTTGGCGAGAGAGCGCGCACGGCGAATCCTCCCCTCCACGAACCGTCACGGGAAGCGGATCCGGCAGGCAGGATCAGGCCAGGCAGCTTGCTGCAAAGAGGCCCGGACGACCTGGGCGGGGGCGTTGACCGGATCATGCCTTGCAAGGGTGTCCACCCGGCGGAAAGATCGACAACGGGCCGATCGGGAATACCGAATCGACCACGGGGATCGGGGGCGCGGAATGCTGGAACTGCTGGGGTTGGACACCACCGCGGAAGCGGTCTACCGGGAAATGCTCACCGACCCGGACGGAGGGATCGCCGAAATCTGCGACCGGCTCGCGCTTCCCGAGGCCGCCGTGCACACCGCCCTCGACCGGCTCGCGGACCTCACCCTGCTCCGGGCCTCCCGCGATCGGCCCGGCGCGCTGCGACCGGTCAGCCCGGAACGCGGGCTCGACCTCCTGCTGCGCCGACAGGAAGAGGAACTCGCCTGCCGTCAGCAGGAGTTTGCCGCCTCCAAGGCGGCCGTCGCACGCGCCCTGGCGGCGTACGCGACGCTGCGCACCGACACCCCGGTCGGCGGCCGCGAACGGCTCGTCGGGCTGGACGCCATCCAGGAGAAGCTGGAGATGCTGAGCGCCCGGCTGACCACCGAGGCCCTGGCGGTGATGCCCGGCGGCGCCCAGTCCGCGGCCAGCCTGGCCGCCTCCCGCCCCCTGGACGAGGAGGCCCTGCTGCGCGGGGTCGGCCTGCGCACCATCTACCAGGACAGCGTCCACGACGATCCGGCGACCCTCGGCTACGCCCGCTGGCTGGTCGGCCTCGGCGGCGAGGTGCGGACCGCTCCCGTCCTGCCGCCGCGGATGCTGGTCTTCGACCGGAGCACCGCGGTGGTACCGATCGACCCGCAGAACACCCGGGCCGGCGCCCTGTGCACCAGGGAGCCGGGGATCGTCGCCCCACTGGTCGCCCTGTTCGAACGGACCTGGGAGGCCGCCGTCCCGATCGCCGACGACCGCGCCGGTGGGGAGCCGGTGGGCCTCAGCCCCGGCGAGCGCGAGGTCCTGCGCCTCCTCTCCACCGGACTCACCGACGAAGCGGTGGCCAAGCGGCTCGGCGTCTCGGTCCGCACCGTCCGGCGCCAGATGGCGGCCCTGATGGAACGCCTCGAAGCCGCCAGCCGCTTCGAGGCCGGGCTGAAGTCCGCCCGGCGCGGCTGGCTCTGACCGGGCCGAAGGCGCGGAGGCCGGTCACGGAGAGGCTTCCGAAACGAGAACCGCTTCCGGGAGCAGCTGCACATCGGCGACCACCACACCCCGTACAACGCCGCCCCGAAGGCACCGGCCACGAGGTAGCCCGCACCCCGTGCCTCGGCGGCGGCCCGGAGGCGGACCGCCCTCGGCGCTGGACCGGCTCGGCCGCGAAGCACCGTCCGTCCGCGCACGGGCGGCGCCTTCTCACGTCGGGCCCTCATCGGGAAGGCCCGGGTCGGACGTCCGAACGGTCAGCCGCCGAGAGGGCCCGACACGTCCGCCACGGTGGGTGTACGCCTGCGACCTGCCCTGCGGCGCGGCTGCCACACTGCAGCCATGACAGAGGAAGGGACGGAGCAGGATCGGCCCCGCCGCCGTTCGCCCACCGCCCGCCCACCGGCCCGCACCGGTCGCGCGTCCAGTCCGGTCGGCCATCGCGGCAGCAGATCCGAGGTGACGCGATGACCTCCGCGGATCTGGCGATCATCACCGGGCTGGTCTTCGTCTGGGGGATGCTCTCGGCACGACTGGAACGCTTGGACATGACCGCGCCCATCGTGTTCACCTCAGCCGGCGTCCTGCTGACCCACGGCCCGCTGACGCCGCTCGGGATCACCCCCAGCCCGGAAATGGTGAAGGTCCTGGCCGAGGCGACTCTGGCGCTGGTGCTGTTCTCCGACGCCTCCCGGGTCGGGCTGCGCCAGCTACGCCCGGATCTGGGGCTGTGCCTGCGTTTGCTGCTCCTCGGGCTGCCGCTGTCCATCGGACTGGGCACACTTGCCGCCTTCGCCCTGCCCGGGGTGGGGACCGTCTGGCTCGCCCTGCTCGTCGGCTCGGCGCTGGCGCCCACCGACGCGGCTCTGGGTGCGGCTGTCATGGTCGATCCGGCGGTCCCGGCCAGGATCAGACGGCTGCTCAACGTCGAGAGCGGACTCAACGACGGGATCGCGACCCCCGTCGTGCTGGTCGCCATCGCGGGGGCGTCGACCGCCGAACACGTCGGCAGCACCGGACTCGGCAAGGCCGTGGCCGAACTCGCGCTGGGCCTGCTGATCGGCGCTGTGGTCGGCGGGGGCGGCGGCCGACTGATCAAGCTGGGCCGCGACCGCGGCTGGGTGGCGGAGGGCTTCGCCGGCGCCGCGGTCCTGGGCCTGGCACTGTGCTGCTACGCCACCTCGGTGGCGCTGGACGGCAACGGGTTCATCGCGGCGTTCACCGGTGGCTTGGCCTTCACCGCCGCGGGCGGCCCGGCGGCCGCGTTGGTCCCCTTCGTCGAGGAGACCGGTGCCCTGCTCTCCCTGCTGGTCTGGCTGATCTTCGGCGTGATCGCGGTGGTACCGGCGATGGAGGCTCTGACCTGGCAGACGGCGCTGTACGCAGTGTTTAGCCTGACGGTCGTCCGGATGCTGCCGGTGGCACTCGCACTGGCGGGGACCCGTCTCGGCCGGCCCGCCGTCCTGTTCCTGAGCTGGTTCGGACCACGCGGCCTGGCATCCGTCGTCTTCGGACTGCTCGCACTGGAAGACCTCGCCGGGCCCGTGGCTCGGCCCGCTGTCACCGCGATCGCCTTCACGGTGCTGCTCAGCGTCCTAGCGCACGGCCTCAGCGCGGACCCGCTGGCCAAGCGCTACGGACCGCGCCTCGCCGCACCACAGGGAACGCCCGCCTCGCCGGCCGAAATCCCCGAGCGACGCCTCATCCGCCGCACCCCGGCCGACAACCGTCTCAGCGGGCGGTGAGCTCGTCGCCGGCGACGCCGAGGCCCGGCCCCACGCGGGGCGCGCACGGCCGGACCGCTGTCGGGAGCCGAGGCGGCCCGGATTCCGGAGAGGCCGCCTACGCTTCGAGTCCGGCTTCGCCTTCGGCCACGGCGATGACGTACCCGAGGGCCTCGGTGATGTGGGTGGCCGCGGACATGACCCGGGCGGTTCCCACGATCGGAGCGATCGCGACCAGGACGTCCTGCATCTGGGCGGGGGTCAGGTCGGTCTGGATGGCCGGATCGATGTGGGCGAGGTAGGACACCGCCGGTGCGTCCATGGCCGCGAGTGCGGCAATACGGGTGAGGATGAGCATGTCCGGGGGCAGCCCGCACCGCTCGACGGAGTCGAGGGTCATGGCGGCCAGGGTGTCGAGGACGGGGGTTTCGGACGATGTCGTCATGCTGAGCCATCTCCAGGGTGCGCCGGAGCCGACGCGTCAGTAGCGAGAAGGAACCCTCCATCGCACCCCCTGTTTCAACTCTAGGAACACTCCTGCCGAGACGCATCCCGACTGAACGGGCAGCATTTCGGGGAGGCGGCAGACGCGCACCCGGCACTGGTGCCGATCCGCGCTGAACGCTGCCGGCAGCGTCTTGGGCGCGGCGTCGCGTCCCTGGTCCCGGAGCCTCAACCACCTGCGGATGGGCCGCCTTCGACCGTGGGTGCCGGCGGCACCGGAGGGGAGCCTCCCGGTTCGGAATCCAGGAACTCCCGGATCGCGAACCCGGCCAGCACCACGACGACGATCCACAGAACCACGACCGCCGTCGGGTAGTTCCAGGTGGTGAGGACGACCGCTGCCACAACCAGGATGGCGGCGCCGATCCAGCGCTTGCAGCGGTGCACGAAGCGGCCCACCGGCCCGAGGCGCATGCCGTGTGACGTCGCCACCTCACGCAACGCGCCGATCGACGAGCTGCAGGCGCTGCGGACAGCGACGGCGGCCCTGGACGGGCCGATCAGGAACGCGCCGGCAGCCGCCACCAGCGCCGTCACGCCGACGACCCGGATGCCTGCGCGCAGGAAGCGGATCAGTGCGTCGTAGATCGCGCCGGCGGCGGCCTGGGATGCCCCCGGCGGCAGGTGATCGAGGTAGAACGACCGGAAGACCGTCAGCACGGCTCCCAGCAGGAGCATGGCGACGGCCACCCCGAGAGTGGCACCGATCAGGCCGCGACGCCGGTTCACGGCGGTGAACACGCCGGCCGCGGCGATCAGCACCGCGATGACCGGGAGCCAGGACCCCATGATCTCCAGAAGCCGGAAGTAGCTCTTGACCTTGCCGATGTCGAGGCGAACACCACGAAGCTGGTGTGCACCTCCGGAATCTTCGCGGCGGGTCCGAAGCCGGAGCTCACCAACTGGTCCTTGACCTTGGCGACGATCGGCCCGATATCGATGGCGACCTGGTTGTTCTCCAGCGAGACCGCTCCCCCGCCCTTGCCCGTCAGCGCCTTGTCCAGCGAGGAGTGCACCACCCGGTTCGCGTCGACCCACAGGGTCGCGAACTGATCGCTGGTCACCACCTTGTTCACGGTGGTGCTGACCAACTGCGTGAGGCCGCTGGTGATCGGCCCGCTCAGGCCGCCGATCAGCTTGCCGAGCTCGGGTGGCGCACCCTGCTGGACGGCTGCCTGGGACAGCTCGTTCACCACGGCCTTCACGTCGATCTGGGCCAGGACCTCCGACGTGACCCGATCGGTGAGCGCGGCCTGGACATCCGGATTGCCGGCCAGCGGCGCGACCGTGGCGACGTACCGGTCGGTGTCGCCGACGATCGAGTTCGTCCAGACCGCGATGACCGAGAGCAGCGCCAGTAGAGAGGAGATGACGATCAGGACGACCGCGCCCGACGTACGAAGCCGGTGGTGCCGGTCCCCTGACGGCTGTGCGGACGCCTCCAGGGCGCTGAGACGGTGCCGCAGCTGGTCCAGCTCACTGCGTTCGCCCGTCGAGAGCTCGGCCGGCTCGGGCCGCCCGCCGTGAGCCGACCGCCCGCCCTTGCCGTCCGGCGGCCTCGCGTCCCCCGATCCCCCCCCCGGATCCGGCCCTGACGCATCGGCGGGCATCACATACTCCCTGGGTCAACTGTCCTGGACGAGATGGTTGACGATCGGCTCGCCCCCTCCAGGAAATGCCCGACGTGCCGGGACCGCCACCGGGAGCGCTCACGCAGGTGACCAGCGCAGCCTGCGGCCCAACCAAGACCATCGGCGCCGGGACTTCCGCCGGTCCCGCACTCGACGGGTCCACGTTCTCGGATCGATGTCACCGGCTGCTTCCACCGTGCCGGTTGTGACCCGAATCCGCGGCGTGGCCCGATGAAGAGCTCATCGCGAGGATCCGTGAGTGGTGCTTGTGGAAGCGTCACTCGACTTCGGTGACGGAGCCGTGCACCGCCAGGCCTCGAGTACGGGCGCGATGCGGTGTCCTCTCGAACCCCTCGACGCCCGTGTCGGCCGACTCACCGGGCTGGCCGACACGGCCCCCGGCAGAACGATCCGGGCCTCGCCTCCACCGTCTTCAACCAGGCCGCGCTCCTCGCCTCCGACCTCGCCCTACCCGACTACGCCCGCGACCTGTGCCACCGCCACGCCGCCCTCTACCTCACCCGCGGCCCGCTCCCCTCGACGAGCGCCATCCGCGGCCTGGAGCCGATCGTCGACCTCGCCCGCCTCCACATCCGCGCCGGCCACCACCGCCGCGGCCGCCAACTCCTCCTCGGCCTCTACCGCGCCGTCACCACCGCCACCAAGTCCTCCCTTGACGGCATCACCGTCCCCGCCCACCTCACCGAGACCGGAGAGCGGCGCAGTGAAGTCCGCCAGTGGCTGTGGCGGGTCATCATCGCCGACGGAACCCGCGCCCTCACCTCCACCGGCCGCTGGACGGACGCCTTGCACCACATCGAGGAACACCCCGGCATCGGCCAACGCATCTTCGACGGCCGCCAGGTCGCCATCCTCGCCGCGCCACCACCGCCGGCCTGCCCGGCCTGTTGTGAGCCACAGCACATATCTGATGGTTCATCAGACATGGTCAGCAAGAGGTCAGCATAGGTACGAGCAGACCCTGCCCAACAAGCCCGGACGCGAGACTCGGCCACTGTCAGCACCCTTACCCGCGGAGGCCCCCAGCTGGAGGCCCATGGGTCCCATCGCACTGGCTGAGCAGGCCGCCCAACACCTATCGAATCGCTCTCGACGCGGGACTGCACGGGACATCTCTCCAGTTCAGAGCACTTTTCGAGCTGTCTCCCGGACAAACGGTGCTCACACTGACAGGGGCGGCCAGCCGAACCTTCCAGACTTCCCTCGACTCTTCCATATCTGTACGATGCGGACACCGGATCAGTCGATCTACCTGCGCGCCTCGATCAGGAAACGCGCCGAGTGGGCCACGAACGGGCCCTCGGCTCGGATCCGGGCGTCCAGCTCGCGCAGCCGGTCCCGGTAGGCGTCGACGGTGAAGCCCGGGACCATCCAGATCACCTTGCGCAGGAAGTACACCACCGCGCCGATGTCGAGGAACTCCATCCGGAGCCGCTCGGAGCGCAGGTCCACCACCTCCAGCCCGGCGGCCCGCGCGGCGGCGCTCTCGTCCTCCGGGCGGCGGGCCCGGCGTGCCTCGGGCTGCGGGCCGAGGAAGTACTCGACCAGTTCGAAGCCGGACGCCGGCCCCACGTGCTGGGCGCAGTAGGTGCCGCCGGGCCGCAGCACCCGGGCGATCTCCGACCACCAGGCCTTAACCGGATGACGGCTGGTGACCAGGTCGAAGGCCCCGTCGCCGAACGGCAGCGGCGGCTCGTCCGGGTCCGCGACCACCACCACGCCCAGCGGGTGCAGCAGGCCGGTGGCGCGCGCGACGTTCGGCGGCCAGGACTCGGTGGCCGCCATGGTGGCCGGAAGCGCTCCGCGCTGCGCGGGGGCGGGCGCGCCGGGGGCGGACTGTCCTGCGGTGGACTGTCCTGCCGTGGGCTGTCCTGCGACGGGCTTCGCAGCGGCGAGCCGGGCCGCGCCGGCCAGCACCTCGCCGCCGCCCGTCTGGATGTCCAAGGCCGCCGAGGCCCGGCCCAACTGCTCGGCCAGCAGCCGCTGGTAGCCCCAGGACGGCCGTTCCTCGGTGGCGCGGCCGGAAAGCCAGGAGAAGTCCCAGCCGTCCACGGACACCGCCTCGGCCTCGGCGATCAGCTCTTCGAAGGTGCGCATACCGTCATCATCCCGGTGGCCCGCCCGCCCGGCGAACGGTTTCACCCGCCGGGTCGTCCCGCAGACCGACATCCGTGGCTCCACCTACTGGGCCCTCCCCCAGCCCCAGCTCATCACCCTCGCCTCCGAGGCCGGCTTCACCGCCTCCCGCTGGCAACCACCCGCCCTAACGGGCTTCTTCCAATGGGTGGCAGCAGCCCGGATCGGTCGTAGTGGTGCGGGGTCCGCACCGTGACTCCGGCGAATCGGGAGACCTGCCCTGCCGACCAGCTCATCGTTCTTCCCTGGGCCGTGCCGTTCCGCTGTGCCCCACCGTGCGGCCTGACATGGGGTAGGGGCCGAGATTCGCAGCTCAGCGGCCTGCGCCGGGGGCCGGGCCGGTCAGGTCTCGCGCTGCGGGTGGTACTCGGACTCGGGTATGCCGAAGGTCCAGGCGACCCCGGCGCGGGCGGTGCGGGTGCTCGGCGGGACGCGCAGCCAGTAGGTGCGGAAGGTGCCGTCGGGCTCCGCGGTCGAGTTGACGACCTCGACCATGACCACCGGTTCGTCGTCGGGCAGGGTGATCCGCCAGAGCACGCCGGTCTCGTCGCGGTGGATGGGCTCGGCACCGGAGTCGGCCAGGTAGCGCTCGTAGCCGTAGTGCTCCAGCAGGACGCGGCGCAGTTCGGCGTTCTCCTCGGTGCGGATCCGCTCGACGGTGACGTCGGCCAGCCCGGCCAGGAACTCGGCGGGCACGGGCATGCCGCGCCAGGCGTGCAGGGCGAAGCCGTCGGCGTACTCCAGGGCGGGGCCGTCCGCCCGGTCGAGCCGCCCGGCCTCGTCGCGGTGCAGCGCGACGGGGCGCTCGCTGACCAGCGCGACGCCCTGGTACGGCCACCACCAGCCGGTCTCGCGGGCCACCCCGGCGAGAGGCGCGACGGCCTCGGCGCTGCCCCCGCCCGCGTCGGAGGCGGCCTCGAAGGCGGCGAACCAGGGAGCGTCGTGCTGGCCGCGCACGGCGTCGAGCAGGGCGAGCCGGACGGTGGTGCGCCGGGCACGGGCGGCGGCGGCCGCGTCGTCCGAGGCCTCCTCACGGTCGACCTCGGGGGCGAGCCGGTCGAGGACCGCCGTGCGGATGCGGTCGGCGAGCGGGGTGGTGACCGGGCCGAGCTCGCCACCGGTGAGTGCCCAGTGCGCCGCCCACCCGGCCGCGCCGACCTCCTCGACGGCCCGCCGCCGGGCCTGTTCCCAGGGCCCGGTGCGCACGGCCTCGCGCACGCTCACCGCGCCGGCGGCCCGCAGCTGCAGCGCCGCCTCGGCGGCGGCGAACGGCGAGCCGAACCAGCGGACGGCCGCGGGCTCGGGCAGCCCGGCCGCCCGGTAGGCGGCCCGGACCGCGTGCTCGGCCGCCGACCGGTCGGCCGGACCGGTGGCCGCCGCAGCGGCCCGCCAGCGGGCCGTCACCTCGGCGGGCCCGGCCGTCACCGCGCCCGCCGGGCGGTCGGGAATCGTCGTCTCCATCGTCTGCTCCGTTCCCGGCCGGGCTCCCCGCCCGGCCGCCTGCTTCCGTTCCGTTCGGCACTGCGTGTTCCACGCCGCACGTTCCGCGTTGCACGCCGCGCCCGCCCACCCGTCTACGCGCCGCCTGCCGTCGCCCGACGCCGGGCCACCCGCCCGGCTGCCAGTCCGTCAGCCGTCGGCCCGCTCGTCGGGCCCCGCGTCAGTCCGCGACCACCCGCACTGCGCCCGGGGTGTACTCGCGCTGGCGCACCACCCGGTACCAGCTCTTCGGCAGCGGTATCGCCGCATGCTCCTCGTGCACCACCCGGCCGCCCTCGGGCAGGTGCAGCCAGCCCGCGCCGAACGGACCGGCCTCCCGGCGCAGTTCCCCGGGACCGACCACGGCGTGCGCGTGACCGGTGACCTCCCCGAGGGCCAGCACCATCCGGCCCCGACCGTCCCGGGGCTGGACGGCCAGCGCGGCCACCCGGGGCGGCACGGCGCCCTCCTCGACCGGCACGATCAGCACATCACCCTGGCGGTACATCAGTCCCCCCTCGCCGTACGGCCGGACCCCGGCGGCTGCCGGAATCCCGGGCTCCGCCGCGCTGTTCGCGGTCACGTTCCGGAGCCACGACCAGAACGTAGGGCAAGGGTCTGACAACGCGCCCGGCCCGCCACCCGGCCACCGGATTGTCGGACCCGACTGGTAGACACGTGTTCGGCCCCGACCCCTGAGGAGCAGCGCATGACCGTCAACCACCACATCGAGCAGTTCCACGGTCTCCCGGTCTTCGACTTCGTCCAGGCCCTGGACGAGGCCGCCGACGGCGGCGACGCGGCAGCCGTGACCCTGCCGGAGCCGGCGTCGGCCGCCTGGCGGATCGGCCTGCACTACGACTCCGAGGAGGCCTTCACCGAGCGCTGGCGGCAGTTCCTCGACACGGTCGACACCGAGCGCGTGACGGCCGTGGTGATCGGCCCGTGGTTCTCCGACGAGCCGGAGCAACTCGACGCCGCCCTGGCCGCGATCGTCGAGGCGGCGGGCCGGCTGCCCGCGCTGCGAGGGCTCTTCGTCGGCGACGTCACGTACGAGGAGAGCGAGATCTCCTGGTTGGAGATGTGCGACGTCACCCCGCTGCTGACGGCCTACCCCGAGCTGGCCGAGCTGGTGGTGCGCGGCGGCAACAACCTGGAGCTGACACCCGTGCGCCACGAGGCGCTGCGAGCCCTGCGCTTCGAGGCCGGCGGCCTGCCGGCCCGGGTGGTGCGGGCGGTGGCCGGCTGCGACTTCCCCGCCCTGGAGCGGCTCGAACTCTGGCTCGGCGTCGACAACTACGGCGGCGACGCCACGCTGGACGACCTCGCCCCCTTCCTGGACGGCACACGCTTCCCCGCGGTGCGCCATCTGGGCCTGCAGAACAGCGAGTTCGAGGACGACATCGCGGCCGCCGTGGCGCACGCGCCGGTGGTGGCCCGGCTGGAGTCGCTCAGCCTCGCCATGGGCGTGCTGACCGACCAGGGCGCCACCGCCCTGCTGGAGGGCCAGCCCCTCACCCACCTGCGCGCCCTCGACCTGCACCACCACTTCCTCACCGGGGAGGTGCAGCAGCGCCTCACCGAGGCCCTGCCGGGCGTCGAGATCGACCTCTCCGAGGCCGGAAAGCCCGACGACCGGTGGCGCTACGTCGCCGTGGCCGAGTAGCCGTCACCGACCGCGCGCCCGACGCCGCCGCACCGCCGCACCGACCAGCCCACCACGCCCATCCGTCTGGAACCGACATGACCGTCTCCCTCCACCCCGACCGCTTCCACGACCTGCCGATCCGCGACTTCACCCCCGACGACGGCACCCGCACGCCGCCCGCCGCCGGCTCGGTCGCCTGGCGGCTCGCCCTGGACTACGACGCGAAGCACGACTTCGCGCAGCTCTGGCAGACCTTCCTCGACACCGTCGACCCTGCCGGAGTCCGCGCCCTGGTGATCGGCCCCTGGTGGCGCGGCGACTACGTCTCCGTGGCCGCCACCGTCGCCGCCATCACCGCGGAAGCGGAGCGCCTGCCCGCCCTGGAAGCGCTCTTCCTCGGGGACGTGACCTACGACGAGTGCGAGATCTCCTGGATGGAGATGGGCGACGTCACCCCCCTGCTGACGGCCTTCCCCGGGCTGACCGAGCTGACCGTCCGCGGCGGCACGGACCTGAGCCTCCAGCCCGTGCGGCACGACCGGCTGGCCGCGCTGCGCTTCGAGGCCGGCGGCCTGCCGGCCCGGGTGGTGCGGGCGGTGGCGGGTTCCGAGCTGCCGGCACTGGAGCGCCTGACGCTCTGGCTCGGCGTGGACGAGTACGGCGGTGACGCCACGATCGACGACCTCGCCCCCTTCCTGGACGGCGCCCGCCTCCCGAGCCTGCGCCACCTCGGGCTGGCCAACAGCGAGTTCCAGGACGAGATCGCCTCGGCCGTCGCGCACGCGCCCGTGGTGGCCCGGCTGGAGTCGCTCGACCTGTCCATGGGCGTGCTCTCCGACGACGGCGCCGCCGCCCTGCTGGAGGGCCAGCCGCTCACCCACCTGCGCGCCCTCGACCTGCACCACCACTACGTCGGCGAGGAGATGCAGCAGCGCCTCACCGAGGCCCTGCCCGGGGTCGCGCTCGACCTCTCCGAGGCCGAGGACCCCGACGAGGACGAGGACGACGGGGACCGCTACGTCGCGGTCGCCGAGTAGGCGGGTGACGGCACGATGACACCGCGGCTGACCGTCCTCGGCAATCCCGGGCACCGGCGGGTGACGCTGTTCGCCGCCGCCGCCCGGGCCGCCGGGCTGCCCGAGCCCGCCGTCCTGTCCTGGCTGGACGTGCTGCGCGGCGACTACCGGCTGCCCGAGGACGGCCTGCTGCGGATCGAGTCGCCCGGCGAGGAGGCCCTGGTCGACGAACTGCTGCGCGGCCCGGCGCTCGGCCCGTCCTACGCACCGACCCGGGTCGAGGGCACGGCCGCCTGGTACGCGGGGGTGACGGCCGCGCTGCGCGAGCTGGCCGGGCGCCCCGGCGTACGGCTGCTGGGCGATCCGGAGGAGATCGCCGTGATGTTCGACAAGCGGCGGGCACACGCGCTCCTCGCCGCCGCCGGGGTGCCGGTACCCCGGGCGCTGGGCGGCGAGGTCACCGGCTGGGAGCAGTTGCGCGGGCGGCTGGCCACGGCCGGCCTGCGACGGGTCTTCGTCAAGCCCGCACACGGCTCCTCCGCCTCCGGGGTGACGGCCCTGCAGTTCGGGCCGCGCGGGCAGGTCCTGGCCACCACCTCGGTCGAGCTGGCCGACGGGCTGCTGCACAACTCGCTGCGGGTCCGCCAGTACCGCGGCGAGCGGGAGGTGGCCGAGATCATCGACCGGCTGGCACCGGACGGGCTGCACGTCGAGCAGTGGATCCCGAAGGCCGCGCAGTCCGGCCGCTCGGCCGACCTGCGCGTGGTGGTGGTCGCCGGCCGGGCCACCCACGCGGTGGTGCGCACGAGCGCGCAACCGATGACCAACCTGCACCTCGGCGGCGCCCGGGGCAGCCTCGACCTGGCCCGGGAGGCCGCCGGGCCCGCATGGCCTGCCCTGCTGGAGACAGCCGAGCGCGCGGCGGCCTGCTTCCCCGGCTCGTTGATGGTCGGGGTCGACGTCCTGCCCACGGCCGGCTGGCGGCGCGCCCTGGTCGGCGAGGTCAACGCCTTCGGCGACCTGCTCCCCAACCTCACCGGCCTGCCCGGCGGCCCCGCCGAGGGCCTCGACACCTACGGCGCCCAGCTCGCCGCCCTCACCGGGGCCACCGGCCGCACCACCGGAACGCCCCTCCCCACCCCGACGGACCACCAGATCACGGAACCCTCCCGATGAACCACCAGACCTCCCCCCACACCCAGGCTCCCGCTCCGACCCCCGACATGAACGCGGTCGTCGGCACGCACGACCTGCTGCTCGTCACGCTCGACACGCTCCGCTTCGACGTCGCCGAGGAGCTGGCCGCCGCAGGCCGGATCCCGCACCTCGCCGCCTTCCTCCCCGGCGGCCGCTGGGAGCGCCGGCACGCGCCCGGCAGCTTCACCTACGCCTCCCACCAGGCGATCCTGGCCGGTTTCCTGCCCACCCCGGCCTCCCCCGACGGCCCCCACCCGCGCCTGTTCGCGGCCCGCTTCGCCGGCTCCGAGAGCGCCGCCCCGCGCACCTGGGTGTTCGACGCACCGGATCTGCCGACCGCCCTCGCCGCCGCCGGGTACCGGACGGTCTGCATCGGCGGCGTGGGCTTCTTCAACAAGCAGGGCCCGCTCGGCTCGGTACTGCCCGGCCTGTTCCAGGAGAGCCACTGGGATCCCGGGATGGGCGTGCCGTCCCCGACGTCCTTCGAGGAGCAGGTCGCCCGGGCGGAGCGGGTCGCCGCCGAACAGCCCGCCGGGCAACCGCTGTTCCTGTTCCTGAACGTCTCGGCGCTGCACCAGCCCAACTGGTTCCACCTGCCCGGCGCCACCCGTGAGCACGGCGACTCCCGGGCCAGCCACGCCGCCGCCCTGGAGTACGTGGACGCCCACATCGGCCGGCTCTTCGCGGCGATGAGCTCCCGCCGCCCCTGCTTCGCGATCGTCTGCTCCGACCACGGCACGGCGTACGGCGAGGACGGCTACACCGGGCACCGGATCGGCCACGAGGTGGTCTGGACCGTCCCGTACGCCCACTTCACCATCCCCGCGGCCGTCCCCGATGCCGCCCCCGCAGCTCCCGCTGCCGTCCCTGCCACCGCCACCGCCACCGCCACCACCACCACCACCGAGGAGCGCGCATGACCACCGCACCCCCGCGCCCCGACTCGCCCTACCAGTCCTACGTCTACGCCTACCCGCACAAGACCGCCTACCGCCCGCTGCCCGAGCGCCCAGGGCTGCGCGAGCTGTGGGCCGGCGAGGCGCAGGACGCGCTCTCGCTCTACCTGCACATCCCGTTCTGCGAGGTCCGCTGCGGCTTCTGCAACCTGTTCACCAGGATCGGCAGCCCCGAGGGCCTGACCACCGCGTACCTGGACGCCCTGGAGCGCCAGGCGGTGGCCGTCCGCACCGCGCTGGACGAAGGCGCGCGCTTCGCGCTGGCCGCCTTCGGCGGCGGCACCCCCACCTACCTGACGGCCCTCGAGCTGGAGCGGCTGTGCGACATCGCCGAGCGGCGGATGGGCGCCGACCTGCGGGCGATACCGCTCTCGGTGGAGGCCTCCCCCGCCACCTCGACCGCCGACCGGCTGGAGGTCCTGGCCGCCCGGGGCACCACCCGGCTGAGCCTGGGCGTACAGTCCTTCGTCGACGCCGAGGCCCGCTCCGCCGTGCGCCCGCAGAAGCGGGCCGAGGTGGAGGCCGCCCTCGACCGGATCCGTGCCGCCGGGTTCCCGGTGCTCAACATCGACCTCATCTACGGCATCGACGGCCAGTCCGAGGCCAGTTGGCTGCACTCGCTGGACGCCGCGCTCGCCTGGCAGCCCGAGGAGCTGTACCTCTACCCGCTCTACGTGCGCCCGCTCACCGGCCTGGCCCGACGCGGCGAGCAGGAGAGCCACTCCGCCTGGGACACCCGCCGGCTCGCGCTCTACCGCACCGGCCGCGACCACCTGCTGGCCCGGGGCTATCAGCAGGTGTCGATGCGGATGTTCCGCCGCGCCGCTTCCCCGCAGGCCGGGGCGAGCGAGTACGCCTGCCAGACGGACGGCATGGTCGGCCTGGGCTGCGGCGCCCGCTCCTACACCTCGCGGCTGCACTACTCCTTCGACTACGCGGTGAACGCCACCGAGGTGCGCGGAATCATCGACGACTTCGTCGCCACCGAGGACTTCCACCACGCCGAGGTGGGGCACCGGATGAGCGGCGGGGAACCACGCCGGCGGCACCTGGTGCAGTCGCTGCTCCAGGCCGAGGGCATGCCGCTGGCCGACTACCGGGCCCGGTTCGGCAGCACACCGGCCGCCGACTTCCCGGCGGAGCTGGCCGAGTTCACCGCGCGCGGCTGGCTCGCCGATGACCGGGACCGCCTGGTGCTCAGCCCGGAGGGCCTGGCGCACTCGGACGCGGCCGGGCCGATGCTGTTCTCGCCCGAGGTCCGGGCCCTGATGACGGCCTACGAGGCGAAATGACCTTCCTCGGCCTGCCGTCCGCCACCCCGCCCGCACCGCGCACACCGAGCGCCGAGAGCGCACCGACCGACGCGGCCGACCGCGGGCGCGACCTCACCCTGCTCTACCGTGGCCCGCTCGCCTCCTGCGACTACGACTGCCCCTACTGCCCGTTCGCCAAGCGCCGCGACACACCCGATCAACTGCGCGCCGACCGCGCGGCCTTGGAGCGGTTCACCGGCTGGGCGGCCGGCCGGACGGGCAGCGGTGACACCCTCGCCCTGCTGTTCACGCCCTGGGGCGAGGGCCTGGTGCGGTCCTGGTACCGACGGGCGCTGGTCGAGCTGAGTCGGCTCCCGCACGTACGCCGGGTGGCGATCCAGACCAACCTCAGCTGCCGGACCGACTGGCTCGCCGAGGCCGATCCCGACACCCTCGCGCTCTGGGTGACGTACCACCCCGGCCAGGTCACCCGGGAGCGTTTCCTCGCCAAGTGCCGGGAGCTGAACGCCATGGGCGTGCGCTACAGCGTCGGCGTGGTCGGCCAGCCCGAGCACCTGGCCGAGGCCCGCCGGCTGCGCGCCGAACTCGCCGCAGGCGTCTACCTCTGGGTCAACGCCGCCGAGGGCCGCACCTACACCGACGCCGAGGCCGCAGACTGGGCGGCCGTCGACCCGCACTTCGGCTACAGCCGGCACGCCCACCCCAGCGCCGACCGCCCCTGCCGAACCGGCGAGTCCGTGCTCTCCGTGGACGGCGACGGCACCGTCCGCCGCTGCCACTTCGTCCGGGACGTCCTCGGCAACCTGTACGACGGCTCCTACCGCACCCAGCTGCGGGCGCGCGGCTGCCCGTTGCCGGTCTGCGACTGCCACATCGGCTACGTCCACCTGGAGACCCTGCCGCTGTACGAGCTGTTCGGCGCCGGCGTGCTGGAGCGGGTGCCACACGACTGGCCACAGCGCGGCTGAGACCGGGCGGCGGGACGCGACAACCCGATTGCCGGACGGGGCCGCCACCCGCGAAAGCACACGAACGACCGTGCAGGACCCTCCGCGCCCCGCTCGTCCCGCTCGACCGCACCTCTCCGAGCGCGGCGACACCCGGCGACCGCCCGCACACGCCCCGGCTCCGCCGGCTCCAGCCCGGCCCGCCCCGCCGGCGCCCACCGCCACCCATCGCCGCCCCCGCCCCCGTGGGCGCCCGCCCGCCAACATCCCTAGCCTGGAAGCAGGAGGAGGCGAAGCACCATGCTTGGAGACGCACCACTGCAGGCCGTCATCCCCGCCGCCGACCTCGCCCGCGCGAGGAGTTTCTACACCGACACCCTCGGCCTCAAGCTCGCCGAGGAGACCGACGAGGAACTGGTCTGCGACTGCGGCGGCACCCAGTTCACGATCTACCACACCCCCAGCGGCGGACAGGCCGCCCACACCCTCGCCAGCTTCAAGGTCGCCGACCTCGACGGCGCGATGTCCGCCCTGCGTGAGCGCGGCATCACGTTCGAGGAGTACGACTTCCCCGGACTGAAGACCGTCAACGGCATCGCCGAACGCGACAACCTGCGCGCCGCCTGGTTCAAGGACAGCGAGGGCAACATCCTCTGCCTGGCCCAGTCCGTCAGCCGGTAGCGCAACCCCCCATCCCCACCCCCCCCCGGGCCGAACCCGCTGCCCCGCCCGCTCACCACGAGCAGACGGGGCAGCAGCCTCGCGACCGCCGGACGACCGGCCCCCACCCGCAACGGCTGGGCCAGCACAACCGGTTCTGCTCCTGCCCGGCCCGGACAGGGGTCAGCGCATGCCCTCGTGCCGGGGAACCCCGTGCCGTAGCCGGTGCTCCGCGAGGCGCTTCCGGTCGACGACGTGATCCGCCGCCTCTCGCAGCCGGCCCAGCACGGAGCTGTCGTCGCGGCTCACCACCGTGAGGTCGTCGTTGACGATCAGCATGCCGAAGTCGAACAGCACGTGGTGGTTGGCACACAGGCAGAGAACGTTGTCGACGGTGTCCGACCCGTGGTGCGGTCTCCCCAGGGGTGTGATGTGTGCGGCCTCGGCGTAGGCGCCGCCCGGGACCACCATGCGGACACCGCACACCTGACAGGTGTAGTCGTGCGCACGTTTCACATGGGTGGCGATCGCGGTGTTCCGGACGACGCGCTCGATCGATGTCGCGGATCGGACCGGCCCCGTCTCCCGGCCGTCCTCATCCGTCGGAGCCGTCACCCGATCCGATACCCGATCCGTCACCCGATCCGTCACCGGAGCCGCTACCTGAGCCGTCACCCGATCCGATACCCGGGCGACTGCCGCAGCCTGTTCGGCCGGGGGAAGGGCGACCAGGCGGAACCGCCACACGAGGAAACCGTCGGAGGAGGTCTCGGACCAGAGGTCCTCGACCCGGAAGAGCCCGTCGTAGCGGTAGAAGGAGCGGGTCGCGGTGGTGACTCCCCGGACCACGCGAACCGGGGCCCCGGTCGCCGCGCTCGTCGCCAGGGCCGCGTTGCCGCGCGTCAGCTGCTGGTTCCGGGCCGGCTGCCCCGTCTGCGGGCTTCGCCCGCCCTCCCCGGTGTAGAGGATCACATCACCGAGGTCCTCGTCCTCCTCGTACCCACCGGAGACCACGATCGATTCCGCGCCGAGCTCTCGCAGACCGCAGATACCGGCCTGGAGCGGCCGGTGCACACCGGCCAGCGAGAGCGTCCGCCGGTTGTCGAACTCCTGGCCCAGTCGTACGCCCGGCACCGGCCCGATGCCGTCGGGGAACGGGCCGAACTCGACGGGAGCCTGCCCTTCCGGGAGGGCCGTGGCCAGTTCCCTGACCCTCGCCCGCTCCTCCTGCCGCGCCGTCTGGGCGCGGAAGAGCACCTCCCCGATGAAGGTGTCCCGGGTGGCCGCCAGCCAGGCACTGTCATCGGCGCGCAGCGCGGACAGCCCGTCGAAGAGTTCGCGAAGCCGCGACTCCGTCGGAATGGTCCGTCCGTCCAGGTAGGAGTCGAGGGTTCGCGCGCTCAGGTCGCAGTGGCGCGCCACCCGTTCGGTCGACGGGTCGCCGACCTTGCTCCACAGTCCGCGCAGCGCGCGGGTGAAGTCCTCCTCCTCGGGTGTGCGGCCGGCCGTCGCCGCGCCCTGCCGCCGGGCCGCCTCCGCGAGGCCTTCCTCGGCGGAACGTCGCCGGTCGTGCCACTGCCGCCGTTCGAGCTCGCTGCCGCTGCCCCACGCCTCGACCATGGCGTCCAGGTTCTTGGCGCTCGGCAGGCGGGATCCGTTCAGGGCGGCGTAGACCGCCGTCCGCGAGGCGCCTCGCGCGACGACCGTCTCGACCGTGCCCCGGGAGCGTTCCTTGAGTTCGCGGAGCTCGCGGGCGAAGGAGACCAGCGGGCCCGTTCCACTCAGCGGGAGCCTGCGCGCCATATCCCCACCGTGAGATTCCTCACAGTTCCTCTCCCATTTCCTGTGATGCGAGTCACATCGATGACGCCAGTGCGCCTCTAACCTGGACCAACATCAACTTTCCCAAGTCCCGCGATGTTTTCTGCGGTTTTTCTGCCTTCCACGGCTCTGTCATCGTAGCCACTGTCGGTACGAGCCGTACGCCCCACAACGGAGCGACGGCTCCCTGCGTCAACAGGAAGCCGTCATCACTCGTAGCCCCATCAACACCCGGAGAACTACATGCACGAGGGTACGGGGATTCCCGTGTCGGGCGGAAGCGTCCAGGCCACGGGCACCGCACCGCCCGCACCGGGCCCCCGCTGGCTCGCTCCGGCCGGAGTCGCCGCGACCGGCGCAGGCCCGGTCGCGGCCGGATTCCAGAGCAACAACACCATCGCGATCATCTCGGCGACCCCGAGCCTCGTCGTGGTGCTGCTGTTCTTCTTCGGGGTCGTCTGCCCGGCGGTCTGGTCGCGCAAGGCCCAGCGCAAGAAGGCGGCCCTCAACGTGCTCAACACGCTCATCGGGCGGAGTCCCACGAGCCCCATGAGCCCGCCGCCCCGACGGTAGACCCACGACCACGCCACGCCACACCCGTTCCCCGTCCCCGTTCCCGATCCCCACACCCGATGCCGCCGCCCGACGCCGCCCACCCGCCTACGGACGGACACCTCCGGTGGCGGGACGGGCCGGACTGGCCTTGACTGGGGCGGATCGTTGCCCCGCTGCGGGAGGACCGAGGGATGAGGTCGGTGAGGGAGGCCGCCGGCCGTTGGGGGGAGCGGCTGGCCCGGGGCCGCGGGCAGTGGGAGCGGGCACGGGTCGAGGCCGAGCGGCGCTTCCCGGTCATCACCGAGCTGACGGCCCGGCTGCTCTCCCCCGGACTGCTGGACGCCGCCACCCGAATGGCCTCCCAGATCTTCCTGACCTCCGTACCACTGCTGTTCGCGGTGGCCGCGTTCGCCCCGCCCGATGTGCGGGACCAACTGGTGGCCTCGCTCCGCGCGCTGTTCGGCGTCTCCGGCGCCTCGGATCAGGAGCTGCGCCAGGCGCTGTACGGCACCGGGGACCTGCGAGGCACCACCGGAATCATCGGCGTGCTGATGGCACTGCTGTCGGCGACCAGTTGCAGCCGCGCGGTGGCCCGGGTCTGCGAGCACGCCTGGCGGCTGCCGAAGGCCGGTACCCGGGCGGCGGCCTGGCGGTGGCTGCTGTGGATCGTGGCCTGGCTGACGGTGCTGCTCTTCCAGGGCTCGCTGCGGGACGGTTTCGGTGTCGGCTTCTGGCTGGGCCTGCCGCTCACCTTCGCGGCGTCCTTGGTGGTCTGGTGGTGGACCACCCACCTGCTGTTGAGCGCCCGGGTCGGCTGGCTGCCGCTGCTGCCCGGCGCGCTGCTGACGGCCGCCGCGGCCACCGCGATGTCACTGACCGCCCGGGTCTACATGCCGGGCGCGCTGAACCGCAGTCTGGCCCAGTACGGTTCGCTGGGGCTGGTGCTGATACTGCTGTCCTGGCTGATCGCGCTCTGCGCCGCCGTCACCTTCTCCGTCACGGCGGGGGCGGTGCTGGCCCAGGGGCCCCCGCTGAACGTCTACCTGGGCACGCCCGCCCCGGACCCCCCGCGCACCGGCTGATCCGTCGACGCCGCCACCACCACGGAGCAGCCACCAAGCACCACCGCCGCCGCCACCACCACCACCGTCAACGCCGGCGCAGCCGCCGTCGGACGAGCCGGCCCGTGGCAACCGGGTCCCAGGAGCCCGGGCGGTCCCGGGTCAGCGGGTAGCAGGCCAGGCCGATCAGCACGGCGCTGAAGTGGCCGATGCTGGTGTAGTCCCGGCTCTGCGCGACGCCCAGGCCGTAGAAGACCAGCACACCGGCCACGTACAGGCACCGCCAGGGCCGCACGATCAGGTAGGTGAGCACCGCAACCACCCCGGCGAGCGCGTAGCTGACGCCGTAGTCGAGGGTGTAGACGGCCCTCGGCGGGGCGATGCCGCGGTGGATCGCCCACCCGAGCAGGCCCTCGCTGAGGTAGGTCGCGCCGACGTGCGCGACCATCGCCACCGAGATCCAGCGCAGGGTGCCGAGCCAGCGTTCGGCGGGCACGTGGAAGAGGTTGTAGAGCAGGAAGTAGCTCAGCCACCCGCCGCCCGCGATCCACAGCGCACTGGTGATCAGCACGCGCACCGGTGAGACCTGGAGGTGGTGCAGGTTGGTCGAGCGCCGCTCCAGGATCCGGTCGGCGGTCGCGCTGTCGACGTGGCGGATCACCTGTGTGGTGGCGAGCAGGATCGCCAGCCAGACGTAGGTACCCGGGGCCCGGCGGACGTAGGTCCGGACCGCGTGCGCGAGGCGTGCCCACCAGGGGCGCCGGTGTCCGGGCGCGTTGGTGGTGCCACCGGTCATCGGCGCCTCCTCGACGGTTCCCTTCACCCTCACCCGGGGCGGCCCCCGGCGCGTCTACGCGGTGCGCCCTTCGAGTGACCGGGTCTCGCGGACGGTCTACGCACCGGCCGCCGGGGCCCAGCAACCCCCGGCGCACGTCCCGACCCAGGCCGACCCGGCGCACGTCCCGACCCAGGCCGACCCGGCGCACGGCCCCAGCCCGTTCGCGGCGACCAGCACGGGCGCGGTGATCCGGCGGATCGTGGACACCGGGCCCGAGCCCGCCGCGCCGGCCGCCGTCCACGCCCTGGACCCGGCGCCGGCCGCCGTGGTGGTCCGCGCGCTGAACGCCGACCCGACCCGGCCCGGCGCCCGGCGGGCGGCGCGGCGCTGCTGGAGCTGCTGACGGCCGCTCCGGCCCCGGGCGTCCCGGCGCCGAACGCGAGTTCGGTCCGCGAGGAGATCACCCGGGGCTGGCGTACGCTGGCGCTCTGACCGCCCGGAACGGGCCGCCGGGGGCTGCCGGGCGGCACCACCGGGACCGCACAGCGAGGGCGACGGGCACGATGAGCGAGCGCGGCACGACGACCGCACCTGCGGGTATCGACGCCGGCCCCGGAGCGCGGCACCCGGCGCTGCGCGTGGCGGACCGACTGCGGCTGACCACGGCGTACGTGCTGCTGCTGACCGCGACGGCCTGCTGGCTGGCCGGCCAGAGCCACGGCGCCCGGGCCCGGTTCGTCCGGCACAACAGCAGCAACGTCCACCACATGGAGGTCGGCAAGTGGTGGACGATGTTCACCAGCGGGCTGGTGGTCGACGGGGTGCCCGCCTGGGCGGGCATCGCGGCGGTGGCCGTGGTGCTGGGCCTGGCCGAGTGGCGCTGGGGCCCGGCCCGGGCCGGCGCGGTCTTCGTCTTCGGCCACCTGGGCGCCACCCTGCTCACCGAGGGCGCCATGTGGGTGATGCTCACCGCCCGGATCCCGGGGGCGCTGTCCCGGGCGCGTGACGTCGGGATCAGCTACGGGCTGGTCGGCACCGCCGGCTGCCTGCTGGCCCTGGGCCCGGCCCCGCTGCGCCGGTTCGGGCTGCCCGCGCTCGGGCTGGGGCTGGCCGTGACCTGGGCGCTGGACCAGCAACTGGCCGACGCCGGGCACCTGGTGGCGCTAGGCCTCGGCGCACTGGCCGCCCGGACGCCCTGGCTGCGCATCCGGGCCCGGGCCCGGATGCCGGTCTCCGCCGCGCGCTGACGGCCCTCCGACAGTCCCCCGACGTTCCTCCCCGGGGTCTTGCGATCACCCCCACCCCGAGTAATGCTGATTACATGATTACAACCTCACCCGAAGAGCTCCGGGGGTGGTTCACCGGCCGCCTCCCCGCCGACCTGTTCACCGATCTCGTCGAGATCACCGCGGACCGCGAAGAGATCACCGTCGTCGGCCGCATCACCGAGCCCACCCTCGACCGGACGGCCTCGGACGCCGAGCGCGGAGCGGCGTTCGAGGGCCGGATCGCCGAGTTCCGCGACCGGACCAGGGACGCCCGGATCGCCGTCGCCCGGGAGGCCGAGCGTCGCTACGGCCGCAAGGTCTCCTGGGGCGCCGAGTGCGGCGACCTGAGGGGCATGTTCACCACCGTCTCCGCCCCCGTCATGACCCGGCTGCGCCAGCCCGAGCGGCAGGTGCTCGACACCCTGGTGGAGGCGGGCGTCGCCCGCAGCCGCAGCGAGGCGCTCGCCTGGTGCGTCCGCCTGGTGCAGCGCCACTCCGACACCTGGCTCACCGAACTGCGCGAGTCGCTGGAGAACGTCCGCCGCCTGCGCGCCCAGGGGCCGGACGCCGACAGCGCCTCCTGACTCCTCTCCCCGGCATCCGGCCACCCAACGCGCCTGGAAGAAAGCCGGGTTGAGGCCAGGCGACCACCGATCGGCCACGGCGAGTGGCGGCAACAGGAGCGGCCACCCCTCGCCGAGCCGATCGTATGCTCTTGCGATACTCTGCAAACCTATGCCAGAGTGCGGGCATCGGATACGCCGAATCCCCTCACACGTCGCTAAGTCAGGAGCCCGCGCCTCGCGGGTCAAGGGTGCATGCATGTCGAAGGTCTTGAGCAAGCTGCCGGTCGGTGAACGGATCGGCATCGCATTCTCCGGTGGATTGGACACCTCCGTCGCCGTCGCGTGGATGCGCGAGCACGGCGCCGTCCCCTATGCCTACACGGCCGACATCGGCCAGTACGACGAGCCGAACCTCGCCGACGTCCCGGCCCGCGGCCGCGCCTACGGCGCCGAGCAGGCCCGGCTGGTCGACTGCCGGGCGGCGCTGGTCGAGGAGGGCCTGGCCGCCCTCGCCTGCGGTGCCTTCCACATCCGCTCCGCCGGGCAGACGTACTTCAACACCACCCCGCTCGGCCGCGCCGTGACCGGCACCCTGCTGGTCCGCGCGATGCGCGAGGACGAGGTCTCCATCTGGGGCGACGGCTCCACCTACAAGGGCAACGACATCGAGCGGTTCTACCGCTACGGCCTGCTCGCCAACCCCAGCCTGCGGATCTACAAGCCGTGGCTGGACCAGCGGTTCGTCACCGAACTCGGCGGCCGCAAGGAGATGTCCGCCTGGCTCTCCGAGCGCGACCTGCCGTACCGAGACTCCGCCGAGAAGGCCTACTCCACCGACGCCAACATCTGGGGCGCCACCCACGAGGCCAAGCGGCTGGAGTACCTGGACACCTCGATGGAGATCGTCAGCCCGATCATGGGCGTGGCCTTCTGGGACCCGGCGGTCGAGATCCAGACCGAGGACGTGACGATCGAGTTCGAGTTCGGCCGTCCGGTCCGCATCAACGGCCGGGCGTTCGCCGACGCCGTCGAGCTGGTGCACGAGGCCAACCGGATCGGCGGGCGCCACGGCCTGGGCATGTCGGACCAGATCGAGAACCGCATCATCGAGGCCAAGAGCCGCGGCATCTACGAGGCCCCCGGCATGGCGCTGCTGCACACCGCCTACGAGCGGCTGCTCAACGCGATCCACAACGAGGACACCGTCGCCACCTACCACACCCAGGGCCGCCGGCTCGGGCGGCTGCTGTACGAGGGCCGCTGGTTCGACCCCCAGTCGCTGATGCTCCGCGACAGCCTCCAGCGCTGGGTCGGCCAGCCGGTCACCGGCAGCGTCACGCTGCGACTGCGCCGCGGCCAGGACTACTCGGTGCTCGACACCCAGGGCCCGAACCTCAGCTACCACCCCGAGAAGCTGTCCATGGAGCGCAGCGTCGACGCCGCGTTCGTCCCGGACGACCGCATCGGCCAGCTGACCATGCGCAACCTCGACATCGCCGACTCGCGCAGCAAGCTGGAGCAGTACGCGGTGCACGGCCAGCTGGCACCGTGGAGCGGCCTGATCGGCGAGCTGGCGCCCGGCGGGGCGGCACCGATCGCCGCCGCCGGCCCCGACGCCGAGGCGCTGGCGGCCAAGTCCACCGCGCTCGACAGCGCCGCGATCGAGTCGGGCAACGACTGATCCGCTGCCGTGACCACGTCCGAGGGCCGCCGCACCACACCGGTGCGGCGGCCCTCGGCGGTTCCGGGCGAGCTGCGGCCGTTCCGGGCCCGAGCCCTCCGGTCCGGACTCACCCGCACAGCGGCCCCGGCCGTGCACGGCGGCCCCGGGCGTAGCTGAATGGGGCAGACGTGTGTCCGGCGGGAGCAGGGCCCAGGCGACGGCTTCACCGGACGCCCCGGGCAGCGGCTCCACCGGAGGCGGGCCCGGGCGACGGCCCCGCCGGGCGAGCCCGGGCGACGGCGAGGAGGCGGGAGCGGGATGGGCGAGGCGGTCGGTTCGATGCTGGCGTCGGCGGTGGGAATCGCGATCAGCCCGCAGGCGCTGGTCGCGGTGGTCCTGATGCTGGCCGCACCGCGCGGGCGGACCATCGGGCTCGCCTTCGCGGCCGGCTGGGCGGCCGGCCTGGCGGCGGTGGTGGCGGTCGTGGTGGCGGCGGGCAGAGCACTGGTTTCGGGTGGCGGCCGGCCGGCGTGGCCGTACTGGCTGGAGCTCGCGCTGGGCGTCCTGTTCGTCCTGATGACCTGGAAGCGGTGGCGCGACCGGCCCCGCGCGGGGCACGTCACCGCGCCGCCGAGGTGGATGCGGGAGGTGGGCCGCTTCAGCGCGGGCCGGGCGGCCGGTCTCGCGCTGGCCCTGGTCACGACCGGCCCGAAGAACCTGGCGCTGGCCGTCGGCGGCGCGGCCTCGATCGCCGCCAGTACGGCCGGGATCGGCGGCACGGTGGTGGCCGCCGCGCTGATGGTGCTGATCGGCTCGCTGTGCACGCTGCTTCCGCTCGGGGTCCACCTGGTCCGCGGGGACCGCTCGGCGCGGACCCTCGGGGAGTGGAAGGCCTGGCTGGCCACCCACAGCACGGCGATCACGACCACCGTGCTGGCCGTGATCGGGGCCGAGTACGTCGGCGACGCCATCACCGGGCTCGCGTGAACCCGCCCCCATCACCGGGCTCGCGTGAGCCCGCCCCTCGGCGGCCGGCCCGCCGTCAGAGCCGCCGGGCCCCGCGCCACCACAGCCCTCCACCCACCAGCGCCCGGCTCACCGGATGCGCACCACCCCCCTCCCCCGCACCGACCGCAGGCCCAGCCGTCCGCCGTCCGCCGCCGGGCGCACCGCCAGCACGTCCCTGAGCGTCAGCAGGATCTCGCCGTCGTAGCGCTCGGCCAGCTCCCGCGCCAGCTGCGCGGCGCCGCCCGGCCCGGCGTCCGGGGCCAGGGCGGGCAGGTGGCCGGGGGCGCTGAGGTCCTCGGCCTGGGCGGCCCAGCGGGCCGCGTCCCGGGTCTCGCCCTCGGCCGCGTAGTGGACGGCCAGGCAGTGCACGGCCAGCCGGTCGCCGTACTGCGTCGCGATCCGCCACCAGAAGACGCCGTCCGCGGTGCGGCCCATCCCGTAGAGCAGGCAGCCGAGGGTGCGGAAGGCCGTCTTCTCGGCGAGTTCGAGGTCCAGCGCCAGTTCGCCCGGTTCCACCGCGCCCGCCACGGTGGCGCACAGGTGCCGCAGGTCGCGTCGGAGCTCCGTCCGGCCGCCGGCCCACGGGGGCTCGCCGAAGGCGTGCGGCGGCCGGGCGTTCGCGGGCGGGCGGGCCGGGCGTTCGCGGGCGGGCGGCGCGGGCCGGCGGGCGGCGGCGAGCCGCTCGGCCAGCCGACGGGTGAAGGCGGCCGGGTCGTGGTCGCGGAACTCGCGTTCCAGCAGGGCGGCGTCCGCCCGCAGCAGTTCGGTGACCTTCACGGCGCCTGCCCGTCGTCCGGCTGCTCCAGCAGGTACTCCAGGTGGCGCCGCCCGAGGCTGTAGTAGGTGCGGGCGGTGGTGTGCGCGATGCCGAGGCTGCGGCCGATGTCCGGGTAGGACAGGCCCGCCTGGCGCAGCCGGACGACGTCGGCCTGGACCGGGGCGGCGCGCGCGAGTTCCTCCATCGCCCAGTCCAGCGCATCGAGTTCGGCGAGCTGGTCCAGTTCGTCCTGGCTGGTGTCGGGCCGGCGCTGCGCGATGACGCGCAGCCGTTTGCGTTCGGCGCGGCGGCGCTCGCGCAGGAGGTCCACCACCGCGTCCTTGACGACCTTGAAGGCGAAGGCCTGCGGGTCGGCGCTGGCCAGGGCGCGGCGCCAGTTCTTGTAGAGCGTGGCGCCCGCGTTCTGGACGGCGTCCTGCGCGTCCTCGCGATGTCGCAGGCGCTGCTGGGCGTACCGGAGGTAGCCCGGGTGCTCGCGGGTGAAGAAGGCCTCGAAGTCGGCCGGCAGCGCGCCGAGCGGGTCCGCCCGCAGGTCCCGCTTCTCGCCCGGCCCGGGGGTGTTCAGCACACGCGCCCCCCTTTCGTGGGTCAGCTGGCCGGCCCACCGGGTGGCACGCCGACGGCCCCTGGGGGCTCGTGGTGTAACCGTCCGGGCGGCCCGGGTTGTTGACCGGATCGGGCGGACAATTGGCGACCGTTTCCGTTCACTTTCGAACACCGGCGCTGACCTGCCGGTTCGGCCCCGGCAGGAGCCCGGGACCCAGGCGCACGTGACCCACGTCACAGGCTGCGGGCCGTCCGATTTGACAGGGCGAATGCCGCGACTACGGCGCCGGCTCCACCACCGCCGAGTCGAGCGCGGCGGTCACCCGCTCCAGCAGCACGCGCAGCGCGGCCAGGTCCTCGACCGGCAGCCCGGTCGCGTCGAACAGCCGGCGCGGCACCTGTCCGGCCCGCTCGCGCAGGGCGGAGCCCTCGGCGGTGAGGCTGACGGTGACCGACCGCTCGTCCTCCGGGCTGCGCTCGCGCCGTACCAGCCCGGCCGCCTCCAGCCGCTTGAGCAGCGGGGAGAGCGTGCCGGAGTCGAGCCGCAGGCGCTCGCCGATCCGCTTGACGGGCAGGTCGCCGTCCTCCCAGAGCACGAGCAGGACGAGGTACTGGGGGTAGGTGAGCCCGAGGTCGCGCAGCAGCACCCGGTAGACGCCGCCGAAGGCGCGGGAGGCCGCGTTCAGCGAGAAGCAGATCTGCTGGTCGAGGCGGAGCAGTTCCTCGTCCGCCATGCCGGGGAGCGTGGTCATGGCTCCATGGTACCGATCACCCTCACACCATTTAGTTGTGCGCAATTGAATTGCGTGCTCTACTTATCTCCGGAGGGCGGCCCAGGCGGCCGCCGGAACACACGAAGGGAACCGACCATGGACGCGCTCTACACCGCAGCCGCCACCGCCAACGGCCGGGAGGGCCGCGCCGTCAGCTCCGACGGGCAGCTGGACCTCGCGCTGGCGATGCCGCCCGCGCTCGGCGGCAGCGGCCAGGGCACCAACCCGGAGCAGCTGTTCGCGGCCGGCTACGCGGCCTGCTTCGCCAGCGCCCTCGGCCTGGTCGGCCGCCAGGCCCGGGTCGACACCAGCGAGGTCTCGGTCACCGCCGAGGTGTCCATCGGCAAGGACGGCGCCGGTTTCGGCCTGGCCGTCGTGCTGCGCGTCGAACTGCCCGAGGCACTCGCGGACGGGACCGGCGAGCAGCTGGTCAAGCAGGCGCACGACGTCTGCCCGTACTCGCGCGCCACCCGCGGCAACATCCCGGTCGAGCTGGTCGTCGAATAGGCCCAGCAGGCCACGCACGCCGAGTAGGCCGAACGGGCTGCTCAAACGCCGGCCAGGCCGCCACCGCAGACGGGCCCGCCACACGCACCACCGTGTGGCGGGCCCGCCCGCGCCCCGGCTCAGCCGTCACCCGGCCCGTTCACCGAGCGCAGCGTGTCGAGCCTGTGCCGGTACTCCTCGGTGTCGATCTCGCCACGCGCGAACCGCTCCGCGAGCAGTTGCTCGGGCGTCGGCCCGGCCACCGCGCCGTGCGGCGCGCCCCACCCCGGCCCCGCCGCACCCGAAGCCGCCGAGCCCGAGCCCGGACCCGCCGCACCCGGACCCGCCGGGCCGTGCGGCAGCGGCCTGCGCGACCGCGACACGTACCGGAACAGGGCGATGGCGGCGAGCACCAGCACCAGCAGGACCAGCAGAGTCAAGATCGCCATCACGCCGATGCCCCAGCCACCCAGGACGTGGCCGTGTCCGTGCCAGTACCTCATCGGGACCTCCTCCTCCGGCCCCGTAGCCGGGGCCCGCCGAGGTGACCAGCGCCTCACCACCATCGTGCGCCCGCACCGGACCGAAGCGCCCTGAAGAAAGCCTGAGAAAACGTTCCGGCGCTCAGCGCCCGGCCCACCGGGGTAGCGTTGCCGCCCATGAACCACCACCCGCCGGCCGACGACCGCTCGCCCGAGCAACTCGTCGCGGCCGGGGTGCTGCGGCGCCACGGGGACCACCGCCCCCACCCCGCGCTCGGCCACTCCCCGATCAGCTACGTCTCCACCACGCTCTGGGCCGAACTCACCGCGCTCGCCATCGCACCGCCCGCGGCCGAAGCGACCGCCACCGCCCTGCTGCACGCCATCGCCGCACGCGCCGTGGACGCGGCCCTGGCCCCCGGCAACGAACGCGCCCCGCGCGACGACCTGTACGTGGCCCACCCCGCGCACATCGGTGCGCACCGCCGGACGGTCTGGTTCCAGCGCTCCGGCCCGCGCGGCCCGGTCACCGCCGCCTTCGCCCCGTGAGACGGGACGCTCAGCGCTCGACCTGAAGGCTGTGGCAGACCCAGCTGAGCCGGTCCGGCCCCTGAAGCGGCGGCCGGTCGTGGTACGTGCCGTCCGCGACCGACAGGTTGACGATCAGGTACGCCTGCCAGGCGGGACCGACCCCGTGCAGGTCCGCGTAGACCAGCTCGTCCTCGACGTACCAGTCCACCGAGTTCGCGCCGAGCACGACCCGCAGGTCGAAGGTCGCCCCGGGCGCGATCCCCGAACCGGCGCCGTGCCAGTACCGGTACCCGCCCCGGACGTGGTTGGAGAACTCCAACAGGTCCGGATGGTCGGGGTGGTACTCGAAGAGGTCGACCTCGTTGCCGCCGCCCCGCCAGGTCCAGACGGCCGGCCAGGCACCCAGCCCGACGGGCAGCGTGATGCGCGCCGACAGCTGGTCGCCGGTGCGTGCCTGGAAGCCGTCCGGACTGCCCTCGGTGGTGAGCAGGTTGCACGTCCAGAGCCCGCCGACGAGCCGCCGGGTGGCGCTGAACACGCCGCCCGGGCAGTAGCCGCGGCCGAGGTAGTCGAGTTTGTGGTCGCTCCGGTTGGTCGGCCCCATCCGGGGGTAGGCACTGCTGCGCCCGGCGGTCCACTGTCTCGCCGAAGTGAAGTCCGCGTCGAACACGACCGCCACGGCCGCCTCCCCTGTGCTCCGGCGCCCCGGCAGTTCGGCCCGCCAGGCACACAGGGTGAGTTACCCGATACGATCCGCAGTATGCGGAGCTGAGCGCCCGGGCCGGAGCAGCGCGCAACGGTCGGATCGCAGGATCTCGGGATCGACGGATCGACGGATCGACGGATCGACGGATCAGCCCACCGGAGCGGCCGTCCCGCCCGCACCGAGCCGGTCGGTGACCGAGACCACGCCATCCACCGAGCGGCACAGGTTGAGCACGATCGGGACCAGGTGCGGCTCGGGCACCGTACCGCTGAGCACCACCCGGCCCTGATCGACCTCGACGCCGATCTCCGCCGGGCTCACCCCGTCGATCCGGCCGAGCACCTCCTCGACGATCTCCCGCCGGATCACCACGTCCTCGCGCAGGAAGACCCGCAGCAGGTCCCCGCGGCTGACCATGCCGGTCACCCGCCCGTCCTCGTCCAGCACCGGCAGCCGCTTCAGCCCGTGCCGGCTCATCAACCGGGCCGCCGCGACCACGCTGGTCCCGGGGGTCGTGCAGACCGGCTGCCCGGTCATCAGGTCGGCCGCGGTCACGGCACCGCCCGGGCCGGCCTGCGCCGCCTCGGGGGCGGGCAGCAGCGCGCCCGGATCCTCCTGCGCGGCCAGCGTGCGCAGCAGGTCGGCCTCGGAGACGATCCCGAGCGGCCGCCCCTCCTCGTCCACCACCGGCACCCCGGTGATGTCGTACTCGGTCAGCAGCGCGACGATCTCCCGGAAGCCGGTCTCGGGCGCGACCCGGACCACGGGGCTGGTCATCACAGATTCGACGGTGGCATGCCGCACGCCGGTTCACCTCGTCCACGACACTCTTGCGGCCGGGCGCGGATCGTCCCGGCCGGTACCGGCAGCATCGCGCCCGGCGGCACGGGCCGCCAGGGGCCAAGGGGCTGAACGGGTGGGACCTTGGGCCCGCCCGCCGAACGCGGATCCGACACCGTGCCGAACCACCGCCAGCCCGGCGCCTCGCCGAAACCACCGACCCTGCGATCCGGCGATCCAGCGACCCGGTGACCCGGACGGCGCAACCATCACATGATCGACTCGTTGGACCGTCCACCACGACAGCACGCACGGCATCCGGGGAGGGCACGTTGGCAGGACGGACGATGGGCGCGGCATCGTCGGCGCAGGGCGCCGCGGCGCGCCCGGTGGCCCAGGCCGAAGCCGCGCTGGTGCGCCACTACCGCAGGCTGGCCCGGCTGGCGTACCTCGCGCTGCCCGCCGACCGGGACCGGCACAGCCGGGTGCTGGCCGCGCACGCGACCGTCCAGCGCGCCCTGCCCTCCCGCTGGACCCGCCCGGCCGGTCCGCCGGCGGCGGACGAGGACCCGGTGTACGCCGCACTGCGCCTGCGGGTGCTGCGCGCCGCGCTGCGGCCGCACCCCGCGCGGCGGCTACCCGCTCCCCGGATCTGGGGACTGCGACTGTTCACCCCGCACGGCGGCGAGGAGGACGCGGCGCTGGACCGCGCACTCGCGGCCCTCGACGCCCCCGCCCGGGCGGCCTTCGCCCTGCGCGCGGTGGAGGGGCTGACGCCGGAGCAGACGGCCGGGGCGCTGCGACGGGCCGGGGTCGAGCACCCCGAGGAGGCCGTCGCGGCGGCGGCCGGCGTGACCGCCGGGGCGGACCCGGAGCCCCCCGCCTTCGACCCGTGCGCGGTGCGGGTCCAGCCCACCGACCTGCTGCGCCGCCGCCGGACCTGGAGCGCCGCGCTGCTGGTCGGCCTGCTCGGACTCAGCACGACGGCGGCCGTGGTGGCCGACTCCGGGCCGGCCGCGCCCGCGGCCCGCCCCGCGCCCACCCCGTCCGGCACCGCGGCCGACCCGGCCCGCCTGACCCGGGTCGAGCCGGACCGGTGGCAGCACACCGCGCGGGTCGACTTCACCGCCTGGCCCGCCCGCGGCGACCGCCGCGACGACGGCGCGCTGCTCGGCCGCGCCCTGGCCGCCTGGGAGCGGCCCGGCCCGCAGACCCGCGCCGAGCCGGGCGTGGACGCCACGCCGCCCGTCGCCCCGCCGGCCCTGCTGTTCGCCGGGACGGTCGACGGCACCGCCCTGGTGGTGCTGTTCGACGGCCGGCGGCTCGCCCGCTACACCGACGGGCGCGACGGCGGCCTGGACCTCGCCCGGGCCGACGACTCGGACGTGACCACGGCGGGCGCGGTGGTGCTGCGCCGCCAGGGCACCGCCGTGCGCTATCTGCTGGCCCCCTGGGTGGACGCCGCCGAGACCCGCCGGATCGACCAACCCGACTCCCCCGCACGGCCGTTGGACCACCCTGACGGGGTCACGGCGGCGGTCCCGGGCGGCGGGCTCGCGGACTGCCACGGCGCCACGGTGCTCCAGCTGCGCTCCTCCCCCGCCATCGCCGAGAAGCACGCCTTCCTGCTGACCGACCTCGGCGGGCTCGTCCCCGCGCACCTCACCTACTCCCCGCCGCCGGACCGCGCCCAGCCGGCCCGCGAGCCGCGCGAGGCCACCGGCCAGGACGCGCTGCTGGCCTGGGCCCGCGCGGGCTGCGCCGTCCCGGACGGCACGCCGGGCGTCAAGCAGCTCAACCTGTGGGCCTTCGCGGTGCAGCCGCTGCCGCAGAACGCGGGCTCGGCGTCCTGGGTCTGCCTGCGCGCCGACCGCTGGACCGGTGAGGGCAGCGCCACCACCGCCGTCCTGCTGCCGACCGCCCGCGGCCCGCAGCGCACCGGCGGCGGCCCGGGGCGGGCGTGCAGCCGCTTCGAGCAGGACGTCGTCGGCTGGGCCTGGTGGCGCTCCCCGCAGGGAGCGGAGTTCCTGCTCGCGGCGGGCAGCCGGCGGGTCACCCGGCTCGCCGTCAAGGGCCCGGACTGGTCCGCCGACCGGCCCGTCCCGGACCACACGCTGGCCGTCGAGCGGCCGGCCCGGGCGACCGTCCAGGTGGAGGCGGCCCTGGACGGCGGCACCCGGATCAGCCCGCCGCGCTGAACCGGCCGGCCGACTCGCGCGCGTACTCCGGCAGCTCGTTGCCCGGCAGCTCACTCTTCGGCAGCTCGTAGTCCGGCAGCTCGTAGTCCGGCAGCTCGACGCTGGAGACCTGCTTGCCGAGCTCCAGCATCCGGTTCAGCACCCAGCGCCGGTTCAGCAGCCCGTTGCGCACGCGCAGGCCGGTGGCGGTGCGCGGCGCCAGGAACGGTCCGGTGCGGTCCCCGCCCTTCTGGCAGCCCTCGGCGTAGCCGCGCAGCAGCCGCTCGTACCGGGCGAAGGCGGTGCGGTGGTCGCCGCGGGCCCGGGCCAGTTCGCCGGCCAGGACGTACGCGGCCACCACGGCGGTGCCGGTGCCCATGCCGCCGATGGTGGCGCCGCAGGCCGCGTCGCCGAGCAGGGCGATCCGGCCGCTGGACCAGGTGGGGACGTCGGCGCGGCTGATCGAGTCGAAGTAGAGCTCGGGGGCGTGCCGCAGGCTCTCCAGCAGGCGCGGCACCTCCCAGCCGAGGCCCGCGAAGGCGTCCCGCACCAGGGCCTTCTGCTGCTCCGGGTCATGGCGGTCGTAGCGCAGTTCGGGCGAGGCGAAGAGGCAGAAGGCGCCCGCGCGGGCCGGGTCGCGGTGGTCGGCGCCGATCGAGGCGAGCCGGCCGGGGACGTTGAGGCCGACCGAACCGGGCGCCAGGCCGAGGTCGTCGGGGAACTGCCAGGTGGCCGCGTAGTAGCCGAGGTGGCGGACGTAGCGCTGCTCGGGGCCGAAGGCGAGCCGGCGGACGTTGGAGTGCAGCCCGTCGGCGCCGATCACCAGGTCGAACTCGCGCGGCGCGCCGTGCCGGAAGGCGGCCCGCACACCGCTCGGGGTCTCCTCCAGGGCGGTGATGGAGTCGCCGAAGACGTACTCGGCGCGGGCGCGGCTGTGCCGGTACAGCAGCTGGGCGAGTTCGCCGCGCGGGATCTCCAGCTCGCCGCCCGCGAACTCGGCGGGCAGGTGCAGGAGTCGACGGCCGTCTGCGCCGAGGAAGGTCATCGGGCTGCCGCCGGTGTCGAGCGCGCGCAGTTCGTCGAGGACGCCCATCCGCTCCAGCACCGTCAGGTGGGTGCGGCCGCGGAAGTCGACGTTCTGGCCGCCGCCGCGCAGCGCCGGGGCGAGTTCGACGACGGTGGCCTCGAAGCCGTACCGGCCGAGCCAGTGGGCCAGGGCGGGGCCGGCGATGCTCGCGCCCGAGATCAGGACCTTGGTGCTCATGGGAACCACTCCGTCCGAGAGGGTCGAGAAACTGTGTCCGGTGGATACTGTTTGCTGCTGTGTACGGTAGACGCAGTTAGGTCGGACGAGCAACCCCCAGAACGGGAGCGGACTGTGAGCGAGGCGGCGAACGACATGGTGCGGCTGCTCTGGGGCCCCCCGACCAAGCCCACCCGCGGGCCGAAACCGGCCCTCAGCCTGGAGCGGATCGCGGCGGCGGGCGTCGAGATCGCGGACGCCGAAGGCCTGGGCGCGGTCTCGATGCAGAAGGTCGCCGGACTGCTCGACTTCACCAAGATGTCGCTCTACCGCTACGTGCCCGGCAAGGCCGAACTCGTCGCCCTGATGGTCGAGGCCGCCGTCGGCGAGCCCCCGCAGGACCGGCACGCCCACGACTGGCGGGCCCAACTCACCGCCTGGGCACACCACTTGACCGAGTCGTTCGGCCGCCACCCGTGGCTGCTCGATGCCACCGTCGGCCCCCGGGTGATGGGCCCGAAGGAACTCACCTGGCTGGAACGGGTGGTGACCGCCCTCGACGGCCACGGACTGACCGGCCCCGAGCGGATGGACGCCGCCGTCCTGCTCGCCGGACACGTCCGCAGCATCGCTCAGCAGTCCCGCGCCGCCGGGCCCGACGGCTCCCCCGAAGCCGAACTCCTCACCACCCTCGGCACACTGGTGCACCAGCACGCCGACCGCTACCCCGCCCTGGCCGCCGCCATGACCGGGGAGGACGGGCGCGACCAGGCCCTGGACTTCGGCCTGGACCGCATCCTGGACGGCCTCGCCGCCCTGATCACCCGCCGCACGGGCACCGCCTGACGCCACCTGCCCCGCCGCGCCTCGCGAGGGAAATCCGATGGGCCCGCGTTCGGTCAGCCGCTAGCATCCCGGGCCATGGCGATGTTCGTGCACCTGACCACCGCGGCGAACGCGCCGCGGATCCGCCGCGCCGGGATCCGGGCCGACAGCCGGGGGCAGGGCGGGGTGCGCGGGCTGTACTGCTTCCCGGTACTGCCCTCGTACCCGCTGACCCACCAGTGGCTGCGCGAACTGGCCCGGTTCGGCACCGGGGGCTCCCTGGTCGCGGTGCACCTCCGGCTGGACGACGCACAGCAGGTGCTGGCCGGGCACTACCGGGACCGCGCGAGGGACGCCCAGCAGTGGGTGCCCGCCGCCGAGGCGGTGCGGCGGGTCGCCGAGCTGGCGGACCCGCGCGGCTGGGAGGTGTTCGTGCCGCGCGCGGTGGGCGCCCGCGAGGTCCACCGGATCCGCGGCGTGCCGCAGGTCTCCGGCTGGCGCTACCAGCCGAACGCCCACGGCACCCGGCCGTGCCCCTGCATGGGCTGCCAGCCCGTCGGCGGGTACGGCAGCCGTCGGCTGCGCGAGCGCCACCAGCACCCGCTGGACGCCCCGCCGCCGCCCGTGCCCGTCCTGCTCGCCCGGATCGAGGCCGCCGGCGAGCCGGGCGACCCCGCCGAACTGCTCGCCGCCCTGCAGAGCTTCGGGCGCCGCCGCCGCGGCCCACTGGACCGCCTCGCCCGGTTGGCCGCCCACCCGGACCCGGCCGTGCGCGAGGAACTGGTGTGGGCCGTCGCCGGCTGGTCCACCCCGGGCGTCGCCGCCCTGCTCGACGGCCTCGCGAACGACCCGCACCCGGACGTCCGCGAGGCCGTCGAGGCGGCGCTGGAGCGCTGAGGGCCGGCCGTCAGGAGACGCGCTTCGCGGCCAGGAGTCGTCGATGAAGCTCGGGACCGAGCAGGTGCGGCCGGAGCCGTAGAAGCTCCCGACGTGCCCGTTCGGCCGATCCGGGCGATCATGGGACGAACCGCGTCTCGGCGATTCGGCGCACCGGTGTCAGTCCGGCCGCGCCCGGAAGGTGGACTGCGATGTTCCAGCTCCTGTGGATTCTGCTCATCGGCTTCGTGCTGGGCGTACTGGCCAAGCTGATCCTGCGCGGGCCGCAGTCGATCCCCTGGTGGCTGACGATGCTGCTCGGCGCCGCCGGGGCCTGGCTCGGCAACGCCGTCTCCGGATGGATCGGCGTCCGCCACACCTCGGGCATCGACTGGATCCGGCACCTACTCCAACTCGGCTTCGCCGTCGCCCTGGTGGCCTTCGTCGCCCCGGCCTGGAGCAAGTCCCACCCGAGCCGCTGACCCGGACGACCCGGACGACCCGGGCTGCCGCCGCCCCGGACCGCCGGTGGCAGGAGGCGGAGGCGGCCGACCCGTTCGGCGGGGAGGCGCCGTCAGCCGACGTGGACGGCCGGGCGGCGGCTGCGGTCCGGTTCCGCCTCGCGCAGGACCTCGCGGGTGACGGGGGCGATCTCGCCCTGGCCGAAGAGGAAGAACCTGAGGAACTGGGCGAAGGGATTGCCCTCGGTCCACTCGAAGTAGATGTGCGGCTGCTGCCCGGTGAGGTCCCGCACCCGCAGCAGCAGGGCGGCCAGCGCGTTCGGCACGCTGGAGCTCTGTAGCGTCAGCACCCGGTAGCGGTCGTGCAGCACCTCGCCGCGCACGGTCAGTTCGGCCTCGAAGTCGGACGGGTCGAGCACGGTGACCTCGACGAAGACCAGGTCGTCCTCGGTCGGGATGTCGTTGTCGGCGCGGATCTGGCGGATCTTGTCGCGGTACTCGGCGAGGTCCCGGCTGTTCGGCTCGTTGGCGATCAGCCGCAGCGGGCGGTACGTGTAGTCCCGGACGAAGCGTTCCGCGACGACGTCGAGCACCACGTCGGTGACGCGCAGTTCGAAGGCCCGCTTGAGCCGGGAGAGGAACGAGACCAGCATGATGCCGGCGATGAAGCAGCCGCCGATCTTGACGCCGTCCGGCCGCTCGGCGATGTTCACGGCCGTGGTGTAGAGGAAGACGCCGGCGATCGCGGCGAAGCCGACCGTCCTGCGACGCTGCCCCGACTTGTGGGCGGCGATGGTGACGGCGATGGCGGCCGAGCTGATCAGCACCAGCACGCCGGTCGCGTACGCGCCGCCCTGGGCGTCCACGTTGGCGTCGAACAGCCAGGTGACCAGGAAGGCGATCAGGGTGAGGACGATCACGGTGGGCCGCACCGCGCGGGCCCAGTGCGGGGCCATGCCGTAACGGGGAAGGTAGCGCGGCATCAGGTTGAGCAGTCCGGCCATCGCGGAGGCGCCGGCGAACCAGAGGATGGCGATCGTGGACAGGTCGTAGACGCTGCCGAAGGTGTTGCCGAGGTTCTGGTGGGCGAGGTAGGCGAGCGCCCGCCCGTTGGCCTGGCCGCCGGCCTTGAAGGCGTCCGCGGGGATCAGCAGGGTGGTGATGAGGCTGGTGGTGATCAGGAAGCAGCTCATGATCGCGGCCGCGGTGGTGAGCAGCTTGCGGGCGCCGCGGATCCGGCCGGTGGGCTTCTCCTCGGTGTCGTCCGGGTCCCCCTCGATGTGCGGCATCACGGCGACGCCGGTCTCGAAGCCGGACAGGCCGAGTGCCAGCTTCGGGAAGACGATCAGCGCGACGCCGATCATCGCGATCACGTTGCCGTGCTCGGCGGTGAGCGCGTCGGTCCAGTCGCCGACGACGTGCGGGGCCTTCAGCACGTGCCAGAGCCCGTTGGTCACCACCACGACGTTCAGCGCGAGGTAGACCGCGACCAGGACGACGGCGATGCCGATCGCCTCGCTGAAGCCCTTGAGGAAGACCCCGCCGAGCAGGGCCACCATGATGAGGGTGATCGTCACCTGCTTGCCGGTCAGCAGGCTGTGCAGATGCGGGTTCTCCACCAGGTGCGCGGTCGCGTCGGCAGCCGACAGGGTGATGGTGATCATGAAGTCGGTGGCCGCGAAGCCGAGCAGCGTGAGCACGAAGAGCTTGCCCTGCCAGAACGACAGCAGCCGCTCCAGCATCGCGATCGAGCCCTGGCCGTGCGGGCTCTCCTGGGCGACCCGCCGGTAGACGGGCAGGGCGCCGAGCAGGGTGACGACCACCAGCACGATGGTCGCCAGCGGCGAGAGCAGGCCGGCGGCGAGGGCGGCGATGCCGGGCTGGTAGCCGAGCGTGGAGAAGTAGTCCAGGCCGGTCAGGCACATCACCCGCCACCAGCGCTGGCCCTTGACGTGCGGCGCCTCGGCGTGCGGGCCGGGGTGCTGCTTGGCCATGTCCGACAGGCCTTCCAGCATCCACGCCCGGAACCTCGCGCCGCGGGTCGCGGGTGCCACCCCCGGATCGGCCGAACCCGACGACACCACGTGCACCCCTGTCCACCAGTCGGCCGGCCGCGCTCGGCTCCGGCCCCCCAAAGGCCGCCGGACGGCGGGCCTGGTCAGGCTAGGGGACCGGACCGGTGCCGCCGGGGAGCAGCGCGTCCGGACACGCCAGGGGTGCCCCGGACGGCCCTCAGCGGTGGCGGACGGCGCCCCGTCGTGCCGGCCGTCCCGGCGCGGCGGGCCGCACGCACTGCCCGGAACGGGCGAGGATATCCGCGCGATCGACGGATGCGTGCAGGTTTGCCGAGAACGGACACCAGGGAGGCAGCGGTGGCGGAACCGAGTCGGCGGGGCATTCTGGGCCTGGGCCTGCTGGCGGCGGCCACCGCCTCCTGCGGCACCCACCGCCCGGACCCCGCCCCGCGCTCCTCGTCCGACGGCCCCGCCCCGCGCCCCTCCCCCGACGACGCCGCCCCGACCGCCGCCCAGCGCGTGGGCGTCCCGCCGGAGCAGTCCCTACCCGGCGCGCCCGACTGGGAGATCACCGACCCCGGCCCCGCCGACGCCATCGAGGGCTTCGCCGACCGGGTCAGCGTGCTGCCCGGTGAGCAGTTCGGCCTGCACGTCTCCACCCCGGCCGCCGCCTTCACCGTCTCCGCCTACCGCACCGGCTGGTACGACGGCGCCCGCGCCCGCCTGGTCTGGCGCCGTGAGCACGTCCCGGGCGGCCGGCAGCCCGCCCCGCGCGTGGACCCCGCGACCAGGACCGTGCTGACCGGCTGGCAGCGCACCCTCGCCGTGGACACCACCGGCTGGCCCGAGGGCGCCTACCTGCTGCGCCTGGACGCCGAGGACGGCTCCGGCCAGCGCTACGTCCCGCTCACCGTCCGCTCCGCCGTCACCGCCGGGCGGACGGTCGTGATGAGCGCCCCCGCCACCTGGCAGGCGTACAACGAGTGGGGCGGGTACAGCCTCTACAACGGCCCCACCGGCGGTCTGGCCACCCGCTCGCTGCGGGTGGTCTTCGACCGGCCCTACGACTACGACCACGGCGCCGGGCTGTTCCTGGTGTACGAGGCGCCGCTGGTCGCGCTCGCCGAGCGGCTCGGGCTGCCGCTCGCCTACACCACCGGGATCGACGTGGCCCGGGAGCCCGGGCTGCTGCACGGCGCGAGCGCCGTCCTCTCCCTCGGCCACGACGAGTACTGGTCCCCCGAGCAGCGCGCCCAGGTGGTCGCGGCCCGGGACGCCGGCACCAACCTGGCGGTCCTGGGTGCCAATTGCTGCTTCCGCCGGGTCCGCTTCGAGCCCTCGGAGCTGGGCCCGGACCGGACGGTGGTCTGCTACAAGGACGCGTGGGCGCAGGACCCGGGCCACCAGGCCGGCGCCCCGGCGACCACCGACTTCCGGGCCGGCCCGGGCGCCGACCCGGAGAGCTCGATGCTCGGCGTGATCTACGACGGCTACCCGGTGGACGCCCCGTACGTGGTCGGCTCTCCGGAGCACTGGGCGTTCGAGGGCACCGGCGTCGCCGCCGGGGCGTCGTTCCCGCACCTGGTCGGCGTCGAGTACGACCGGGTGGACACCGCCTTCCCCACCCCGCGTCCGATCGAGGTGATCGCGCACTCCCCCGTGGTCTGCGAGGGCCGCCGCTCGCACTCCGACACCGCGTACTACACCGTGCCGGGCGGCGCCGGGGTGTTCGCCTCCGGGACGATGCGCTGGGTGGAGGCCCTGGACGCGCACGGGCCCGGGGGCGGCAGCGCCGACCACGGGATCGACGCCCGGGCCGGGGACCTGGTCCGCCGGGTCACCGAGAACGTCCTGCGCACCTTCGCCGCCGGCCCGGCCGGCCTGACCCACCCGGCCCGGGACAACCTCGCGACCGTCTACGGCGGGGCGTAGCCCGCCGGGGGCTGCGAGGGGCCGCCTGCGAGGGGCCGTCGAGGAAATTTCCCGGAACGACGGATCGGGGCGGTGACGCGGTGCCCCGGGCACGCATCGCGGTCGAACGGATTTCCGGGCCGTGGCCGGCCGTGCCCAGCCCGTCACCCGGGGCGAGGAACCGTCCGCCGCACCGATACACTCACACGGTCTCATCCACAGCAGGTCGTCAAGGACAACCGTCCGGCGTGGCACGGGTGCCGGCCGGAAAGGGCACGAGGGAAACAGAACATGGTCGAGGCCTCCCCGAAGGTCGTTGTCGTCGTCCCCACGTACAACGAGCGGGAGAACCTTCCGGTCCTCGCGGGTCTTCTCGCGGACCTCCCGGTACCGGGCCTGCACCTGCTGGTGGTCGACGACAACTCGCCGGACGGCACCGGCGAGATCGCGGACAAGCTCGCCGCGGAGTCCGGCGGCACCGTCGGCGTCCTGCACCGCACCGAGAAGGACGGCCTCGGCCGCGCCTACCTGGCCGGCATGGCCCGGGCCCTGGACGAGGACGCCGACGTCGTGGTCCAGATGGACGCCGACCTCTCGCACCCGGCCTCGGCGATACCCGCGATGGTCCAGGCCCTGCTGGCCGACGACACCGCCGTGGTGCTCGGCTCCCGCTACGTGCCCGGCGGTTCGACCGCCGCGGAGTGGCCCTGGCACCGCAAGGCCCTCTCCGCCTGGGCCAACCTCTACGTCAACACCATCCTCGGCCTGGGCGTCCGGGACGCCACCGCCGGTTTCAAGGCCTGGCGGGCGAGCACCCTGCGGGCGATCGACCTGCCGAGCGTGCAGAGCAGCGGGTACTCGTTCCAGGTCGAGATGAACTACCGGGTCGTCCAGCGCGGCCTGACGATCCGCGAGGTGCCGATCCGCTTCGAGGAGCGGATCGAGGGCGCGTCGAAGATGAGCATCGGGGTGCAGGTCGAGTCGGCGCTGGCGCCCTGGAAGCTGCGGCTGAACCGCCAGGACCCGCGGTAGGCCGTAGCCCGCCGGGCCGTGCCCCTCGCCCGGGTCAGGGCCAGGGCATACGGGTGCCGGTCGGACGGCTCGGCGGTGTGAAGGGCGACCACGGGGAAAGAAGGGCGACATGGCCCTTCTCCCGGAGTCCCTCACGGCCCTGATCCGCCGCGGTGCCCGAGAACCCTTCGTCGTCCAGACCGTGCGGGCCACCGTGGCCGCCACCCTCGCCTTCGCGGTGGCCACCCGGCTCAGCAGCGAGCCGGCCCCGCTGACGGCCCCGCTCACCGCGCTGCTGGTGGTGCAGGTCACCGTCTACTCGACGCTCAAGACCAGCATCCGCCGGGTCAACTCGGTGGTGGTCGGCGTGCTGATCGCGACCGGGTTCAGCGCCGTGGTGGGGCTCTCCTGGTGGAGCCTCGGGCTGATCATCCTGGCCTCGCTGGTCGTCGGCCGGTTCGTCCGGGTCGAGGAGTTCGTCCAGGAGGTCGCGATCAGCGCCATGCTGATCCTCGGCGTCAGCGGGCTCGCCTCGCAGGCCTGGGACCGGGTGCTGGAGACGCTGATCGGCGCCGCCGTCGGCCTGCTGTTCAACCTGCTGTTCGCCCCGCCGGTCTGGGTGGACACCGCCGGGGAATCGATCGAGGACCTCGCCCGGCGGGCCCGCCAGCTGCTGCTGGACATCGCCGAGCAGTTGGGCCGTCCGACCCCGGTCGCCCGGGCCGCCGAGCAGCTGCACGAGGCCCGCCGGCTCGACCACGCCATCGCCGACGTGGACGTGGCACTGCGCCAGGCGGAGGACAGCCTGCGGCTCAATCCACGGATCAACGACGGGCTGCTGTCCCGGCTGGTGCTGCGCACCGGGCTGGACACCCTGGAGATCTGCGTGGTGGTGATCCGGGTGCTGGCGCGCTCGCTGACCGACCTGGCCAAGCGGCGCGCGCCCGGCGAGCGGCTGTTCCCGCCGGACGTCGCGGTGGGCCTGGAGGAACTGCTGGCGCACGTCGGCGGGGCCATGGTCAGCTTCGCGGTGCTGGTCACCACCCAGGTGAGCCGCAGTGCCGAGGAGGCGGAGCGGCGGCTGACCGCCGAGCTGGCCGCGGCCTGGACCTGCCGGGAGAACGTCGCCCAGGTGCTGCTGCGGAAGGTGCGGGAGCACCCCGAGGCGTGGCAGTTGCACGGTTCGATACTGGCCGAGGTGGACCGGATCCTGGACGAACTGGACCTGGAGCACCGCAGCCGGCGACTGATGGAGGAGCTGGACCGGGCCTCGGTGGCGAGCCGGGAGCGGTTCTCGCGGTTCGCCGGGCTGCGCCGGTTCGTCCGGGGCGAGCGGGCGCGCCCGGCGGTGCGGGCCGGGCGCTGAGCCTGCGTCGGACTCCGGGGGCGGGGGTTTGGGGGCTTGGGGGGCTTGGGGGCTCAGGGCATCGACCAGGGTTCCTGCGGGAGCGGGTGGCCGGTCTCCAGGTAGGTCTTCAGGTTGGACAGCACCGCCGACCAGCCCCGCTCGACGTCCGCCCGCTCGGCCTCGTCGGCCAGCTGGTCGTGGGTGACGGTGAGCCGGGTGAGGTCGTGCCAGCCCCGGAGCTCGAAGGTGACCTTGGAGGGACCGCCCGGGCGCCGCTCCCCGGGCGCCGCCCAGGTGGTGACCAGCCGGTGCGGGCGGTCGGCGGCCTCGACGACGCCGATCACCTCGGCCGTCCCGGAGCCGTCGGCGCGCTGGTGCTCCCAGGGCGCGCCGGGCAGCCAGGTGGAGACGTTGCGGTGGCCCCAGTAGAGGCCGGACTCGTCGGCGTTGGTGAGGGCGTGCCAGACCCGCTCGGGGGTGGCGCGCAGGTAGAGGGTGCTGTGGAGGGCGGGCGCGGCCATCGCGTCAGCCCCTGGCCGCGTCGAGCAGCGGCTGGACCTCGATCTTCTGCATCCGCATCATCGTCGCCATCACCCGGCCGGCCTTGGCCCGGTCCTCGTCGGCGATCAGGTCGAGCAGGACGCGCGGGGTGATCTGCCAGGAGAGGCCGAAGCGGTCCTTGAGCCAGCCGCACGGGCCCGCCTGGCCGCCGTCGGCGGTGAGCTTGGCCCAGAGCTCGTCGACCTCCTGCTGGCCGTCGCACTCCACCTGTAGCGACATGGCCTCGGAGAAGTGGAACTCGGGGCCGCCGTTGAGGGCCGCGTACTCCCGCCCGGCGAGTTCGAAGGCGACGGTCATGACCGAGCCGGCTCCGCCGGGGCCGGTCTCGGGGTAGCGGGTGACCTGCGTGATGCGGGAGTTGGGGAAGAGCGAGGTGTAGAAGGTGGCGGCCGCTTCGGCCTGGTCGTCGAACCAGAGGAAGGTGGTGATCTTCTGCATGCGCCCGACGGTAGCCCCGGGCCCCGCCCGGACGGCCGAGCCACGGCCGGGGGTCACCGGTTCGGCGCCCCCGGCCCGCGGCCCGCCCGCCACCGGGTCAGTGCACCCAGCCCGCGTAGCGCTGTACGAAGCGCAGGCCGGTGTGGGCGGTGACGACGACGTCGTAGCGGCCCTGCTTGTCCAGCGGCCAGGACAGGTTCGCCTGTTGCCCGGGCTTGACCCGGACGGTCTGCGCGGTGCCCGCGAAGTCGTTGGGCGCGGCGGTGAAGGAGACGTCGGTCATGCCGTCGTTGGCCACCTGCAAGGTGAGCCGCACGCTGCCGTGCAGGTCGGCGGTGACGATCGGCACGCCGATGTCGTTCTGGCCGTCCTGCCCGTCCCGGACCACGGTGCCGGCGAAGCGGCGGACGAAGCCGTCCGGGCCGTGGACGGTGAAGTCGTAGCGGCCGTTGGTGGCGGCGGCGTCCCAGACGTACCGGGCGGTGGCGCCGGGGGCGACGGTGTACGGGGTGCCCGCGAAGGGCAGCGCGATGTTCGGGTAGACGGTGTACGGGAAGGCCACCGAACCGTCGTTGCTCATCGTGCAGGTGACCTTGCCGGTCTTGCGGTCCACCTCCACGTCGGCCCACGGCTGGTAGGGCAGCGGGCGGTGCGGGCGCTCGCCGCGCTCCTGGACGGGCATCGCCTGGGCTCCGACCGCCGGGAGGGCGACGCCGGGCAGCTTGGTGCCCGCGTCGGCCCTGGCCATCAGGGCCGTGGTGTCGGGCAGCGACGGGACGGACGGGTTCGGCGCGGCGAAGTCGAAGCAACTGGTGAGGTCGCCGCAGACGGACCGGCGCCAGGCCGAGATGTTCGGCTCGGCGACGCCCGTGACCAGCTCCATGAAGCGCAGCACGGAAGTGTGGTCGAAGACCTGGGAGTTGACCCAACCGCCGCGCGACCAGGGCGAGACGACCCACAGCGGGACGCGGTTGCCGAGGCCGATGGCGCGGCCCTGGGTGAACTCCTCGGGGGTGCCGGGCTCGGGGGTGGGCGGGACCATGTGGTCGAAGTAGCCGTCGTTCTCGTCGTACATGACCAGGAAGACGGTGTGCTGCCACACGGCCGGGTTGGACATCAGCGACTGGAGGGCCTGGTCGACCCAGTGCGCCCCGTACGCCGGGCCGGCCTCCGGGTGCTCGGAGAAGAGGTAGGGGGCGACCAGCCACGAGATGGTCGGCAGGGTGCCGTCCTTGCAGTGGCGGTCGAAGGCGGCCGGGTCGAACTTGGTCATCGCGTTGATGTAACGCGGGTCGGTGGGCGGGAAGTTGTGGAACTGCTTGAAGTAGGAGAGGGCGTTGTCGTCGTAGTCGCCGGTGCGGTCGTCCTTGCTGGGGTTGTGGTAGACCCGCCAGCTGACGCCGGCCTGCTCCAGGCGCTCGGCGTAGGTGGTCCAGTCGGCGACGGGGTTGTCGGTGACCGGGGTGTTGTCGATCCAGGGCCCGGTGGTGCCGTCGCGGCCGGGACCGGAGGTGCCCGTCCAGAGGTAGAGCCGGTTGGGGTCGGTCGGGCCGGCGAGGGAGGTGAAGTAGGCGTCGCAGAGGGTGAACGCGTCGGCCAGGGCGTACTGGTAGGGGATGTCGTCCCGGGTGAAGTAGCCCATGGTGCGCTCGCCCTTGGCGGCGATCCACTTGTTCATCGCGCCGTTGTTGATCGCCTGGTGGCCGGTCGCCCAGTCGTGGGGCAGGCCGCCGGCGTTCTGCGCGTTGTACTTCGAGGTGTCCATCCGGTACGGCAGCATGGCGCCGCCGTCGCTGCGACGGCTGTCCGGCTGGCGGAACACGTCTGCGCCGTCCGGGAATTGGAGCGCCTGCTTGTCGCCGAAGCCGCGGACGCCGCTGAGCGTGCCGAAGTAGTGGTCGAAGCTGCGGTTCTCCTGCATCAGCACGACGACGTGCTTGACGTCCTTGATGGTGCCCGTCAGCCGGCCGGAGGCGGCAGGGGCGGCGGCGGGGGCTGCCTCGGCGGGGGCGGCGCCCAGTCCGGTCAGGGCGGTGGCGCCGACGGCCGCGGTGGCGCCGACGAAGGTGCGGCGGGAGAGCTCGGACATCACGAACTGGCCTCTCAGAGCTGGAAAGTGGCGACGGCGGCGGCGGTGTCGGAGGGCCACTCGTTGGCGGCGGTGTTCGGCTCGGGCTGCGGCCAGTCGGCGACCAGGGTGTGCGCCTCGACCAGCTTCAGCGGGCCGGCGTACTGGACGTAGTCGATGCGGTCCTGCGGCTCGGGCTTGGCGCCGCGCTGCTTGCGGGTGGGCGACCAGGTCGCGCCGGGGAACTTGACCGGGTCGCGGTGCTCCTCGCGGAAGGTGTCGGTCAGCCCCGCGCCCTGAAGGGCCACGCTGACGGGCCAGTTGAGCACCCCGACGCCGCCGTGCGCGGCGGCGGTGGCGGCCGTCCAGTCCAGGTGGGACGGCGAGGAGAGGGCGCCGGCGAGCACCACCGGGGTGCGCCGGGCGATGTCCGCGCGCACCGCGGCGGCCAGGGCCCTGGCCTGCTTCAGGCGGAGCGAGGCGGCCTCGGCGGCCTCCGTCTGGGCGGCCGTCCGGCCGTCCTGGAGCGCGTACGGGCCGTAGCCGGCCTCGTCGAGGTGCGCGGTCCAGAAGCGGACGGCCCGGCCGCCGGGGAGCTGCACGGTGGCCCCGGCGGCGGGCAGGTCGGCGGTCGGCGGGGTGACGTCGGCGAGCGGGTAGCGGCTCAGGATGCCGACGCTGCCGGGGCTCTGGTAGGCGTACCAGCCGAGCGCGTCGGCCAGGGTCTTCGCCCGCTCACCGGCGGTCTCCTGGAGGGCGAGGACGTCCAGGCCCTGGGTGAGGACGACCCGTAGCTGCTTCTCCAGGGCGTCGGTGTACCCGGCGCCGGCGTCGTGCAGGTTCCAGCTGGCGGCCTTGAGGCGCGGCGGCGCGGCGGGGTCGACCACGGGGATGAGGACGGTGACGGTGTCGACGGCACCCGCGCTGTCCTTGACGCCGACGACGGCCAGCTCGGGGCTCTTGCCCGCCGCGGGCGCGGTGCCGGTGAGCGTGCCGTCGGCGGTGACGTTCAGCCAGGACGGCCCGCTGACCTTGCGGAAGACGGCGGTCCCCGCCGGGTTGCCGACCGGGCGGGACCAGAGGCCGCCGAGCTTGACGGAGACCGCCGCGCCGGGGGCGACGGGCGCGGTGGTGAGGGCGTCCACGGCGCTGTGCGGGCGGACGACGGCCGGCTTGGCGCGGAAGCTGAACGGGGCCGTCCGGGCGAGGACGCCGTAGCCGTCCTTGGCGAGCAGGTAGGCGGTGTACGGGCCGCCGGTCAGCGCGGAGGTGTCGAGCTGGAGGTCGCCGGAGGTGCCCGGGACGTACTTCCAGAGGAGGGAGCCGCCGTTGCCGGGCTGGCGTCCGCCGTCGTACACGCCGACCCAGTTCTTGGCGTCGGGGGCGTCGGTCGTCCAGTGGAAGGTGAGCCGGTCGCCTTCGGTGGGGTTGGCGGAGGAGGTGAGGGTCAGGGCGCTGCCTGCGGCCACGGTTGTCCTGTCCGCCGCCCGGGGCCCGGTCCGCCGGGGGTCGGCGCCGGGTCCGCGCGCGGCTGGTCACGGAGGCTGGGGAAGGGAGGGCCCGACAGTTGGCTGTACAACTGTGGGCGGCCCTCATTCATCCGAAAGTCAGCGACCGGGACGTGAACGGCGTGTGACGGCCCATCGGGCGGTTCGGGAACTCCGTGGCGGGCGGCGGGAATTCTCGGCGGAGACGCCGGGGGGCCGGAAGCGCCGTGAGGGCCGCGACGGGATCCGTCGCGGCCCTCACGCGCTGCTGCGCCTCTCGGCTGCTGCGCTTCTTGACTTCTCGGCTTATGCCAGGGCGAGGAACAGCTTCTCCAGCTCGGCCTCGCTCATCGGCGGGGTGTCCTCGTCGGACGCGGCCATGCACTGGCGCATGCCGCTGGCCACGATCTTGAACCCGGCCCGGTCCAGGGCACGCGAGACCGCCGCGAGCTGGGTGACCACGTCCTTGCAGTCACGGCCCGCCTCGATCATCGCGATCACCCCGGCCAGCTGGCCCTGGGCACGGCGCAGCCGGTTCAGGACCGCGCCGACCGACTCCTCGTCCACCTGCATGTCCGGGCCGCCTTTCGCATCGACTGTCGACTGACAACTGTACCCGGTGGGGTATCCATTCCCGGGCGGGGCGATGCGGGCGGGGGCACTGGGGTGTTCGGCGGTTCGGCGACGGTGTTCAGCCGCTTTGCCCAGCAGCTTTGCCCAGCAGCTTTGCTCAGTGACTTTGCTCAGTGACTTTGCTCAGTGGCTTTGGTCAGCGGCTGTGCTCAGCGGCGGGCGAGGCGGCGCTCGCCACCGGCGCCGGTCTCGTACGGGAGCCCGTAGTGCGCGAACACGGCCGGTTCGTCCTCGGCGGGCAGGACGTCGTCGGTGCCGATCGACGGCGCCTGCTTGACCTGGTTCTTCGGGAACGCCACCTGGACGTAGTCCGGCCCGACGACCGCCCCGTCGAGCGGGACGAACACCAGGCGGCGCCTGGTCACCAGGCCGACCGTGACGGTGGCGAAGAACGGCTGGTCGGTGGCCGTCTCCACGTAAACGGACTCCAGCGAGCCGATGCGGTGGCTCTTCTCGTCGACCACGGCGTGGCCGCGCCATTCGCGGATGTCTGCCATAGCGATCACCACAGCGTCGGACCTCCTGTTCCCCGGTCTTTCCGCTTCCGTCACCCGACAACGGTTCGCCGCCGGGACCTCCCATCCTCCGCCGGGACGACCGGGGGCGCGCGATGGGCGACGAAAACGGACATACAGGGGTGACCTGACCAACCGCCACCAGGGCCGTGACCTGGGCTTTAGGCTGTCCGCCGAGGGAGTTGCAAGCAGATCACCCGATCGTCGACAGACGGAGGCAGCGGCCGTGGGACACGACGACCTGTGGGAGTCCGGCGAGGCCGGAACCCCGGCCGACCTGCGGCCCGACATCCCGCACCCGGCCCGGATGTACGACTACTACCTCGGGGGAAAGGACAACTTCCCCGCCGATCGGGCCGCCGCCGAGAAGGCGCTCGCCGCCAATCCGGAGTTCCGCTCCACCGCGCGGGCCAACCGGGGCTTCCTCACCCGCGCGGTGCGCTGCGTCGCCGACCTCGGCATCGACCAGTTCCTCGACGTCGGCACCGGCATCCCCACCGCCGGCAACACCCACGAGATCGCCCAGGCCGCCGATCCCGGGGCGCAGGTCGTCTACGTCGACAACGACCCGATCGTGCTCAGCCACGCCCGCGCCCTGATGTCCGGCACGGGCCCGGGGCGGACCGCCGTCCTCCAGGCCGACCTGCGCGAGCCGTCCGCCGTACTCGCCGTCGTCGAGGCCGCGGGGCTCCTCGACTTCTCCCGACCGGTCGGCCTCGTCCTGGCCGCCGTCCTGCACTTCCTGCGCGACGAGGACAAGCCCCATCAGGCGGTCGACACGCTGATGGACGCGCTCCCCTCCGGCAGCCACCTCGTCCTCTCGCACGGCACTGCCGACTTCATCCCCGCCGAGGTCCGCGACCGCGTCACCGGCATCTACGACAAGGCCACCGCCCCCCTCGTCGGCCGCACCCGGGACGAGGTCCGCGCCTTCTTCGCCGGCCTCGACCTCCTCGACCCCGGCATCACCACCGTCCCCCTCTGGCGCCCCGACACCGCCCCCGCCCCCGGCGCCGACCGCGTCAGCATCTACGGGGCGGTGGGTCGCAAGCCCTGACGGCTCCCCTGGGCGAATATACCGACCGGTCTACAGATTCATCCCGGGGCGAAGGCGGGGCGACGGCGGGCCCGGGCGGGCCCAGGTGGGAGCGGGTGGAGCGGCGCCGGGGGGCTGGCTGGAGTCGCTTTAGGGGGGTTAATACCACCGACCGGGGCCACCACGTGCGGTTACTGTCGTCGGGACGGCCCCGGACGGGGGCGGTCATCAGGGGCTACCGCGCAACAAGCAGCGCAGGACACATGGGGGACGAACATGGGCAGGTACCACCGTTTCGCGGGAGCTCTCGTGGTCGCCGGGCTCTCCGCCGGGGTGCTCAGCGCCTGCAACCCGATCGGGACCAACTTCACCGACGACGCCACCGTCACGGACAAGATCACCGGCATCCGCCTGGACAGCGACGCCGGGGAGGTGACCGTGCGCGGCAAGGCCGGCGCCACCCAGGCCGCCGTCCACCGCAACATCACGTACCGGAGCGGCAAGCCGGGCGCGAGCACCCGGGTGGACGGCGGCCTGCTGGTGCTCGGCGGCTGCGGACGCAACTGCTCGGTGGACTACACCGTCGAGCTGCCGCCGGGGCTGCCGATCACCGGGGGGACGTCGGCGGGCGGGATCAAGCTCACCCAGGTCGGCGACGTCTCGGTGCACACCAGCTCCGGCGACATCACGCTCGACGACGTGGCCGGGCCGGTCGACGTGCGCACCGACAACGGCGAGATCAAGGGCACCTCGCTCAAGGGCGACCGGGTCAGCGCCAAGACCGACAACGGCGGGATCAAGCTCACCCCCGGCAAGGCCCAGAACATCACGGCGAAGACCTCCAACGGCGAGATCAACGTGACCGTGCCGACCGCCTCCTACCACGTCACCGCCTCGACCGACCTGGGCGAGAAGCACATCGGCGTCCAGAACGACCCGAACGGCCAGTACAAGCTGGACCTCGGGACGAACATCGGCGAGATCACCGTCAAGACGGGCTGACCGCCCCGGCCCCGCCGGGGGGGCGTAGCGGGGCCGGGGCGGGGCCGGGGGCAGGGGTGGTCAGAGACCGACCTGGACCTCGGCGCGGTGCCGGATGTACTCGTCGGGGTGCGCCCTCGCGATGGCCACCGCGGCCTCCACCAGGGCGTGCAGCCGCGACGGGTAGGCACGCGGCACCAGGGGCAGCCCGGGGAGGATGCAGCGCCGCACGTCCAGGTCCTCGTTGGCGACGAACTCCCGCAGCGCGGCCTCGTACCAGGCGTCCCGCACGGTCGACCCCTCGTCGGCGGCAGCCGTGCTGCGGCCGTCCCCGACCGACAGGGATGTCCAGTACCAGGCCCGGGCGGCGCCGGCGCGCTCGGCGTCGGTGCCGGTGTGCAGGTAGCCGAGCAGGGTCAGCCGCACCCGGCGCTGGCCGAAAGCGAGCAGGGCCGGCTCGACGAAGCGCCGGTTGAAGCTCGGGTTGGGGTCGTAGACCGCCGCCTCCAGCAGTGCCTCGAAGTACTCCTCGGGCAGGTCGGTACGCCCGGAAAGCGCCTTGTGGACCTCCCACCGGGCCGCGCTCGGGAAGTCCGCCCCGTGCGCGGCCTCAGCCCCGAGCAGGCGGAGCAAACGCGTCAACCGCAGGTCGAACTCCTGCGATCCGTCCGCCGTGCGCCCGGGCAACGGCTGGAGAATCCGCACCTCGCCTGCCGTGTCCTTGGTTTCCACGAACACCCTCCTCATCCTGAGTCATCGGCAGACTACTCGCTGATACACCAGTTCGGAGGTCGTTTTCGGGCAGGCTGGAATTCAGATCACCGACATATGGCCGGAGTTTGACGGTCGATCAGTCCTGCTACCGCCGCAGACCAGGCGAGTTGGACGGACGGATCGGCAGGCGGGCCGGCGGACGGGTCGGCCGGCGGCCCTTCGCCGGTCAGGCCGGACGGCCCGGCGGGACCAGGCCGGACTGGTAGGCGATCGCGACGAGTTGGGCCCGGTCCCGGGCGTCCAGCTTGGCCATCGCGCGGTGGACGTGGGTGCGGACGGTGAACGGGCTGACGAACATCCGCTCGGCGATCTCCTCGTTGGTGAGGCCGGTGGCGGCCATCGACATCACCTCGCGCTCGCGCGCGGTGAGGACGGACAGCCGCTCGGCGGTGCCGCCGGCCGCCGGATCGGGCTGGGCGAGGAACTGGTCGATGACGGCCCGGGTGGCGGCGGGCGAGAGCAGGGCGTCCCCGGCGGCGACGGTGCGGACGGCCGCGAGCAGTTCCGCCGGGTCCGCGCCCTTGCCGAGGAAGCCGCCGGCGCCGGCCCGCAGCGCCTGGGCCACGTACTCGTCGATCTCGAAGGTGGTGAGGATCAGGACCCGGGTGCCGGCCAGTTCCTCGTCGCCGCAGATGGCGGCCGTCGCACCGAGGCCGTCGGCGCCGGGCATGCGGATGTCCATCAGGACGATGTCGGGGCGGGTGGCGCGGGCGAGTTCGACGGCCTGGTGGCCGTCGGCGGCCTCGCCGACCACCTCCATGTCGTCCTCGGCGTCGATCAGCACCCGGAACGCACCGCGCAGCAGCGCCTGATCGTCCGCGAGCAGTACCCGGATGGTCATGCGTGGTCCTTGTCTACTCGAACGGCACGGTCTTCCCGGCCGGCCCGGTCCGCCCGTACGGCGCAGCCACCGCGGCCGGCGCCGTCGTCCCGGGCGCCGGTGCGCAGCGGGAGTTCGGCGGTGACCAGGAAGCCGCCGTCGGGCCGGCTGTCGGCGGTGAGGCGGCCGCCGACCGCGCCGGCCCGTTCGCGCATGCCGATCAGTCCGAAGCCGCCCTCGCCGGGGGCCGGGTGGGGCAGCAGGGCCTGCCGGGGGCGGGCGCTGGTCGGCGGGCGTCCGTTGGCGACGCTGACGGCGACCCGGCTGCCGCTGTAGGCGAGGGTGATCTCGGCGCCGGCGCCCTGGGCGTGCTTGGCGACGTTGGTCAGGGACTCCTGGACGATCCGGTAGGCGGTGAGGTCCACGCCGGGCGAGAGCGCGCGAGCCTCGCCCTCCACGGTGAGCCGCACCGGCAGGCCGGTGCGTTCGAAGGCGTTGATCAGCTCGGGAAGCCGGTCGAGGCCGGGGGCCGGTTCGAGTGGCGCGGGCTCCTCGGCTCGGCGCAGCAGGCCGACGGTGGCGCGCAGCTCCTGGAGCGCGGAGCCGGTGGCGTCGGTGATGTGGCTGAGCACCTCGCGAGCCTGGGTGGGGTGGCGGTCCATGAGGTAGACGGCGATGCCGGCCTGGGCGTTGGCGAGGGCGATGTGGTGGGCGACGACGTCGTGCAGGTCGCGGGCGATCCGGATCCGCTCGTCGGCGACCCGGCGGCGGGCCTCCTCCTCGCGGGTGCGTTCGGCGCGTTCGGCGCGTTCCTCGATGGCGGCGAGGTGGGCGCGGCGGTTGCGGATGGAGTCGCCGAGGGCGCCGGGCAGCAGGGCCCAGGCCAGGACGCCGAGCCGTTGGCCGATCGGGCCGCCGCCGTCGCCGATCAGCGACGTGCCGGTGAGCAGGACGGCGGAGGCGATCGAGGCGCGCAGGGCGGTGGCGCGGTCGGTCCGGACGGCGAGGAAGTACAGGGCGAGCAGCAGCGGGGTGGCCAGCCCGGGGGTGAGGCGGGGGGTGGTGAGGATGAGGGCCATCGTGCAGATCAGCGTGATGACGACCACTGCCCGCGGGTGCCGGCGGTGGGCGAACACGGTGACGGCGGAGACCAGCGCGATGGTGGCGCTGAGCGGCCTGAAGGAGATGACGTGGCCGGTCTGGTCGACGGTGACGCCGATGCCGGTCATCGCGATCAGGACGGCGCCGCCGACGGCGTCGAGCAGCCGGGGGTGGTCGCGGCGCAGCCGCTGCCAGGTGTCGCTCATCGTGGTGCTCTCCGGGTCGGGGGTGCCCTGGCGGCACCCTCGCCGGGTTCTGCCAGTTCGTGCCGAACCGCGCCCTGCCGGGCGGGGTGGGCCGGGTCGGGGGCCGCCGTGTGCGTGGCGGACCCCGACAGCAACGGTAACGGTAGGGATCGAACCATTGTCCGGGTCGGGGCCCGTCCCGTGGATCGGGACGGGCCCCGGCTGGTCCGCGGGGGGTCGGCCCTAGACGCCGACGGATTCCCGCCTAGACGCCGACGGACTCCCGGACCGGGGCCGGTTCGGGGGCGGCGGTCTGCAGCTTGCTGCCCTCGACGTCGATGTCCGGCACGAGCCGGTCCAGCCAGCGCGGCAGCCACCAGGCGTGACGGCCGAGCAGGGCCAGGACGGCCGGGACGATGGTCATCCGGACCACGAAGGCGTCGAAGGCGACGGCCGCGGCGAGGCCCAGACCCATCATCTTGATCATCGGTTCGCCCATGCCGATGAAGCCCGCGAAGACGGCGATCATGATGAACGCGGCGGCGGTGACCACCCGGGCGTTGTGCCGGAAGCCGGTGACGATGGCCTGGTCGGGCCGCTCGCCGTGGACGAAGCCCTCGCGGATCCGGGTGACCAGGAACACCTCGTAGTCCATGGCGAGGCCGAAGACCACGCCGACCATGAAGATCGGCATCATGCTCATCACCGGGCCGGTCTGTTCGACGCCGATCAGATTGGCCAGCCAGCCCCACTGGAAGACCGCGACGACCGCGCCGAGCGCGGCGGCTACCGAGAGCAGGAAGCCGAGCGCCGCCTTCAGCGGGACGAGCACCGAGCGGAACACCACCAGCAGCAGGACGACGGCGAGGCCGACGACCACCGCGAGGTAGGGCACCAACGCGTCGGTGAGCTTCTGCGAGACGTCGATGTTCATCGCCGTCGTACCGCTGACCAGGACCGTCGCCCCGGTGGCCGTCTTGAGGCCGGCGGCGTGGCCGCGGATGGCCTGGACCAGGTCCTTGGTCTCCGCGGCGCTCGGACCGGTGGACGGGACGGCGTTCAGCAGGGCGGTGTCCCCCGCCTTGTTGAACATCGGCGGGGTGACGGAGACCACGCCGGGCAGCGCCGAGACCGTCTTGGCGACCTCGCTCGCGGCGGCCTTCGGGTCGGGCGTGCCCTTGACGTCGACCATGACGGTCAGCGGCCCGTTGAAGCCGGGGCCGAAGCCCTCGGACAGCAGGTCGTAGGCGCGGCGCTGGGTGGTGGAGGTCGGCTTCGACTCGTCCCCGGGCAGGCCGAGCCGCAGGTCGAGCGCGGGGGCGGCGAGCACCCCGAGGCCGATCACACCGCCGAGCAGCACCGCGAGCGGGCGGCGCAGCACGAACTTGGCCCAGCGGGAGCCGCCGTTCTCCTTCTTCGGCTGGACGGCGCCCTTGCGGGCCTTGCGGGGCAGCACCCGGCGGCCGATGAAGCCGAGCAGCGCGGGGACCAGGGTGAGCGCGACCAGGACGGCGATGACCACCGTGCCGGCCGCGGCCATGCCCATCTTGGCGAGCATCGGGATGCCGACCACCGAGAGCCCGGCCAGGGCGATCACCACGGTGAGCCCGGCGAACACCACGGCGGAGCCTGCGGTGCCGACGGCCCGGCCGGCCGCCTCCTGCGGGGTGCGGCCCTCGGCGAGCTCGGCCCGGTAGCGGGAGACGATGAACACCGCGTAGTCGATGCCGACCGCGAGTCCCAGCATCATCGCCAGCGTGCTGGTGGTGGAGGACAGGCCGAGCGTGCTGCCGAGCCCGGTGATCAGGGCCATGCCGAGGCCGACCCCGATCACGGCGGTGAGCAGCGGCAGGCCCGCGGCGACGAGCGAGCCGAAGGTGATCACCAGGACGACCGCGGACAGCGCCATGCCGATCATCTCGCTGCTGCCGCCGGCCTCGGGCTTGGCCATCAGCGCGTTGCCGCCGACCTCGACCTTGAGCCCGGCGTCCCGCCCGTGCTGGGCGGCCTGTTCGAGGGCGTCGGTGGCGCCCTTGGACAGCTCGCCCGCCTTCACGGAGTAGCTGACGGTCGCGTACGCGGTGGTGCCGTCCTTGGAGACGGTGTTGGCCTTGAACGGGCTGACCGCGCCGGAGACCTCGTCGGCGTGGGCGAGCTCGGCGACCGTCCGCTCCACCGCCTGCTGGTTGGGCTCGGCGGTGATCTTCTGCCCGGACGGGGCGACGAACACCAGGCGGGCCGAGGCGCCGTCGGCGTGGCCGCCGGGGAAGCGCTCGTTCATCAGGTCGAAGGCCTTCTGCGCCTCCGTACCGGGCATCGCGAAGCCGTCGTCGGGTGCGGCGGGCGCCTTGGCCGCCAGGACTCCGCAGACCGCCAGCACGGCGACCCAGAGCAGGGTCACCAGCCGACGTCGGACGAAGGCCCAGCGGCCCAGGCGGTACAGGAACGTGGCCACGGAAGAGTGGACTCCTTCGGATCTCGGTCAGAGTGCGCACCGCGGCCGCCCCGGCGCCTTTCGACGCGGACCGCCCGCAGCATGACCCATCCTTGACGGCCGGCCCCTCCTCCGTCGTCGTCCCTGCGCAGGCCGTCTGCGTACTGCGGACGCAGTACGGCCCCTCCCCGGACGGCGGAAGCGCATCAGCTGTGGTGGGAGCGGTCGGGCGCACTCCCGGCGGTGGCGACGGGGCAGCGGCAGGGCGGCGACGGGGCCGGGCGTCGTCACCCGGGCGGGCGGCGACGACGGGCCGCGGCCCGGCGGGCGAAGTAGCGTGATGTGCCGGGACCGACACTTTTCGTACGGTTCGGCCCCATCTGACCCGATCGGTGCTGACCCCAGCCCGCCGCCGGAGGTGCCCATGGGCGTTCCAGCCGCCCGCATCGTGTTCGACGAATCCGACCGCGCGGCCGTAGCCGAGGCGGTGATGGAGATGCTCACCACCGGCGCCCTCACCCTGGGCCCGTGGACCGAGCGCTTGGAGCAGGCCTTCGCCGCCGAGCACGGCGCCTCGCACGCCGTAGCGGTGAGCAGCGGCACCGCGGCGCTGGAGGTGATCCTGCGCACGGTCGACGTCCGGGGCCGCGACGTCGTCGTACCGGCCGTCACCTTCTACGCGACCGCCGGCGCCGTCCTGCACGCCGGCGGGCGCCCGGTGATCGCCGACGTCGACCCGGCCACCCTGGCGCTCTCCCCCGAGACGCTGGAGGCGGCCCTCACCCCGGATACCGCAGCCGTCGTACTCGTCCACATCGGCGGACTGATCACCCCCCGGGTCGAGGAGCTGCGCGCGCTCTGCGACCGGCACGGCGTCCCGCTGGTCGAGGACGCCGCGCACGCCCACGGCAGCAGCCTCGACGGGCGCTGCGCCGGGACGTTCGGCCTGGCCGGGGCCTTCTCGTTCTACCCGACCAAGGTCACCACCAGCGGCGAGGGCGGCCTGATCCTCACCGAGTCGCCCGAGCTGCGCGACGAGGCCCGCACCTACCGCGACCAGGGCAAGGGCTCCTTCACCACCAACCACCACGTCCGGCTCGGCCACGCCTGGCGGATGAGCGAGCTCAGCGCGGCCGTCGGCGCCGTGCACCTGCGCCGGCTCAAGGAGTTCATCGAGACCCGCCGGGCCGTCGCCCGCCGCTACGACGAGGCGCTGGCCGGGCTCGACGGCCTGGAGCCGGTGCTCGAACCGTCCGGCTGCCGCGGCAACTACTACAAGTACGTGGCGCTGCTGCCGCCCGGGGTGGAGCGCGCCGCGTTCAAGCGGGCGGTCGCCGAGGAGTACGGCGTGCGGCTTTCCGGCGAGGTGTACGACCTGCCGCTGCACCTGCAGCCCGTCCTCGCCCCCTACCGGCGCGGGCCGCTGCCGGTCGCCGAGGACGTCTGCGCGCGGCAGGTGTGCCTGCCGGTGCACTCCGACATGACCGGGGACGAGACGGAGCAGGTCATCGAGGCCGTCTCGGCGGTGCACCGGAGACTCGCCGGATAGCGGCGCGGGGTCGACCCGACCAGGCGGGCGCGCCGAGGCGCTCGACACGGAGTGCGAGAAGGCGCTCGACACGGAGCCCGACAAGGAGAGAGATCGTGCGGATAGCCGTCACCGGGGGATGCGGATTCATCGGGTCACACGTCGTGGACCACCTGATCGCGGCCGGCCACGACGTCCTCGCGGTGGACACGACCGACAAGTACCTCAACCCCGACGCCGAACACGCCCGGCTCGACATCCTCGACCTCGCGGCCCTCACCTCCGCGCTGGCCGGCAGTGAAGTGGTGTACCACCTCGCGGCGATGGCCGACGTCGAACAGGTCTCCGCCGACCCGGTGCGGGCCGTGCGGACCAACATCGACGGCACCGAGGCCGTCCTGGAGGCCGCCCGGCGCAGCGGACTGAGCCGCACCGTGCTGGCGAGCACCGTCTGGGTCTACGGCGCCGCTCTCACCGACGATCAACTTGACGGCGGAGAGCAGGAGTTGGACGAGCAGGTGCCGATCGAACTGGAACACAGCGGCCACCTCTACGTGGCCACCAAGCTCGCCGCCGAGATGCTGGTGCACAGCTACCGCGAGCTGTACGGGCAGCACTTCACCATCCTGCGCTACGGCATCCCGTACGGGCCCCGGATGCGCGACGAGCTGGTCGTCGCCCGGTTCGTCCAGGCCGCGCTCACCGGGCGGCCGATCACCATCGCCGGCGACGGGCGGCAGAGCCGCAACTTCGTCTACGTCGAGGACCTCGCCGACGCCCACGTCCGGGCCCTGTCCCCCGCCGCCGAGGACCGGACCTTCGCCCTGGAGGGCTCCACCGCCGTCTCGGTGCGCGACATCGCCGACACCGTCGACGACCTGCTGGGGCCGGTCTCGATCGAGCACATCGACGGCCGCAAGGCCGACTACACCGGGCGGCGGATCTCCTGCGCCCAGGCCAAGCGCCTGCTCGGCTGGTCTCCGCACACCAACTTCGCCGACGGCGTGCGGAGTTACGCCGACTGGTACCGGGCCGCCGCAGCCGCCTCCGCCGCCTCCTGAGCGGGCCGCCCGATGCCGCACGCCCTGCTCGTCTCCGGCTCCCTCGGCCAGGGCCACGACGTGATGGCCCAGGCCTGCGCCGACACCCTGCGGGCCCGCGGCTGGACCACCCACACGGTCGACGCGATGGCCCTGCTCGGGCAGCGCTCCGGCGCCGCCGGGGAGGCCGTTTTCCGACGGCTGCTCGACCTGCCCGGCGTGTACGACGCCTTCCACTTCTCGGCGTTGCGGCCCGGTGCCCGGCTCGCGCTGCTCGCCGACGCGGCCGCCCGCAGCCGGCTCGTCCCGGCGCTGCGCCAACTGGTCGCGGCGCAGCGGCCGCAGCTGGTGGTCTCCGTGTTCGCCACCGCCACCTCGGCCGTCAACCGGCTGCCGCGACGGGACTTCCGGCACTTCGTGTTCTGCACCGACGTGACGCCGCACCGGCTCTGGGTGCAGGAGGGCACCGACCTCTTCCTGGTCACCTCCGAGGTCGCCGCCTGCGCCGTGCGCCGCTACCGGCCGGATGCCGCCGTCACCGTCCTGCCCGCTCCACTGCGGGAACCGTTCTACCGGCCGCCCGGCCGGGCCGAGGCGCGCGCCGAACTGGGCGTCCCGGCGGGCGGGCGGTGCGTGCTGCTGATGTCCGGCGCCTGGGGGCTCGGGCCGCTCGCCCGCACCGCCGCCTCGCTCGCCGCCGCCGGTCCGCACGTGCTCGCCGTCGCCGGGCGCAACCGGGAACTGGAACGGCGGCTGCGGGCCGCCGCCCGCCGGGAGCCGCGCCTGCACCCCTTCGGCTACACCGACCGGATCCCCGCCCTGATGGCCGCCGCCGACCTCGTCGTCACCAGCTCCGGCGACACCTGCAGCGAGGCCCGCGCCCTCGGGCGGCGGTTGCTGCTGCTCGACGTCGTCCAGGGCCACGGCCGCGACAACCTCCAGCACGAGCTGGAACTCGGCCACGCCGACGTCGCCTCCGCCCACCCCGCCGAAGTGGTCCGCAACGCCCTCGCCGCCCTCGGCCGCCCCGGGCCCGCGCCCTCCCCCGGCGCCACCCCGGAGCCCTGGCGCACCGGGTTCACCGCAGCCCTGGCGCAGGTGGGGCTGGCGTAGCCGAGGGCCGGGGCAAGCAGTGCGGGAGCCGCATCGGGCGCCCGGGAAACCGCCGTCGGGGCGGGGCTTCGTCGTCCGCCCGGCGCTCGACGGCGGGCGCGGTGCCGTCAGCCGCGGGCGGCCCCCGGGACGGCGTGGTCGCGGAGCGGGCCGAGGGTGAGGGAGTGGGCGCGGCAGTGGGCGGCGATCAGCGGAAGGGCGGCGAGGGTGGCCCGCCAGGAGTCGGGGGCGGAGGTGCAGTCGGAGTCGTGCAGGAGCAGGGTCGCGCCGCCGGTGAGGCCGGGGCGGGCGGTCGCGTAGACGGAGACGCCGGTCGCCTCCGCCGTCCAGTCGCGGCCCCAGGCCGTCCACAGGACACTGCGCAGGCCCAGCCGCCGGGCGGCCAGGGCCGGGCCGGCCGTCAGCACCCCGTACGGCGGGCGGTACCAGTGCGGGCGGACCCCGCACAGCGCGGTCACCGCCTCGCTCGCGCGGCGCAGTTCGCGCAGGTCACGGGCCGGAGCCGGGTACCACTGCGGCCGGTGGTGCCAGCCGTGCACGGCCACCTCGTGGCCGCGCAGCACCAGCTCCCGGCCGAGGGCGGGGGCGCGCTCCAGCATCGAGCCCAGCAGGAAGAAGGTCGCCCGGACACCGCCCAGGGCGTCCAGCGCGTCCAGGATCTCCGGGGTGCTGCGCGGGTCGGGGCCGTCGTCGAAGGTCAGGGCGACGTGGTGCGGGTCCGCGCCGAGGCCGGCGGTTCGGCGGGCCAGCGTGCGGCGCAGCGCCGGGAGGCGCACCGCCGCCGGGGCCAGGTGCGCGAACTCCGCCGCGGCCGCCGTCACGGTCGCCGTCGCGAGCACCCGGGTGGCCGTGTTCACCGGGCTCACCCGAAGCGGGAGGCCATGCGCCGGAACACGCCCGGTGCCACGCCGTGGATCCGGGCCGGGAAGCCGAGCCAGTGCGGCACGAAGAGCCGGTCGCGCCCGGTGGTGATGGTCGCGACCACGGTGTCGGCGACCCGCTCCGCCGGGACGGGCCGTGGCCGCTCCCGCTGGTAGGGCGTGCCGCGCCGGTCGAAGAACGGGGTGTCCACCGGGCCCGGCAGCACCAGGCGCACCCCCACCCCGGTGCCGCGCAGCTCGTACCAGAGGCTCTCCGCGAACATCGCCAGCCCGCCCTTGGTCGCCGCGTACCCCGACTCGTCGCGCACGCCGACCTGGCCGGCCATCGAGCCGAGCAGCACGATCCGGCCCCGGCGGCGCTCCAGCATGCCCGGCAGGAGCAGGCGGACCAGCCGCAGCGGGGCGGCGAAGTTGACCTCGATCATCCGGTCCAGGACGTCCGAGGGGGTGTCCGCGAACGGTCCGCGCCACCCCAGGCCGGCACTGGCGACCAACGCGTCCACCCGGCCGGCCTCCGCGAGGGCCGCCTCCGCGAGCCGGCTCGGGCCGTCCGGCTTGCTCAGGTCCTCGGGCAGGACGCGGCCGCCGGTCCGGGCGGCGACCTCGTCCAGGCGGGCGCGGTCCGTACCGGACAGCAGGGTCCGCCAGCCGGCGTCGGCCAGGCGGACGGCCGTGGCCAGGCCGATGCCGGAGGACGCGCCGGTGACGAGCACGACCGGAGGGTCGGCGGGCCCCGGCCGTCGGGGGCCCGGCTGGGCTTCGTCCGCCATCGCGCACCTGCCGCTCCGTGGGCGTGTCGCCGTCCGATTTGTCCGGCAAGTCACCTTCGCACGGCGGCGCCACCCGGGCTACCGGGGCGGGACGGCCGGCTCCGCGTCCGCCTCCGGGTCCGGGCCCGGTTCAGGGTCCCGCTCCGCCGAGCCCGGCCGCGCAGCGACCACCTCCGCGGACTGCCCCTCCAACTCCCCGAACCTGGACAGCAGGAAGGTGCCGCCCACCGCCACCGCGAAGCCCGCCAGCGCGCACCACTCGAACCCCGGACGCGCCGCGTCGCCCAGCGCCGCCACGCCCACCAGCGCCGGGCCGAAGGTCTCGGCGACCGTCCCGGCGGCGGTCGCGGCCGTGACCGTGCCGCGCTGAAGCGCCAGCGCGTACGCCAGGTAGCCGCCGAGGCCGCCCACCGCGAGCGCGTACGCCGCCGGGTCGGTGAGGACGGTGACCAGACTCGACGCGTCCATCACCCGCACCGCCAGGCTCGTCACCCCGAACCCCACCCCCGCCAGCAGCCCCAGCCCAGCCGCCGCCACGGTGCCGGCCCGGCGCACCAGGACGAGGGTCAGCAGCAGCATCACGGCGGTCGTCGCGAGCAGCGCCCAGTGGAACAGCGGCGGGGCGTGCTCCCGGCCCTCCCGGCCCGACCCCGACGCCAGCAGCGTCAGGCCGACCACCACGGCGACGATTCCCGCCACGTCCCCCCGGCGCAGCCGTGCCCCGAGCAGCCGGACGGCGGCGAGCGCCGTCACGGCCAGGCTCGCGTTGGTGACGGCCTGCACGAGGAACAGGGGCAGGCTGCGCAGCGCCACGACGCTCAGCGCGAAACCGACGATGTCCAGCACCGTGCCGAGCAGGAACTCCCACGACCGCGCCAGCGCGGCCAGCAGCCCCGCCCGCACCCGGTCCGCCTGCGGCGCCGACCGCGCCCCGCGCGCCTGGAACACCGCCCCGAACCCGAAGCACACGGTCGCGACCAAGGCGGTGGTGAGTCCCAGCAGCATGCCTCTCCCAGCCTCACGGGCAGCGTCGATCCACCACCAGTCTGTCCCCGGGACGGCGAGGCCGCACGGGTGGAGGGGGTTGGGTGGCGACCGGGCGGGGGCGACCGGGCGGGCGGGGTCAGGGCTTGAGCGCCACGGCCGCGTAGGCGGCGGCCTCGGGGGCGGTGGCCGGCGGGTCGGTGGGGGTGGGCCGCCAGTGGGGGGTGGGGACGGTGCCGGGGGCGATGAGGCTCCAGCCGTCGAAGAAGCGGGTGAACTCGGGGAGCGTGCGGGCCTGGGCGTCGGTGCCGGCGGATTCGTAGATCCGGACCAGGCCGGCGATCTCGGCCGGGGCGAAGTCGGGGGTGACGTGGGTCATCACCAGGGCGCTGCCGGGGGCGAGGGCCGCTTTGAGGTGCTCGACGAGCTCGTGGGCGCCGCGGGTGTCGGGGACGAAGTGCAGGAGGGCGTTGAGGGACAGCGCGACGGGCCGGGTGAGGTCGATGGTGTCGCGCAGGCCGGGCGAGGCGAGGAGGCGGGCGGGGTCGGTGACGTCGGCCTCGACGTAGGCGGTGCGGCCTTCGGGGGTGCCGGTGAGCAGCGCCTGGGCGTGTGAGAGCACGATCGGGTCGTTGTCGGCGTAGACGACGCGGGCGGACGGTTCGACGCTCTGGGCGACCTCGTGGAGGTTGGGCGGGGTGGGGATGCCGGTGCCGATGTCGAGGAACTGGTCGATGCCGGCCCGGGCGAGGGCGCGGGTGGAGCGGTGGACGAAGGACCGGTTGGCGCGGGCGGCGACGCGCAGCCAGGGGGCGACCGCGAGGGCGTGCCCGGCGGCCTCGCGGTCGGCGGCGAAGTTGGTGAAGCCGCCGAGGTAGTAGTCGTACATCCGGGCCGAGTGCGGCATGTTGAGCCGCAGGTCGACTCCGTCGTAGAGGCTCATCGCGTTCCCCCTTGGCGTCGTGGACACCTGTCGATTGGTGCCCACCGTATCCGGAGGTCGAGCGCGGACCGCCGCGCTCCAACCAGTCGGCCGATCCCATGGGATGACGATCTGTGTTCGGGATGCGGCCTGGAGTGACGGGCCGGATGGACTGAGGATGGGCGCAGACAGCCCGACCCTCGAGTGGCCCGCCGAGCTGCCGGCGGCCACGGAAAGCAGGCTCGATGACGATCGACAGGGGCGCCCCCGTGCGCGGGTACCGGGGAGTGCCGACGCTGGAGCGCGCCGACGGCGCGGAGTCGGACCGGGAGGCCGGTGGCGACCTCGGCCTGCGGCTGGACCTCACCTACGCGTCGTTCTGCGAGACCCATGAACCCGCTTGGCACGCTCTCGCGTTGACCAGGATAGGCGGCCAGGCGGACGCCGCGCTGGTGGTCGAGGCCGTGAAGGCGGACCTGGCCCGCTGCTGGCCTCAGGTGCTGCGGTTCGAGGAGCCGGCCGCGTACGCCTGGCGGTTGGCGAACCGGCACGTCTCGGACTGGATGTCCGCCGAGGAACCGGTGGCGGTGGAGGCCGTCACCTTCGCCGCGGTGATCGGCGCGTTCAAGCAGGTCGCGAACGGGCTGCTGCACAGCGAGGCGGACGAGGTGCGGCTGTACGCGGCGATCCTCGAACTCCCTGACCGACAACGGGATGTGATCATCCTGCGGTACCTGCTGGGCCTGCACGTCAAGGTGATCGCGGCCTACCTGGGGCGGCCGGTGGCGACGGTGCACTCCAACCTGCGGCACGCGCGGGAGCGACTGGCGCGCCGGCTCGGCGTGGGCGAACTGCCCGACCGCTCGGGCGAACCGGCCGACCGAGCGGGTGAACCGCCGGACCACGCGGGTCAGCTGTGACGCCCGGGCGGGAAGCGGACCCGGCCGACGGGGCGGGCGCGAGCGACAGGACGGGTACGAGCGGCGAGGCGGGTACGAGCGGCGGGGGGCGTGCGGTGGTCCACGTGCCCCGGCCGGAGCGCGCGCACGCCGAGCGCATCGCAGCACTGCGCCAGGCCCGGCTCACGGCCGCGCCGACACACCTGCCGTCGGAGTTCGAGCAGGCCGCCTTCGAACTGGGCCTGGTGGTGGCCCTGGTACTGGGCGCACCGGACGCCTCCCGGGGGCTCGACCTCCTGGTGAACGCCCGCCGGATCCAGCCCGAGGGCGCGGAGGTGTTCGCCGCGCTGCTCTACGCGACCGGGAGGGAGGAGGGCGCCGAGTTCTGGTGGCGCTTCGCGGCCGGATCGGGCTGCGGCACGGCGGCGTACTGCCTGCACCTGCACCATCTGAAGCTCGGCGAGAACGACGACGCCGACTACTGGCGGGCCTGGTCGGACCAGCTGGCGGCGGCCGGACGCCCCTCCGGGCCGATGCCGTTGCGGATGACCAGGCCGCTGCTGCCGGACGACGTGCGGCGCGACATCCTGTCCCGGGTCCACCACGGGCTGGCGCCGCAACTGCCGCCGCGGCTGGTCGCGGTGATCGACCGGCTGCCGTTGCAGGGCGACGAGGACGAGGAGGAGGTGCCGAGCCCGTGGGGGCTCACCTCGGGGGCGACCTCGGCGTGTTCGTGGGATGTCCGGTGGGACGGCGAGGACCCGTTGGAGTGAGCCCGCCCGCGCCTGCCCGCACTCCCCCGTTCAGGTGAGCACCGCCTGCCGGGCCGCGATGTCCGGGTCGCGGCCGCCGCCGGAGGTGACGGCCTCCGCCCCGGAGCCGGTGTGCCGGACGACGTAGCGGTGCGGCGCCATCGCCGTGTCGCGGCCGGGCAGTGCGGCGACCACCGCGTGGTGGGCGACGGCCGGGGTGAGTTCGCGGTCCGCGCTGGTCAGCCTGGCGGTCAGCCTTCCCTCGTCCAGCGCCAGCTCGATCTCCGCCCGCGCGCCGAGGGCGGCCTCCAGCAGGGCGCGGACGGCGGCCAGGTCGATCCAGGAGCCGTCGACCAGGTGCCACTGCCCGCTCCGGTCGGGGGTCGGCACGCCGCCGACGCCGGGCAGGGCGTCGAGCGGCACGGGCCCGCGGGCGGCGGCGGCCAGGACGGCGAGCAGCGCCCGCCCGAACCGGTCGGTCTCGTCCGGGTCCAGCACCTGCGGGCAGCTGATCAGGGCGAAGTCGAGGCTGCCGCTGATCCGCAGGATGGTGAACATCAGCCGGACCGGCAGCTGTGGGGCGGGCAGCCGGGTCAGTTCGGGGTCGGCGGTCGCGGCGGGTTGGGCGTCGGCGACGGCGGCGGGGATGGTCAGGCTCAGGTCGTTGACCACGACATGGCGGGGGAAACGGATGCCGCGCAGGTGGGCGCAGTCCTCGATGAGCCGCCAGACCTGTTCGGCGTCCAGGGTGCTGTGCCAGTAGGCGCTCAGCGAGGCCGCCTTGGCCCGGCCGATCAGCTGGTCGAGGTCGGCAGTCCCGGTGTCGAGCAGGATCAGGGCGTCCTGCGCCAGGGTGCCGACGTGGTCGACCAGGGCGGCGCGCTGACGGTTCGCGGAGAGCGCCGAGAGCGCCAGCCCGGTGCGGCCCGACCGGTGCGCGACGAGCGCGGCGAAGGCGGCGAGCAGGACGACGGACGGGCTCGCGCCGGTGCGGCGGCAGACGGCGGCGAGGTCCTCGGCGGCGGTGCGGGAGCGGACCAGGACGGCGGAGAGGTCGTGCGGGGGGCCGGTGATCCGCGCGTCGGCGAACACCACCTGCGGGCCGGTGGCGAGGCTGCGGGCCCAGTACCGCAGGGCGGCGGCCGACTTGCGGCGGCCCTGCGCGCTCCGTTCCGCGTCCGCGATCCGCAGCGGGGTCGGGGCGGTGACCGGCGGGAGGTCCTTGCCGGCGGCGAGGTCCAGCCAGTCCTGGATCAGCAGCACGGTGGCGGCGCCGTCGGCCCCCGCGTGGCAGACCACCGCGACCAGCCGCAGCAGTCGCTCCCCGTCCGCGACGAGGGTGAAGCGCAGCCGCGGGGCGGCCGCCAGGTCGAACGGAACGGCGACGTCGGCCCGACCCAACTCCGCCGCAAAAGCGTCCAGTTGGAGGTCGCTGCGGTCGCCCGCCTCGATCACGGTGACGGTGAACCGGCCTTCCGGGTGCACCACCTGGCGCTCCGGGAAGCCGTCCGCGCCGGGGCCGGCGGGGAAGGAGGTGCGCAGCGACTCGTGCCGTTCGACGAGTCGGCGCAGGGCGGCCAGCCCGGCGGACACCGAGGTGCCGTCCGGGACGGGCCAGAGCGAATCCTTGTTGATCTGCTCGGGGGCATCGCGCCCGATGCACCGGATCATGTTGTCCTGGCCGAGCGTGAGCGGCCCCGAATCGACAGCCGCACCACCGGCCGAGCCGTCGGCCGAGGCCGCGTACCGGACCTCGATCCGTCTACTGGTCTGTGTCTCGCCGTACGGGGTCACGTCGTACGCGCCTTTCGGCTCGCCGGGGAAGGGTTCAGCGGGGGTGTGATCGGGACGCTACCAGCGACCTCACACACTGGTCCAGACCAATCGCCCACCACCCCGATGGTTCGTCAATTTCCGCACGAGACAGGAGAGTTGGCATGAACCGAACCATGACTACGGAAGGGTCAACGCGCTCAGCACGCCGAGCCTGCGGTCCAGGTCGGCGACCAAGACGGGGCGCCCCTGCGCCCGCCAGGCGGGCAGCTGCTCGGCGAGCTCCGCCCAGGCCCCGGTGAACGGCTGGGCCGCCGAGCCCTCGGCACCGGCCAGCCCGGGGCCGAGCACGAGCGCCGGGTCGGGCCCCAGCTCGGCGGCCCGGGCCCGCACCACCGCATCCGGCAGCTCGGCACCGGGCATCTGGTGGACGGTCATGTCAGGCCCGGGGGCCTCCTCGCAGACCAGCACCACCACACCGTGCCGCTCCGGCAGCGCCACCGGCGCGGCCGGCTCGTGGTGCAGCGCGGTCTGCTCGGCGAGCACCACGACCGCCCGGCGGCAGGATCCGGTGCGGTGGTAGTCGACCGCGAGGCGCAGCGCGGTGAAGGCCGCGGCGACGCCCTGGTCGCAGACCGCGAAGGCGAGCGGCGTGCCCGGACAGGACCGGCTGAGCGCCAGCGAGGACGGCGCACCCGGTCGGACGTCCGGTGTGTCGAAGGCCAGGATCAGCAGGTCGACGGGCTCGTCCTCGGCGAGCGCCTCGCGCACCAGGCCGGCGGCCAGCTCCTCGTAGGAGTGGCCGACGCCCTCGCTCAGCAGGTCCTCGCGCAGCGGCAGGCCGTAGGGGCGGACGAGGTCGGAGACGAACACCCGCAGGTCCGGGTGGAGCGAGGCCTCCGAGCGGCCGTCGAAGCGCCGCGCGAGCGCCCGGGTGATCCGCAGGCCGTGGTCGGCCACCCGGTCAGTCCTCGGGGATGACGTGTCCGGCGACGTAGTCGGCCAGCTTGGTGACCGAGCGCAGGTCGTCCTCGGTGATCTGCTCGACGTCCACCTGGATGTCGAGCGACTCCTCCAGCTCCAGGATGAGCTCGATGGTGCCGGCGGAGGTGAGGCCGAGGTCGTCGAAGAGGCAGGCGTTCTCGGGGATCTCGGGCAGTTCGCGCTTGAGGACTCGGGGCAGCAGCTCGCCGATGCCGGTGCGGATCCGCTCGCGCAGCTCGGGGTCAGTGGTCTGGACCACAGGTTCTGACATGGGTGTCCCGTCCCGTCGTACGTGGGAGAGTGGTCTGGCGTGGGAAAGACGGACGAAGCCGACGCTTCGTCAGCAGCGGACCGCCATCGCGGAGAAGGTGGCTCCGACACCGGCGGCGGCGATCAGGTAGTGGTCGCCGCGGCGCAGCAGCCCCCGCGTGGTGGCGGTGTGAAGATTGATGAGGCTGTCCGCAGCGAAACTGTGCCCCACCGACAGCACGTTGTCCAGCACCACCTTGTCGAGCGGATAGCCGATCCGGCGCGCTATCATCCGCCACGACGCCTGGTTGACGTTGTGCGGAAGCACCGCGGCCAGGTCGGAGAGGTCCAGACCGGCCTCGTCCAGGGCGGCCTCGATCGCCTCCACCATCACGTTGGGGTACTCGCGCTGGTAGCGGGCCAGGAGGTCCGCGTCCTCGGCCAGCCGGCCGTCGAACTCCGGGCGCTGGCGCACCGCGAAGGAGAGCACCCGGTGGCGCTCGCCGTCGGCGCTCACCAGACAGGCGGCCGCGCCCTCGGCGAAGATACCCGTCTCGGGCACCACCTGGGCGTCCTTGGTGAAGGTCTTCTCGCCCGCCAGGATGAGCGCCAGTGCCCGCGGGTCGGGCTCGGCGGCGAGCAGCCGGCCGGCCAGGTCGATGGCCAGCAGGCCCACCGCGCACGCGTGGTGGGTCACCGTGAAGGCGTTGGCGTGCGCGAGGCCGCGCGGGGCGAGCAGGTCGTGCAGTGGGTTGAGCGGGTAGGGCACCGCCACCGGCATGCTGCGCGCGTGGATCACGAAACGGACGTCCCGTTCGCGTCCGCGCAGCTCAGGCAGGTTGTCGAGGGCGGAGTCAAGCAGGTCGGGCAGCGTCCCGGACGGGTCCAGACGGAGCTGGTCCAGTCCGTGGAAGCGGCGGAAGAGTCGAAGTTGACGTGGGGTCAGGCCGATCCGCTCACCAACCGCCTCGATGGGCACGGCGTGCGGGGGGAGGTGAACGGCCACTGCCTCCAGTGCTGTCACGCGGGCTAGTATTCCGACGCCCGCCTGGTCGCACAAGTGATCTCGGGCCCTTCACCGTCGCGTTCGTCTCCGAGGCCGCCGGATCCGCCTGCGGGGCCTACGCGTTCACCCCCGTGCCGTCGAGCAGGTGGGAGACCCCTTCGATGTCCGATGCCATTTCTCACACGTCGTCCGACCGTGAACCGCACCACCCCGCCGCGCCGTTGCACCCCGAGCTGGCCGCGCTGCTGGCCGAGGCCGCCGGGGCACCGCCCGGCTGGGCCGACCGGCTGACCCCGGACGCCCGGCTGGACGGCGACCTGCTGCTCGACGAGGGCGAACTGGCCGCGCTCGCCGGGCGCCTGCGCGAACGCTTCGGCCCGGCGGCCGACCTGGCCCGGCTGCGCGCCGGGCTGGACCTGGCCGCCCTGGAAGCGCTGACCGTCGCCGACCTGCAGAAACTGATCTCCGAGGAGCGTGCGCGATGACCCGGTTCCTGCTGGTGATGCCCCCGTTGACCGGCCACGTCAATCCCGCGGCGGGCATCGCCGCCGAGTTGACCGCGCGCGGACACGACGTCGCCTGGACCGGCACCGAGTCGGTGCTGCGCCCGCTGCTCGGTCCCGGGGCCCAGGTGCTCGGCACCGGCACCCGGGCGTTCCGGGCGCAGGGCGGGCACGGGCTCGCCGCGCTGCGTTCGCTCTGGGAGGGCTTCATCGTCCCGTACGCGCGGTTCACCGCGAAGCCGCTGGACGCGATCGTGCGGGAGTTCCGGCCGGACGTCCTGCTCGTCGACCAGCACACCCCGGCGGGCGCGCTGGCCGCCCACCGGCACGGCCTGCCGTGGGCGAGCTTCGCGCCCGGGGCGATGGAACTGGGCCGCCCGTACCGGGCGCTGCCGCAGGTGGAGGCCTGGATGACCGGCCTGCTGCGCGGGTTGTGGGAGCGCGCCCGGCTGCCCGCGCAGGAGTACGTGGACCCGCGTTTCTCCCCCGCCCTGGTGCTGGCGACCACTGGTCCCGCGCTGACCGGTGACGACGCGCCGCCCCCGCACCACGCGCTGGTCGGGCCGGTCCACTCCGTTCGGCCGGCCGATCCGGACTTCCCGTGGGAGCGGCTGCTGCCCGGGCGCCGGCGGGTGCTGGTCACCATGGGCACACTGGCCGGCGAGCTGGGCGCGGACTTCCACGCGCGGGCCGCCCGGGCGCTGGAGCTGTGCGGCGACGACGTGCAGCCGGTGTTCGCCGCCCCGCGCGAGCTGCTGCCCGAACTGCCGCCGCAGGCCGTCGCGGTGGACCGGGCGCCGGTGCTGGAGCTGATGGCGCGCGGCGCGCTGGACGCGGTGCTGTGCCACGGCGGGATGAACACCGTCGGCGAGGCCCTGACGCACGGCCTGCCGCTGGTCACCGCACCGATCCGGCACGACCAGCCGTTCGTCGCGGCGCAGGTGGCGGCGGCCGGGGCGGGGCTGCGGGTGCCGTTCGCCCGGGTGACGCCGGAGCGGCTGGCGCGGGCCCTGCGGGCCGTCCTGGACACGGCCGACTACCGGCGCGGCGCGGTTCGGGTCGGCGAGGCGCTGCGCGCGGGCGGCGGGGCGGCCACGGCCGCGGACCGGCTGGAGGCCCTGGCGGCCCGAGCCGGGCAGGACTTCCGACAGCCGCTACCGGGGACCCTGTAGCAGACCGGAAGATCAACGTCCATTGGTCTAGGCCATTGTCTCCGGGCCGGAGTTCGGCCTAGGGTGGCGCCCAGCACCGCCTTCGCAGGTGCCGAGCACCGCCTTCCCAGGTGCCGTGGCAGCCCATCCCAGCACGGGAGTTCCGGTTGATCGAGACCACGGGACTGCGCAAGTCCTATCGCAAGAAGACCTCCCGCAAGAGCGGCGAGAACCCCACCGTCGACGCTGTGCGCGGCATCGACCTGTCCGTCGACGCGGGCGAGATCTACGGTTTCCTCGGGCCCAACGGCGCCGGGAAGACCACCACCCTGCGCATGCTGGCCACCCTGATCCGCCCGGACGGCGGTCAGGCCAGCATCGCCGGGGCCGACCTCTTCACCGACCCGGCCGGTGTACGCCGCCGGATCGGCTACGTCGCCCAGGGCGGTGGCACCACCGACACCGTCAGCGCCCGCGAGGAACTGGTGCTCCAGGCCCGGATGTACGGCGCCGCCAAGGCGCAGGCGGTCCAGGCCGCCGAGGGCGCGCTCAAGGCCTTCGACCTGGCCGAATTCGGCGACCGCCCGTGCGCCACCTACTCCGGCGGCCAGCGCCGCCGGGTGGACATCGCGCTCGGCGTCATCCACGAGCCCCGGGTGCTGTTCCTGGACGAGCCCACGGTCGGGCTGGACCCGGCCAGCCGGGCGTACGTGTGGGAGGAGATCCGCCGGCTGCGCACCGAGGGCATGACCGTCGTCGTCACCACGCACTACCTCGACGAGGCCGACGCCCTGTGCGACCGGGTCGCGATCGTCGACCACGGCCAGGTGGTGGCCGAGGGCACGCCCGAGGTGCTCAAGCGCGAGATCTCCGGCGACGTCGTGCTGCTCGGGCTGGAGCCCGGAGAGGGCGTCGCCGAGCGGGCCGCCGAGGTGCTGCGCCCGCAGCCGTACCTGCACCGGCTGGAGTTCAGCGGGGAGGACGGACTGCGGCTCTACCTGGAGGACGGCGCGGCGGCCATCCCGCAGCTGCTGCGCGCACTGGACGGGGCGGGCGTGACGCCCGGCACCGTCCAGCTCCAACGCCCCAGCCTGGACGACGTGTTCCTGGCCCGCACCGGCCGTTCGCTCCAGCAGTCCTGATCCGCCCATTCCTGGGGAGACCATGAAGCTCGCCCGCGACACCTGGCTGGTTTTCCAGCGCCAGGTGCTGCTGATGATCCGCACCCCGATCTGGATCGCCGTCGGGATCATCCAGCCCGTGTTCTACCTGCTGCTGTTCGCCCCGCTGTTGAAGAAGGTGCTCGCCCCCGACGGTGCCAGCAGCTACGCCGACGCCTACCAGGTGTACGTGCCGGGCCTGCTGGCGGTGCTGTGCATCTTCGGCGGGCTGTTCACCGGCTTCAGCCTGCTCGGCGAGCTGAGGGCCGGCATCATCGAGCGCTCCCGGGTGACGCCGGTGAGCCGGCTGGCGCTGCTGCTCGGGCGGGCGCTGCGGGAGATGGTGGCGCTGCTGGTGCAGGCCGTCCTGATCACCCTGATCGCGCTGCCGTTCGGGCTGCGGGTGAGCCCGCTGAACCTGCTGCTCGCCTACCTGCTGCTCGGGCTGCTGGCGCTGATGACCTCGGCGATCTCCTACGGCATCGCGCTGATGGTGCCGACGGACGCGGCGATGGCACCGGTGGTGAACACCATCGCGCAGCCGATCGCGCTGCTCTCGGGGGTGCTGCTGCCGCTCACCCTGGCGCCGCACTGGCTGCAGCAGACCGCCAGGTGGAACCCCTTCTACTGGGCGGTGGAGGGCATGCGCGCGCTGTTCTCCGGCCACCTCGGGGACAGTTCGGTGTGGCAGGGCCTGCTGGTCGTCGTGGTGATGACCGTGCTGTCGGTGTACTGGTCGGCCCGGCTGTTCTCCACCCGGGTGCGCTGAGACACGACGCACGAGGACGGGGACACGCGCACGAGGAGGGGCCCGGCTCACGAGCCGGGCCCCTCCCGCTGTTGCCGGCGCCGCTCAGGAGGCGATGAACGCCGCCAACTTGGCCACACCGTCGATGATCTGAGACCGCGTCAGCGAGCTGATCGAGAGCCGCAGCCGGTGCTCCCCGCCGCCCGCCGGGTAGAACGGCGCCATCGGCGTCCACAGCACCCCGTACCCGCGGGCACAGCGCTCCATCGCCGCGTCGTCGGCGGCGAACGGGACGGTCAGCACGGCGAAGAAGCCGCCCTCGGGCCGGTTCCAGGACACGCCCGAACGGCGCCGCTCGGAGGCCGGGAAGTGCCGGTCCAGCTCCCGCAGCAGGGTGTCCATGCCCGCCGCGTAGTGGGCCGTGGCGGCGGCGTTGGCGGCGCGCAGCCGGCAGTCGTGGCGCAGCAGCATGCCGCCGATGACGGCCTGGCTGAGCGCGGGCGTGTTGACCGTCGTCATGCTCTTCAGCTTGGCCAGTTCGTCCGCCAGCAGGGTGCGCCGCCCGCCGGGGCCGACCACCTCCTGGTCGGCCACGACGTAGCCGAGGCGGGCGCCGGGGAAGCAGGTCTTGGCGAAGGAGCCCAGGTAGACCACCTGGCGGCGGCGGTCGAGCGCCTTGAGCGTCGGCCGCTCCCCCGGGTCGCGGGCGAAGAAGCCGTACGGGTTGTCCTCGATGACGAGCAGGCCCTCCTCGGCGGCCGCCTCCAGCAGCCAGGTGCGGGCCGCGACGGGCATGCTGGTGCCCGAGGGGTTGGCGAAGTCCGGGACGACGTAGAGGGCGCGCGGGCGGCGGCCCTCGGCCCGCACCGCCCGGGCGGCGGCGCGCACGGCCTCCGGGTCGGGGCCGCCGGCCGGGCCCTCGGGGACGGGGAGGGTGGTCAGGTCGAGCAGCCGGGCGGCGCCGGTGACCCCGACGTAGCAGGGCGAGCTGACCAGCAGGACGTCGTCCGGGCCGGCGCACAGCGCGCGCAGGGTGAGCAGCATGCCCTCCTGGGCGCCGACCGTCAGCACCAGGGCCTCGGGGGCCACCGCCAGGCCCTCGTCGTTGGCGAGGGTGCGGGCGACCAGGTCGGCGATGATCCCCTTGGTGGGGCCGTACTGGAACAGCGCGGTGCGCACGGCGTCCCGGTCGAGGCCGCGGGCCGCCAGGTGGGCGAGGTAGGTGTCCAGGTAGGCGGGCACGTCCTCGGGTTCGAAGAAGCCCTCGTAGGGGCGGCCGGGGGCGAAGGAGACGGCGTCGGGGTAGCGGGTGGTGACCTCGTTGAGGAAGGTCATCGCGTCCAGCAGCGGGTCGGCCAGGCTGGCGTGCAGGTCGGCCAGGGGCAGGGGCTCGGGCGCGCTCACCGCAGGGCCTCGCGCAGCCGCTCGGCGGCGTAGCGCTGGGCGTCGGCGGCCGCGTCCAGGGTGCCGGTCATGGCGAAGAAGCCGTGCGGCATGCCGGCGTAGCGGCGGCTCTCCACCGGGACGCCGGCCGCGCGCAGCGCCTCGGCGTACTGCTCGCCCTCGTCGCGCAGCGGGTCGTACTCGGCGGTGATGACGGTCGCGGGCGGCAGTCCGGCCAGGCCGGGGGCGCGCAGCGGGGAGGCGTGCGGGTGGGCGCCGTCGGCGGGGTCGGCCAGGTAGTGGCCCCAGTACCAGGCCACCGAGCGGCGGTTGAAGAGCATCGGGTCGTCGTGCTCGCGCAGCGAGGGGGTGTCGGCGGCGTGGTCGGTGTTGGGGTAGACGAGCAGCTGGTGGCGCAGGGCCGGGCCGTTCTCGTCGCGGGCGATCAGGGTGAGGGCGGCGGTGAGGTTGCCGCCGGCGCTGTCGCCGCCGACGGCGAGCCGACCCGGGTCGACGCCTAGCTCGCCGGCGTGTGCGGCGAGCCAGTACAGCGCGGCGCGGCAGTCGTGGACGGCCGCGGGGAAGGGGTGTTCGGGGGCGAGCCGGTAGCCGACGGAGGCGGTGACGCAGCCGGCCGCGTTGGTCAGCCGGCGGCAGATCGCGTCGCTGGTGTCCGGCGAGCCGAGGGCCCATCCGCCACCGAACAGGTACAGCAGGGCCGGTAGTTGACGGCCGGGCGGCTCGGGGCGGTAGAGCCGCAGGGCGAGTTCGCCGCCCGGGCCGGGAATGCGGTGCTCCTCGACGGCGGCGACCGGCTCGGGGCTCCCGGCCGCGGCGCGGATGTCGGCGAGGTCGGCGGCGCGGGCCTCGGCCAGGGTGAGGGTGTAGAGCGGCGGCGCACCGCTGCTCGCGCGCCGGGCGCGCAGCGCCTCGGCCTGGGGGTGCAGGGGCATGGGTGGTCCCGTTCGGTACAGATCCGGTGCGGAGGCGTCGGCGGGCGGACTCAGGGCCTGAGGGCTTCAGGATCCAGGGGTCCATGGGCCTGAGGACACGAGGGCCTAGCGGTCGGCTTCGACGTAGACGGTCTCGTCGGTGCGGAACGCGGTGTCGAGGTCGGCGACGTCGGGGCGGGCGCCCTGGCGGTAGGCGCAGTGGCGGATCCGCTCGGGTTCGAAGCCGGCGAGGGTGAGGACGTGGCGCAGCTCGTCCAGGTCGTAGATCCACTGGTGCCCGTAGTGGCGGAAGATCTGGTTGACCAGGAAGGCCGGGCGGGCGGGCATCGGCGGGCCGAAGCCGAGGGTGGTGAGGCGGCGGCGGTGCTTGGCGAGGAAGCCGTCCCCGTTGGCGTAGCCGGCCAGGTAGCGGGCGAGGTCCGGGGTGGTGAGGCGCAGCACGCCGCCGGGGCGCAGGACGCGGCGCACCTCGCGCAGCCAGCCGACCGCGACCGGCATGGTGACGTGCTCGATCAGGTGCTCGGCGTAGACCCAGTCGACGCTGGCGTCGGCGAAGGACAGCGGCCGGCCGATGTCGAGCTGGGTGAACCAGCGGTCGCCGTCGACCCGGTAGAGGGTGCCGGGCTCGGTGGCGGCGCCGGGGCTGCGCAGGGTGGTGAGGTCGGTGCCGAGTCCTTCCGGGTGGGCGGTCCGGAAGGCGGCGAACTCGATTCCGGTGAGGCCGAGTTCGCGGAATCCGGCGTGGTCGCGGGGCAGCCCGCCGGGGTGCGCTTCGAGCGTGTCGCAGGTGGCGACCTGCTCGCTGAAGGCGTCCAGGCGGGTGGCGAGGCCGTCGGGGTCGTCCCAGTCCCAGCCGGGGAAGGGGTCGTTGCGCTCGGTCTCGGGGGTCGGTTCGGTCATCTGCTGTTCTCCATCCAGTACGGACAACGTGGTGCAGGCGGTGCGCGGTTCAGCCGGCCGGGCAGGGCCAGGGGGCGAGGGCCGTGCGGTCCAGGTCGGCGAGCCGGGGGCGGCCCAACAGGGCCATGGTGTGCTCCAGTTCGTCGCGCAGCAGGTCGAGGACGCGGTGCACGCCGGCCTCCCCCTCGGTGGCGAGGCCCCAGAACACCGGACGGCCGACCAGGACGGCGCGGGCGCCGAGGGCGAGCGCGACGGCGATGTCGGCGCCGGTGCGCACCCCGCCGTCGAGCAGCACCGGCAGGTCGGCGGGTACGGCGTCGACGACCTCGGGCAGTGCGGCCAGGGAGGGCAGAGCGCCGTCGAGTTGCCGCCCGCCGTGGTTGGAGACCACGACGGCGTCGGCGCCGTGCTCGGCGGCGAGCCGGGCGTCCTCGGCGGTCAGGATGCCCTTGAGGACCAGCGGCAGCCGGGTGCGGGCGCGCAGCCAGTCGAGGTCGGCCCAGGTCAGGGTGGGGTCGAACTGTTCGCGGGCGTGCTCGGCGATGCCCGAGCCGCCGTCCGTCGCGCGGTGGCTGGCGGACATCAGGTCCTGGTCCAGGTTGACGGCGCGGACGGCGGGCGGGATCGCGAAGCCGTTGCGCAGGTCGCGCAGGCGGCGGCCGATCCTGGGGGCGTCCACGGTCAGGACGAGCGCGCGGTAGCCGGCCGCCTCGGCGCGTTCGACCAGGGCGGCGAGCGCGGCGCGCTCGCGCAGCCAGTACAGCTGGAGCCAGAGCGGACCGGTGGCGGCGGCCGCGATCTCCTCCAGCGTGCGGCTGGCGAACATGCCGGCGACCAGCAGGGCCCCGGCGCGGCCGGCGGCGCGCGCGGTGGCGGTCTCGCCCTCCGGGTCGACCAGCCGGTGGTAGGCCATCGGGGCGATGCCGACCGGCAGGCCGAGCGGCGCGCCGAGCAGCGTGCGCGCGGGCGAGCAGTCGGAGACGTCGACCATCGTGCGCGGGCGCAGTGCATAGCGCGCGAACATTTCCCGGTTCGCCGCCACGGTACGTTCCGTGCCGCTGCCGCCTTCGATGAAGTCCCATATTTCCGGGGAAAGTTGCGCGCGCGCGGCGCGCTCCATCCCGGCCAGCGTGAGTTCTCCCACGGGCATCCTCGATTCCGGGCGGCCACGCGTGGACCAGCCCCGGTTCCGCAGCGTAGGAGCAACAACCACATTGGTATAGACCTTGATTTGACCAAACGTCTGTGCAATCGTCTGGCAACGGAATTGACCGTTTTGGTTGTGAACGGCGTCCATGTCAAATCCCCTCACTTGTGTGGAGCGGTGTTGACCGGCATTTCCCCCTCTTCACTTCCGCCTTCCTCACCGCCGCACGCCGACGCCCCGGACGCCTGGGTCGACCGGCTGTTGCTGGCCGGTCCTGGAGGCGAGGAGTGCCTGCATCTCGGCGTACCACTCGACCGGGACGCCCTGCGCGCCCTGGTCGACGAACAGGCCGCGCACCTCGCCGCGGCCGGACTCGGCCCCGGCGGCACGGCCGCGCTACGGCTGCCGCCCTCGGTGGCGTTCGTCACGGTGCTGCTGGCGTGCTGGCGGCTCGGCGCCCAAGTGGCGCTGCTCGACCACCGATTGACGGACCACGAGGTCGACGCGGCGGTGGCGCGGCTGGCCCCGCAGGTCCTGGTAGGCTCCGCCCACCGGCCCGCGGCGGCCCTGCGCGGCTTCTCCGAGGTCGAGCCGGTGGCCGTCCGGCTGCCGGAAGGGCGCCCGGCCCGCACCGGGCACGCGCTGATCCAGCTCAGCTCCGGGTCCACCGGCCCGGCCAAGGTCATCGCCCGCACGGCCTCCGACCTGCTCCGCGAACTCGACTGCTACCACAGGCTGGTGGAGTTCCCCGGCGAGGGCGAGCGGGTCGTCCTGCTGTCCTCCGTGGTGCACGTGCTCGGCCTGGTCGGCGGACTGCTCAACAGTCTGCACGCCCGGGCCTCGCTCACCGTGCCCGAGCGGATGACGGCGGCGGGCATCCTCGCCGCGGTCGCCGCCGGCGACCGGCCGACCACCGTCATCGGAGTGCCCTTCCACGCCGAACTGCTGGCCGGCGCCGTCGCTCCCCCGGCGCTGCCGGGGCTGCGGCGGATGATCGTGGCCGGCGAGCTGGTCCGCCCGGGCCTGCCCGCGCTGTTCGCCGACCGCTACGGCGTCCCGCTCGGCACCATGTACGGGATGACCGAGACCGGGGTCATCGCCACCGACCTGTCCGGCACGCTCCACCCGGCCAAGCAGCCCGTCCACGGGATGCGGCTGCGGCTGGTCGCGGGCGAGCTGCGAATCGGCGCGGAATCCTCGCCCTACCCGGGGCTGGACGACCCGACCCGCTGGTCGGACGGCTGGCTGCACACCCGCGACGCGGCCGAACTCGACCCGGCCACCGGCCTGGTCACCGTCCTCGGCCGCCTGGACTCGCAGGTCTCGATCGGCGGCCTCAAGGTCGACCTCACCGAGGTCGAGCAGACGCTCACCGCGCTGCCCGAGGTCCGCGAGGCCGTCGTGGTCTTCGAGGACGGCGCGATCGAGGCCTACCTCGCCACCGAACCCGACGCCGACCTCGCCCTCGTCCAGGACGGGCTGGCCCGCCGGCTCGCCGCCTACAAGCGGCCGCGACGGCTCGCCCTGCTGCCCCGACTCCCCCGTACCGCCACCGGAAAACTCCTGCGCGACCCGGCCGCCCTGCGCAGCACCGCCACGGCCGCCGCGCTCTGATCCACCGCACGCACCCCGACAAGGAGCCACACCATGCAGGACCGCGTCCGCGAGTTCGTCCTCGCCTCGCTCACCGAGATGCAGTACGACGTCTCCGAGGTCACCGGGGACACCGACCTCGGCCCGGCCGGGCTGGACCTCGAATCGCTCGCGCTGGCCGAGCTGTCGGTGCAGGTCGAGGACGAGTTCGGGATCAAGTTCGACCTCGACGAGATGGAGACCACCGCGCTGATGACCCTCGACGAGTTCACCGCCGACGTCGTCAAGCGGATCGCCGCCAGCGCCACCGCTGCCACCGCCACCGCCACCGCCGGCAGCCCGGCGTGAGCGGCTCCGCCCTCCCCGACCGGGCCGAGGTCCGCGCCATGCTGGCGGCGTTCGGGCAGCGCGCCGCCGACACCGTGCCCGACGACCTCGGATCGCTCGAACTCACCTGGCTCATAGCCGAGTTCGAGCAGCGCTACGGTATCCAGGTGGACCTCGACGACGACCGCTTCGGCGCCATCCGGACGGTCGACGACGCCACCGAACTGCTACGTTCGGCCGTCCTCGCCGAACGTGTGGGCGCCCGGCCATGACCACCGGCGCGCCCTCCGCACACCGGCCGCGCGGCCGGCCGGTGGTCACCGGGCTCGGCGTGCTCAGCGCCGCCGGGCGCGGACTCGGCCCGCTGACCGAGGCCGCCGCCCACGGCAAGACCGCCTTCGGCCCCGTCACCCGCTTCGACGTGAGCGCCCGCCGCACCACCCGGGCCGCCCTGCTGCCCGACGACGTGCCGCTCGCGCACACCTTCCCGCTGGCCCGCGCGGTGCTCGACGCCGTCGGCCAGGCCTGCCGCCAGGCCGGACTGACCGCCGCCGACGGCGCGGACACGCCCGTCCTGCTCGCCCTGCACAGCGACGAACGGACCAGGGGCACCGCCGACGCGGTGGCCGCCGGCGTCCGCGCCGCCTGGGGCACCGCGGGCGTCACCCGGGTGTACACCGGCGCCTGCGTGGCAGCCGCGACCGCCGTCGCGGACGCCGCGGCGCTGGTCGCCACCGGGCGGCACGAGCGGGTCCTGGTCGCGGCCGGGCACCTGGTCGAGCCGGGCGTGTTCGCCGTCTTCGACGCCGGCCGCGCGCTGGCCCGGGACGGCGAGCTGCGCCCGTTCAGCACCGGCCGCACGGGCACCCTGCTCGGCGACGCGGCCGCCGCCGTGGTGGTCGAGGCCGCCCCGGCCGCCGAACGGCGCGGCGCCACCGCCCTCGCCCGGCTGGCCGGCTGGGGCCGCGCCGGGGACGCCCACCACGTGTGCCGCCCCGAACCGGACGGCGCCGGAGTCGCCCGGGCCGTCGAGGCCGCGCTCACCCGCGCCGGCGTCGCCCCGGCCGAGGTCGGCTACGTCAACGCCAACGGCACCGGCTCCACCCTCGCCGACCAGGCCGAGGCGAGCGCGCTGCGCCGGGTCTTCGGCGCGCACACCGCCGAACTCCCGGTCAGCTCCAGCAAATCCGTCCACGGGCACGCTCTGGAAGCCTCCGCCCTGCTCGAACTCGCCGTCACCATCGGCGCGTTGGGCACCGGCCTGCTCCCGGTCAATGCCGGCTGGCTCGGCCCGGACCCGGACGTCGGCCTGGACCTCGTCCTGGACGGCCCCCGCGCCGCCCGCCCCCGCTACGCACTCAGCCTCAACTCCGCCTTCGGCGGCGCCAACACCGCCCTGCTGGTGGCCCCCGCATGACCGGCCACCGGCCCCCGCCCGCCGTTCGACGGCGCCGACCCCGTACCCCGGCACCCACACCATGACCACCGACGCCACAGACCCCGACGCCACGAGCTTCGGCGCCGCACCCGCGCCGGCCGCCGCCCGGCTGCGGGTCCTCGCCGAGGCCCGCCGACCCGACCCCGGCTCGGCCGACCCCGACCTGGCCGGCCCGCCGCCACCGCTGCCCGGCTTCGCCGCCTCCGGCTTCAACCCGCTGGTCGCCGACACCGCCGACCGCTGCCTGCGCGCCCACCACGGCGCCCCGCCCGCCCCCGGGCGGACCGCACTGCTGCTGGCCAGCGCCGGCGGCGACCGCGCCACCGCGCGGGCCATCGACCGGAGCGCCGAACCCGGACGACGCCCCGCACCCCTGTTGTTCTTCCAGTCCAACCCCAACGCCGTCCTCGGGCACATCGCCGCCCGCTGGGGCCTGACCGGCCCCGTCGTGGCGATCAGCCCGGCCCGCGCCGTCCCCGGGCAGGTGCCCTCGGACGCGCTCGACCTCGCGGCGCTGCTCCTCGCGGACGGCGACGCCGACCAGGTGCTGGTCATCGCCGCCGAACCGGGCGACGACGGACCGGGCGGGGCCGCCGGACACGCGGTGGCCGTCCTGGTCACCGGCTGACGTCCCGGTCACCGCCTCAGTCACCGACCGAGTCACCGACTGAACCGTCCGGCCACCGCCGGCCGTACCCACGAACGAGGCCCGACGACTGAAGCAGCCGCACCCGGCAGACCAGCACCCGGCCCCGTCACCCACCCAGGCCCCGTCGCACCCGCCGACAGCCCACCGACACCCGCCGACACCCTTCGCCGCCCGCGCGGCCGCCCGACCCACGCCAACCGATCAGCCGCCCGGGCCGTCTCCGGCCCCGAGGGAGGGATCCACCCCGTGACCATCCGCAGTGTCCGCAGCCTGATCGCGGACGACCCCGACGTGGGCGCCGGCAACGTCCTGACCGCCCGGCTCGCACTCGGCTTCGGCCTCGACGAACCGCTGCTGACCTTCGACACCCCGGTGGACGACCACCCCGCCTGGCGACCGCTCACCCTGCGCGAACTCGACCGCGCCGTCCGGGCCCGCGCCGCCGCGCTGCACGCCCTCGGCATCACCCGGCGCGACCCGGTGGTGGTCTTCGCGAGCGACGCCGCCGACCACGTGCTCGCCTTCCTCGCCCTGACCCGGCTCGGCGCCATCCCCGCGCTGCTCAACCCCAACGTGGACGGCGAGCGGGCCGCCCGCTACATCGCCCGCCTCGGCGCCGTCGGCGTCCTCGCCGACCCGGCCCACCTGGCCGCGCTGGCCGGCCACGACCCCGGCGCGCCGCTGCTGCCCGAGATCTCCACCCTCGGCGCGGGCGACCCGGACGCCGCCCCCGAGCCGTACCGGCACTGGTCCGGCGACCCGGTGGCGATCACCCACTCCTCCGGCACCACCGGAATGCCCAAGGCCGTCGTCCACTCGCACGCGAGCCTGTACGCGGCGATCCGCCACCGGCTGCGGCTGCCCCGCCCGCAGGGCCAGGACCGGATGCTCAGCGCACTGCCCGCGCCGCACGCCGCCACCCTGATCGCGCTCAACCTGGCACTCAGCTCGCACACCGAACTCGCCGTGCTGTCACGGCAGTCCGGCGCCGGGGTGCTGGACGCGATCGAGCAGTGGCGGCCCACCGGGGTGATCGGCTTCGCCGCCACCTGGGCCGAACTCGCCCACCACGACCTCGCCGCCCGGGACCTCGCCACCGTCGCCCTGTGGTGGAACACCGGCGACTGCGCGCACGAGGTGCACATCCGCCGCCTGATCGCCACCGGCAGCCGGGAGTCCGTCACCCGCGCGGGCCGCACCCGGACGCCGGGCTCGCTGTTCGTCGACGGCCTGGGCTCCACCGAGATGGGCCACTCGCACTTCTTCATCACCCACGGCCCCGGCACCGAGCGCTACGGGCGCTGCGTCGGGCGCCCGCACGCCTTCGTCGACTGCGAGGTGGTCGGCCCGGACGGCGAGCCGCTCGGCCCCGGCGAGGTCGGCGAACTCGCCACCTCCTCACCGACCCTGGCGCTCGGCTACTGGAACGACTCGGCCACCACCTTCCGCACCCGGATCCGCGGCCGCTTCCTCACCGGCGACCTGATGTACCGGGACGAGGAGGGCTACTACTACCACGTCGACCGGGCCGTCGACTCGGTCGAACTCGGCGACGGCAAGCGGCTGTTCACCGCCATGTCGGAGGAGCGGGTGCTGGCCGCCCGCCCGGACGTGGCGGACTGCACGGTGGTCGCCGTACGGGACGGCGAGCGCGTGGTCACCGACGTGCTGCTGATCCTCACCGCCGACGCCGACCCGACCGCCGACCGGACCAAGGACGTCATCGCCGCCCTGGACGAGGCCGCCGCCGCGACCGTACGCCAGGTGCTGGTCGTCTCCGGGGACGACATCCCGCTCGGCCCCACCGGCAAGGTCCGCAAGGTGCTGCTGCGCCAGCGCTACCTCGACGCCGCGGCCGGTGCCCGATGACCCGCCGCGAGGGCGCCGTCGTCACCGGCCTCGGCCTGGTCTCGCCGCTCGGCCGCAAGCCCGCCGAGGTGTTCGACGCGCTCAACGCCGGGCGCTCCGGACTGACCGCCGTCCCCGAGGGCCACGCCGCGCACGGCTGGCTGCCCGCCGCCGGGATCGCCCCCGCCGTGGACGGCCGCGAGGTGCTGCCACCCACCGAGACCCGCTGCGTGGACCGCTTCGTGCTGCTCGCCCTGGCCGCCGCCGACGACGCGCTCGCCGACGCCGGCCTGGTCGTCGGCCGGGACGCCGACCCGCACCGCACCGCCGTGGTGCTGGCCACCGGCGGCGGCGGACTGGAGACCTTCGAGCAGCAGTCGCACCGCCGGCTGGAACGCGGCCGCCCCGGCGTCAGCCCGTACCTGCTGCCGGGCATGCTCTCCAACATGGCCACCGCCCGGATCGCCATCAAACACGGCATCCGCGGCTACAGTTCGGCCGTGGTGACGGCCTGCGCGGCCGGCGCCCAGGCCGTCGCCGAGGGGCTGCGGCTGATCCGCTCCGGCGACGCGGACGTGGTGGTGTGCGGCGGCACCGAGTCCTCGCTGCACCCGACCATCGCCGCCGCCTTCACCAACGCCCGTGCGCTCGCGCAGGGTTGGGAGGATCCGGAGCAGGCCAGCCGGCCCTTCGACACCCGCCGCAACGGCTTCGTGCTCGGCGAGGGCAGCGCCGTCCTCGTGCTGGAACGCGCCGACCACGCCGACGCCCGCGGCGCCGCCGGGTACGCGGACGTCATCGGCTGGGGCGCCTCGACCGACGCCCACCACCCGACCATGCCCCGCCCCGACGGCTCCGGTGCCGCCGACGCGATGCGCTCCGCGCTCGCCAACGCCGGCCTGGCCCCGGGCGACATCGACTACGTGAACGCCCACGGCACCGGCACCAAGCTCGGTGACGTGGCCGAGACCGCCGCCCTGCGCGCCGTCTTCGGCGCGCACCCGCCCGCGGTCAGCTCCACCAAGGGTGCCACCGGCCATCTCCTCGGCGCCGCGGGCGCGTTGGAGGCGGCGGTGACCGCCCTGGCGGTGGCGAGGGGGACGCTGCCGCCGACACTCAACCTGACCGACCCCGACCCGGCCTGCGACCTGGACCACGTCCGGGGCGGGGCCCGGTCCGCACCGGTGCGCGCCGCGCTGAGCAACGCCTTCGCCTTCGGCGGCCACAACCTCAGCCTGATCCTCGGCCCGGCGTCCACCCGGGCCGCCAAGTAGCGCGCCGATCCACGCCCTTCCATCCCTCCGGGGGAGATCCCGTTGTCCATCCAGTCCATCACCCACGTCGAGTTCCACTGCGCGGACGCCGACAAGACCGCGGCCGGGCTCTGCGCCGACTTCGGCTTCGCCGCCGACGCCCCGGAGACCGCACCGGACGGCGCCCGCACGATCCGGCTGCGCCAGGGCTCGATCCGGATGCACCTGGCCTCCGCCGCCGACCCCGACCACCCGGTGGCCGGCTTCGTCGCCCGGCACGGGGACGGCGTCGCCGCCCTCGCCCTCGCCTGCACCGACCCGCAGGCCGCGCTGGAGCGCGCCGAGCGGCACGGCGCCCGCGTGCTGGACCGGGCCGGCCGGCTGATCGCCGGCTTCGGCGACACCGCCCTGAGGTTCGTACCGCCGCGCCCGGCCGAACCCGCCGACGAGCCGGGCCTGTTGGACGCCCTGGACCACGTCGCGATCTGCGTCCCGGCCGGCGAACTCGCCGACGCCGTACGGTTCTGCGAGGCCGCGCTCGGCTTCCACCGGATCTTCGGCGAGTACATCGAAGTCGGCCGGCAGGCCATGGACTCCAGCGTGGTGCAGAGCGCCTCCGGCGAGGTCACCTTCACCCTGATCGAGCCGGACACCACCCGGCGACCCGGCCAGATCGACGAGTTCCTGGCCTCCCACGACGGCGCCGGAGTGCAGCACCTGGCCTTCCGCACCGGCGACATCGCCACCGCCGTCCGCACCGCCCGGGCCAACGGCGTGGAGTTCCTGAGCACTCCGGGCGCCTACTTCGACGCCCTGGCCGAGCGGTTCGGCGAGACGGCGATCCCGGTGGAGACCCTGCGCGACCTGCACGTGCTCGTCGACCAGGACCACGGCGGCCAGCTGTTCCAGATCTTCGTCCGCTCCACCCACCCGCGGCGGACGTACTTCCTGGAGCTGATCGAGCGCCAGGGCGCCGGCACCTTCGGCACCGCGAACATCAAGGCCCTGTACGAGGCCGTCGAGCGGCAGAGCTCCGACGCCGCCGTCTGACCGCCGCCCACACCTCAAGAAGGGGCACACCCCATGACCACCGCCGTCGAGTTCCGCCTCAGCGAGGCCGAACACGCCCTGCTGCCCACGCCCGAGGAGGTGGCCCACTACCGCGAGCACGGCTGGTACCTGTCCCGGAAGCTGTTCAGCGACGAGGAACTGGACACCCTCCAGGCCGCCACCGAGCTCTACTACGGCGGCCACCGCGACCGCGAACTGCCCGCCCGCCCGCCGCGCCTGGCCGCCTGGGATCCCTCGCAGGGCCCGATCCAGCGGCACAACGACTACGTGCACTACGAGAGCGACGCCATCGGCGCGATCCTGCGCAAGCCGCTGATCGGCGCGGTGGCCGCCCTGCTGGCCGGCGCCGAGGAGATCCGGGTGTTCCAGGCGACCCTGATCTACAAGCCGCCGGTGCCCGGGGAGCCGAGCAACCAGGTGCCCTGGCACTTCGACAAGCACTACTGGCAGACCTCCACCTCGGAGGAGATGCTCACCGCGTTCATCCCGTTCCACGACTGCCGCGAGGAGAACGGCACCATCACCATGGTGGACGGCAGCCACCGCTGGCGGGAGCTGGACTCCGGCGAGGACTCCACCCGCCACTTCGCCGACCGCGACCGCACCCAACTCGACGGCATCCTGGCCGCCAACGCCGCCCACAACGGGCAGCAGGTGCGCACCGTCCCGATGCGCATCCCGCGCGGCCACATGTCCTTCCACCACTGCCGTACCTACCACGGCAGCGGCCCCAACCTGGCCTCCTTCCCCCGCCGGGCCGTCTCGCTGCACCTCCAGGACGGCGCCAACGAGTACCGCCACCACACCCGGGCGGACGGCGGCCCGGTGGTGTACAACCACGACGTGCTGGTGCGCCGCACCGCCGACGGCCGGCCCGACTACGCCGACCCGCAGTTCTGCCCGACCATCTGGCGGGGGACCCGGTGACGGCTCCCCCGGCGACCCTGTCCCCCGGCACCGCCGCCCCCGGCGCCGCACCGCTGGACACGCCGGCCGAGCGCTACCGGATGCTGCGGCTGATCCGCGGCTTCGAGGAGCTGGCGCTCGGCCTGGTGAAGGCCGGCGCGATCCCCGGCGGCATCCACCCGTACATCGGGCAGGAGGCCGTCGCGGTCGGCGTCTGCTCGGCGCTCGGCCCCGCCGACCGGCTCACCAGCACCCACCGCGGCCACGGCCACGTGCTCGCCCGGGGCGCCGCACCGCACCGGCTGCTCGCCGAACTCGCGGGCCGCGTCGACGGGTTGAACGGCGGCCGGGGCGGCTCGATGCACGCCGCCGACCTCTCGCTCGGCATCCTCGGCGCCAACGGCATCGTCGGCGCCGGCGCCCCGATCGCGGTCGGCGCCGCCTGGGCCGCCCGCCAGGCCGGGGACGGCCGGGTGGCCGTGGCCTTCTTCGGCGACGGCGCGCTCAACCAGGGCGTGCTGCTGGAGTCGTTCAACCTCGCCGCGATGTGGCGCCTGCCGGTGGTGTTCGTCTGCGAGAACAACGGCTACGCCACCACCCTGCCAGCCGCCACCGCGGTCGCGGGCAGCGCGACCGGGCGGGCGGCCGCCTTCGGCATCCCCGCCGAGGAGGTGGACGGCATGGACACCGAGGCCGTCCGCGCCGCCGCCCTGCGCGCGGTGGAGCGGGCCCGGTCCGGCGGCGGCCCCGGCTTCCTGGAATGCCGCACCTACCGCTACGAGGGCCACCACACCATGGAACGCCGGATGAAGCTGCACTACCGCACCCCCGAGGAGGTCGAGGCCTGGCGCGCCCGCGACCCGCTCCCCCGGGCCGCCGCCCAGCTGGAGCAGCCGGCCGTCGCCGAACTCGACGACGCGGTGGCCCGCCAGCTCGCCGCCGCCGAGGAGTTCGCCCTCGCCTCCGAACACCCCGACCCGGCCGGCGCGTTGGACCACCTGTACGCCGACGGCCTGCGGCCCCGGGCCGGGGCGGTGGCATGACCAGGCTCTCGTACACCAAGGCCCTCAACCGGGCGATCGCCGACGAACTCGCCGACGACCCGGCGGTCTGCGTCTTCGGCGAGGACATCGGCGCCGGGATGGCCGGCCCGACGCTCGGCCTGCTGGACCGCTTCGGGCCCGAGCGGATCGTCGACACCCCGCTGTCCGAGCAGGCCTTCACCGCCATGGCGATCGGCGCGGCGCTCGCCGGGCGGCGCCCGGTGCTGGAGTTCCAGATCCCCTCGCTGCTGTTCCTGGTCTTCGAGCAACTCGTCAACCAGGCACACAAGTTCTCGCTGATGACCGGCGGGCAGGCGAGCGTCCCGCTGACCTGCCTGGTGCCCGGCTCGGGCTCCCGGGACGGCTGGGCCGGGCAGCACTCCGACCACCCGTACAGCCTGTTCGCGCACGCCGGGGTGAAGACCGTGGTGCCCGCCACCCCGACCGACGCCTACGGGCTGCTGCGCTCGGCGATCCGCGACCCGGACCCGGTCGTGGTGTTCGCGCCCGCCGCCGCCCTCCCGGTGCGCGAGACCGTCACCTGGGACCTCGCGCCGATCCCGCTCGGCCGAGCCCGGATCCACCGCCCCGGCACCGACGTCACCGTGGTCGCCGTCGGACACCTGGTGCACGACGCGCTCGCCGTGGCGGACGAGGTCGCCGAGGACATCTCGGTCGAAGTCCTCGACCCCCGCACGCTGTACCCCCTAGATTGGGCCGCGCTCGCAGCCTCGCTGGAACGTACCGGCCGGCTGGTCGTCTTCGACGACTCCAACCGCAGCTGCGGCTTCGCCGCGGAGGTGCTGGCCACCGCCTCCGAGGAGATGCGCCTGATCGCCCCGCCCCGCCGGGTCACCCGCCCCGACGGCGCCGTCCTGCCGTTCGCCCCCGCCCTCGACCGCGCCCTCCAGCCCGGCCGCGAGCAACTGCGCCACGCCCTGCACGCCGTCCTCAAGCACCCCTGAGCAGAAGGAGCCGCCTTGTCCACCAACCGCTACCACTGGGACCGTTCGCACCCCGGCCTGACCAGCCTCCAGCAGGCCATCGACCCGCTGCGCCGCGAGGTCGTCGGCCACGGCGTGTACGGCGGGCTGACCAGCATCGGGCGCGTCCGCACCTTCCTGGACAGCCACGTCTTCGCGGTCTGGGACTTCATGTCGCTGCTGAAGAGCCTGCAGCGCGACCTCACCAGCGTCGAGGTCCCGTGGGTCCCGAGCGGGCCGACCGCCAGCCGCCGGCTGATCAACGAGATCGTGCTGGTCGAGGAGAGCGACGAACTCGGGGAGGGCTACACCAGCCACTTCGAGCTGTACGTCGAGGGCATGCGGCAGGCCGGCGCCGACCCGGGCCCGGTGGAGGAGTTCCTGGGGCTGCTGGGCACCGGCACCGCCGTCCCGCAGGCGCTGAAGGCCGCCGCGGTGCCGCAGGCCGCCGTCGACTTCACCGGCACCACCTGGTCGATCATCGAGAACGCGCCGGTGCACTGCCGGGCCGCCGCCTTCGCCTTCGGCCGCGAGGACCTGATCCCGGACATGTTCGCGCAGGTGGTCGGCATCGACGACCCGGACGGCGTGCTCACCGTCTTCAAGGACTACCTGGCCCGGCACATCGAGGTGGACGGCGAGCAGCACACCCCGATGGCGATGCAGATGCTGATCGACCTGTGCGGCGACGACCAGGCCAAGTGGGACGAGTGCGCCGAAACCGTCCGCACCGCGCTGCGCGCCCGGGTGCAGCTGTGGACGGCGATCGAGGCCGCCTTCGCGTAGCGCGGCCCAGGCGCGGCTCACCCCGCGGCTCACCCCGCGCGTCGCGGTACGACTCACGCCACGCGCGGTACGGCTCAGATCACCTTCGGGACGGCGGCGGCCGACGCGGGCAGTTCGTCCGCCGCCGTCCGGAAGCGGTGCAGCGCGGCCCGGCCCTCCGCCCCCCGCACCCGGGCGGCGAGCCGGGCCGGCAGCACCACGGTGGTCAGGTATCCGGCGCCGCCGAACCCCTCGACCGTCCAACTCACCCAGGGAAGCGGATAGTTGGCGGCCGGGCTGAAGAACACCGGCCGGTGCCCCTGGAAGCTCACCCGATAGGCCCCGAACCGGCTCCAGTTCGAGAAGCTGAACCGGCGCTCCTGCGGGTCGAAGCCCAGCGGCACGCAGTCCCGCAACCGGGAGCGGCCGAGCGAGGCCAGGAAGCCGAGATTGGAACGCAGGTTGAGGTGGGCGGCCGGGAACTCCTCGACCGCCGCCCGCAGCGCGCCCGCGAGCGCCGCCGGGCCGTCCTCGGGCCGGTGCGACACGTGGACGTCGCCCAGCAGGTTGCCCACCAGGGCGGGTGAAAGTCCGAGCCAGCGCCGGGCGTTGACCGGTACGGTCAGCCAGCGCTCCGCCTCGTCGCCATCCAACTCCCTTATGGTGCTGACGACATGGGCGCAGAGCACGTCACCGGAGGAGAGCCGTCGGCCGGCCGTCGCGCTGAACTCCGCGCGCATCCGCTCGACTTCGGCGTCCCCGAAGTAGATCTGGACGGTCCGGTTGGCCCGCGGACCGACCGCGACCTCGCGGGCCAGCAACTGCGCCTGCGCCGTCGAGGGCACCCGGAAGCCGGGCCGTCCGCAGTCCTCGGCGGGGAGCACCCGGTCCAGCAACTCGTTCTGATCCTCGACCAGTTCGGCCTCCGGCAGCTCCTCGTCCTCGACCGCCGCCGACCAGATCCGCAGCAGCAGCATGAAGCTGTGCAGATCGCCGATCGCGTGGTGCCAGGAGCAGCCCAGCACCGTCCCACCGTCCCCGGTGCGGGTGACCCGGACGGTGAGCAGCGGTACGCCGCCGCCGCGCGCGGCCGGGGCGTCCACCGGATCGACCAGTTCGGAGCCGGCGGCCGTCACCCGGCCCATCGCCTCGGCGAGCGTGCCGTCCACGGTGTAGACGTCCAGCGGGACGCCGGAGTCGTCGCAGACCGCTTGGAGGGCGCCTCCCCCGCCGGTGCGCAGCCGCCCGGCGAACACCGGTACCCGGTCGAGCGCGCGGGCCAGTCCGGCGGCCAGCCGGTCCTCGTCCAGCGCCTGGTCGAAGTAGAGCACGACCGAGACGGCGAGGTCCGCCAGCATGGTGTCCATCAGGCCGCAGTGCAGCACCGTTCCGGGGGCACGGCCGGCACTGACAGTCCGGGATCTTCGCAACACCGGCCAACTACTCATGCGTTCCGTCCCCGATTGTTCGGCGGGTGGCGTGCGGGCACGCCGAACGATAGTGCCGCGCCGTCACAGTGGTCCAGTCCAATCCCGGGATCCGGAAAGGCCGCTGGACTGCTGCGGCGATAGAATGCCCAGCATGGGAGAGCGCCCGGGCGCACCCACCGCGCCGCCCCTCGTCCTGGTCACCGACACCGGGTCGCTGCTGATCGACCCGGCCCTGGCCTACCACCTCGGCCGCGACCCGACCAGCGAGGTCGTCCTGGACGACCCCCGGGTCTCCTGGCACCACGCCGTGCTGCGGGCCACCGACGGGCATTGGCTGCTGGAGGACGCCGGCAGCACCAACGGCACCTACGACCAGGGCCGCCGGGTCGAGCGCGAGGACATCGGCCCCGGCACCCGGCTGCGCTTCGGCGATCCGGCCGACGGCCCGTCCGCGACCTTCGCCGGCCTGCCCCGCCCCGACCCCGGCGAACGGCCCTCCCTGCTCGCCCCGCAGGCCTCCGGCACCTTCCGCAGCCCCAGCTCGGTGCTCCAACTGCCCGGCCGCACGGTCCGAATCGGCCGCTCGCACGACAACGACCTGGTCCTGGACGACCTGGTGGTCTCCCGCCACCACGCCGAACTGCGCGAACTGCCCGGCGGCGGCCACGAGATCGTCGACCTGGACAGCCACAACGGCACCTACCACAACGGCCGCCCGGTGCAGCGGGCAGCGGTCGGCCCGGCCGACATCGTCGGCATCGGCCACTCCGCGCTCTGCCTCGCCGACGACCACCTGGTCGAGTACACCGACACCGGCGAGATCTCCCTGGACGTGCGGCACCTGGTGGTCCGGGTCGGGTCCGACCACCGGGTGCTGCTGGACGACGTGAGCTTCCCGCTCGCCGAGAAGGCGCTGCTGGCGGTGGCCGGCCCGAGCGGCGCCGGCAAGTCCACCCTGCTCAACGCACTGACCGGGCTGCGCCCCGCCGACGAGGGCACCGTGCTGTACGACGGGCGCGACCTCTACCGCGACTACGCCGAACTGCGCCGCCGGATCGGCCTGGTGCCGCAGGACGACATCCTGCACACCCAGCTCACCGTCCGCCGCGCGCTCGGCTACGCCGCCGAGCTGCGCTTCCCCGGCGACACCGCGAAGCACGAGCGGGAGGCCCGGGTCGTCGAGGTGGTCCACGAGCTGGGCCTGGCCGGCCGGGCCGACCAGGTGATCGGCAGCCTCTCCGGCGGCCAGCGCAAGCGGGTCAGCGTCGCGCTGGAGCTGCTCACCAAGCCCTCGCTGCTGTTCCTCGACGAGCCGACCTCCGGTCTGGATCCGGGCATGGAGCGCTCGGTGATGCACATGCTGCGCGGGCTGGCCGACGACGGCCGGACGGTGGTCGTGGTGACGCACAGCGTGCTGAGCCTGAACGTGTGCGACCGCCTGCTGGTGCTCGCCCCCGGCGGCCGGACGGCCTACTACGGCCCGCCGGGCGAGGCGCTGGCGTTCTTCGGCTTCGCGGAGTGGCCGGAGGCCTTCGAGGCCTTCGAGAACGAGGACCACGAGGCCTGGCAGCGCCGCTTCCGCACCTCCCCGCAGTACGAGCGGTACGTCGCCGCCGAGGCGGTGTCCCTGACTCCGGCCGCGGCACCGGGAGCGCCGGGGGCAGCGGGGCCGGCAGCGGAGCCGGCGCGGGCGCCGGTGGCCGGGCGGGACCCGATCGGCTGGGAGAAGCCGCAGGGCTGGTTCTCCCAGCTGGGCACCCTGGTACGCCGGTACACCGCGGTGCTCGCCGCCGACCGGCTGTTCCTGACCATCATGGTGGTGCTGCCCTTCGTGATCGGCCTGATGTGCCGGGTGATGGCCGGCTCCCGGCTCACCCCGGACAACGCCGTGAACTGCCTGCTCACGCTGTGCATCGGCGGCCTGCTGACCGGCGCCGCCAACTCGGTGCGCGAGGTGGTCAAGGAACGGGCGATCTACCGCCGGGAACGCGTGGTCGGACTGTCCAGATCCGCGTACCTGGTCTCCAAGGTGGTGGTACTCGGCACGGTCACGGCCGGCCAGGCCGTCGTGCTGACCGTGGTCGGCCTCGCCGGGGTGGACCTCTCCTGGGCGGTGCCGACCGGGGTGGTGATGCCGCAGCTGCCCGAACTGATCATCGCGGTCGCGCTGCTGGCGTTCTCGGCGATGATGCTCGGCCTGGTGGTCTCGGCGATCGTCGACAAGGAGGAGGCCACCATGCCGCTGCTGGTGCTCCTCTCGGTGGTGCAGATCGTCTTCAGCGGCCTGATGCTCAAGCTGCACGGCGTGCCCGGGCTGGAGCAGTTCGCCTGGCTGATCCCGTCCCGCTGGGGCATGGCCGCGATGGCCCGCACCGTCGAGCTCCACGGCATCTTCCCGAGCGCGATCACCGCCGACCCGATGTTCCGCCACGAGCGCGCCGGCTGGCTGCTCGACATCGCGGTGCTGCCCGGCCTCGCGGTCGCGTACGGGCTGCTGGTGCTGGCCCTGCTGCGGCGGCACGAGCCCGCGATCATGCGGCGCTGAGCCCTGACGAGCGGCCCCGGGCCCCGGCCGACCACCGCCGGTACAGTGGGAAGCGACCTGTGGTGCGAGTCCCATCGCTATGACCGCGCGCAGCCGCGGGCTCGCGCGGCGGAGGAAATGTAGCCGCCCATGGACGAGTTCGCGTTCCGCCCCACCCACGTCGCCCCACCGGCCGGGATGGCCACCTGGGCGGCCCCGGACCCGGCCCGGCCCGCCACCCGGCTGGACGCGCTGCTGCCGGTGCGGGTGGTCGCCCGGCAGGGCGACTGGGCGCAGATCCTCTGCTCCAACGGCTGGACGGCCTGGGTCGACGGCCGCCTGCTGGTCGCCCTCCCGGAGCCGCCGCCCACCGCCGGGGGCCCGCCCACCCGGACGGCGGACCCGCGCCCGGCGCTCGTGGAGGCCGAGGCCGCGGTGGCCCGCTACCGCGCCCTGCTGGAGGACCTCGCGGCGGGCGCCCTGGACCTGGAGGCCTTCCGGGAGCGGACCCGTGGCCTGCGGATCGGCCTGGTCGTCGACGCCGAGGCTCTCTGGGTGTTCGACGCGGTGCGCGACCGCTGGTGCTACTGCGACGGGCTCCAGCTCCAGACGTACGCGACCACCGACCGGCCGGTGCCCGGGCCGTCGCCCACACCGCCCCCCGCCCCGTCGCCCGCCCCCGCCGCCCCGCCGGGGCCCGCGCCCGGTCCGTACGCACCCACCCGGCCGGGCGCGCCGTGACCCCGGCCGAACGACCTCCCGAACGCCCCCTCGACCGTTCGGCCGCCCGGCCCGCGGCCCAGCCGGCCGAACGGGTGCCCGAAGACCGCCCCGACCGCCCCGGCCATGCCGACCAGCCGGACCACCCCGACCAGCTCGACCACCCCGACCGGCCGTCCGCGCCCGGCCTGCCGGCCGGCATGGTCGGGCGCCGGATCGCGGGCTACCGGCTGGAGCGCGAGATCGGCCGCGGCGGCATGGCCGTGGTGTACCGGGCCAAGGACCTGCGGCTCGGCCGGACCGTCGCGGTCAAACTGCTCGCCCCCGAACTGGCCCGCAACGAGGTGTTCCGGCAGCGCTTCATGCACGAGTCCGAGGCCGCCGCCGCGATCGACCACCCGCACATCATCCCGGTGTTCGAGGCCGGCGAGCACGACGGCATCCTGTTCATCGCGATGCGCCACGTCGAGGGCGGCGACCTGCGCGGGCTGATGAACCGGGGAGGCCCCTTCTCGGCCGAGCGGACCGCCCGACTGGCCCTGCAGATCGCCTCCGCGCTCGACGCCGCGCACGACCACGACCTGGTCCACCGGGACGTCAAGCCCGGCAACGTGCTGGTCGCCGCCGGGACGGACAGCGAGCACCCCGAGCACCTGTACCTGGCGGACTTCGGCCTCACCAAGAAGTCCCTCTCGCTGAGCGGCCTGACCAGCGTCGGCCAGATCGTCGGAACGCTGGACTACGCCGCGCCCGAGCAGATCTCCGGCAAGCCGCTGGACGGGCGCTGCGACCAGTACGGCCTCGGCTGCGTGGTCTTCGAGATGCTCGCGGGCTCCCCGCCGTTCCGCCGGGAGAGCGACGTGGCGCTGCTCTGGGCACACCTCAACGACCCGCCGCCCACCTTGCGCGACCACCGCCCCGACCTGCCCGCCGCCGTCGAGGCGGTGGTCGCCCGGGCGCTCGCCAAGGCCCCCCAGGACCGCTACGCCAGCTGCCTGCAGTTCGTCGCCGAGCTGCGCGCGGCCACCGCCGTCGTGCCCGGCCACGGCGCCGCGCCGAGGGCGTGGAGCGGAAGCGGGAACGGACCGCCGACCCGGGTCGTCCAGGCGGTCGTCCCCGGCCTCGCCGCAGCGGCCGTCGTGCCCGAGCCGCCCGCGTGGGCCGCCCCGGTCGTCCACCCGCCGCCGTGGTGAGCGCCGTACCGTCCACCGCCGTCCGCCCCCAGGAAGCCGACCCCCAGGAAGCCGACCGCCATGAACGCCGTGAGCCAGGTCTTCGCCGTGATCGCCGCCGCGGTCCACCTCCTCGCGTGGCCGCTGGAGAGCTTCCTGTACGGCCACCCGCGGGTGCGCTTCCTGCTCACCGGCAGCACGGCGGACGCGCCGGAGGTCCGACTGTGGCGCTTCAACGTCGGCTTCTACAACCTGTTCCTGGCGCTCGGTCTGGTCGCCGGACTGGTCCTGCTGCACACCGGGCACGCCGCCTCCGGCCGCGCCGTGATCAGCTACGTCGCCGCTTTCATGGTCGCCGGCGGGGTCACCCTCTTCGCCTCGGAGCCGAAGGTCTGGCGCGGCGCCCTCGCCCAGGCGCTGCCGGCGGCGGCGATCCTCATCGCCGAGGCGTTCTGAGCGCGCGCCGCCCGGCAGCCGTCAGCCCGCCCCGGGCACTTCCTTGCCGCCGGGCACTTCGCCACCCGAGACCTCGCCGCCGGGGACATCGCCGCTGGAGACCTCGCCCCGGCGGCCGGTGCGGGCGGCCAGCAGGGCGCCCAGCGCACCGGTCAGCAGGCCCCAGCCCGCCGCCAGCGGGACGGCCGTCCACAGCACCGGGCGCAGGGTGAGGCTGCCGCCACCGAGGCCGGCCAGCGGGTTGGCGCCGCCGAGGAGCGAGCCGATCAGGTCGCCGAGGCCGCCCTGGCCGACGCCGACGCCGAGCACCGACAGCCCGTAGTCGGCGTCCGCCCTGGTCCAGAGCCCGACCAGCAGCACCGTCACCGCGCCGGCCAGGGCGAACCGGACGGCGTGCTGCCAGAGCCGGACGGTGCGCGGCGAGCGGTACGCGGCGAGGAAGCCGGCCGCGAGCAGCAGCACGGCGGCCAGCGGCAGCAGCCACCAGCTGCGCGCGTCCTGGTCGGCGAGCGTGCCCAGGCTGATGGTGGCCTGCTGCCCGTCCGGCGCCCGCAGCACCTCGGCGAGCGGCCTGGGCACCGGCAGGCCGAGCGCGCCGCTGAGCCGCCCGTGCCACTGCGCGCCGAGCCCGACGCCGAAGGCGAGCCAGACCAGGTCGGGCAGGGCGAGCAGCAGCACGGCCAGGGTCTGCCGGGCGTTGCCGTGCACGATCGCGGTCAGCACCCCGGCCGCCAGCCCGATCACCAGGTACGCCAGCAGGACCAGCCAGAGCGCGAACGCGGCTGGGCGGACCGCGAGTTGGTAGGGCAGCAGAGCGCGCGGCAGCGGCGCCCGCCGGGACACCGCGAAGGTGCCCGCGAGGACGACGAGCAGCCAGGCCAGCCCGATGCCGACCGTGCTCGGGGCATCCGCGTGGAAGCCGACCTCCGGGGTGAGCCCGAGCGCGCCGCCGATGGTCTGCGCCAGGTCGCCGCCGAGCGGGACGTCGAAGGTGTGCCGGGCGCCGAGGGTGAGCAGCGCGAGGGCGACCAGCCAGATCACCACCGTGCGGGCGATCCGGCCGAGCAGTTCGCCGCCGCCGGCCACCGCGCGGAAACGCAGCTGACGCAGGAACACCTCGGCCATCACCACCGCGCCGGCCAGCGAGACGGACAGCGGCATGGCGCTGATCCCGGCATCCACCGCGGCGAACTGCCCAGCCCCACCGCCGAGTTGGACGGATCCGCCGACGGCCAGCGCCACCGCCCCGGCCAGCACGGCCGGGAAGCCGCCGCCCGGGAGGTCGTCGGCGCCGGCCAGCCAGAGACCGAGCGCGGCCACCGCCGCCATGGCGGCGAACCCGGCCAGCACCACGGCCAGCGCGTCCAGCCAGCCGCGCAGGGCGCCGGGCGGGCCCGCGACCCGGGTGGTGGGCTGCTGCATGGCGCCTCCTCGGTGCGTCGGGCTTCGCGTTCCAGGGTGGCCGACAGCGGGCGGGCACGCTCGGCGACGGCCCCCGCACCTGCTGTTGCGGCGGGTGGGGAGCCGGGGGGAAATGGAGGCCAGTGGCAGGAGCTTCCCGGGTCGGCGCGTCCGTCGGCCGCCTGCGAAACGGAGCCTCGATGAGTTCCCAACCGCCGCCCTCCGGCCCGCCGAGCGAACCGCCCCACGGCCCCCCGTCCGGACCGCTGGCCGGTCCCCCGTCGGGCGGCGGCCGGTTCGGGCCGCCGTCCGGGGCATCCGGCCAGTCCGGTCCGCCCGGGCCCCCGTCCGGGCCGCCTGGTCCGTCCGGGCCGTCCGGTCCGTCCTCCGGGGACGGTCGGGGGCCGCACACGCCGTGGTGGCGCTCCGGACGGGGGCTCGCGTTGGCCGCCGGCACGCTGGCGGTGGCCGCGGTGGCCACGGTGCTGATCGTGAACAGCCAGGGTGGCGGTCACCACGACACCCTGCCGGCCGCCAACGAGGTGGCCCTCCAGGCCCCGGCCGACCCGGGGCCGGACCCGTTCACCCCATCGGTGGAAACCCAGGGGGTGAGCGCCCCCGCCCCCGCCCAGGCGCCGCAGTCCGCCCAGGCACCGCGGTCCGGGCCGGGCGGCCGGTCCACGGCCGCCTCCCCCGCAGTGATCCACAGCGTCGAGGGCAGCTCCGCCGGGCTGTACGGCGGGACGATGACCAAGCCCAGCTGCGACACCGAGCGCCTGATCGGGATGGTCTCCAGCGGGGACGCCGGCCGCGCCTGGGCCTCCGCCGCGGGCATCCAGCAGTCCGACGTCCCGTCCTACCTGCGCTCGCTGACCTCGGCCTACCTGCGGGTGGACACCCGGGTCACCAACCACGACTACAAGAGCGGCGCCGTGGTCGAGTACCAGTCCGCGCTCCAGGCCGGCACCGCCGTCCTGGTGGACGCCCAGGGCGTGCCCCGGGTGCGCTGCTCCTGCGGCAACCCGCTGAAGCCGCCGGTGCTGGTGAGCGACGCCAAGTACACCGGGAAGGCATGGGCCGGCTTCCACCCGACCACGCTGGTCGTCGTGGTGCCCGCGCCGCACCCGGTGACCGAGATCATCCTGGTGAACATCGAGACGGGCGGCTGGTTCTCCCGGCTGACCGGGCGGATCGACGTGGTCGACCGGAACGTCGGACCGCCCAAGGGGCCGTTGGCACCCGGTATCCCGCCGCCGGGGAAAATGACGCCCACCACGCCGGCGGGCACGGCCTCGACGTCGCACTCGACCTCCGCCTCGTCCTCCGCCTCGTCCTCCGGGGCGTCCTCCGGGTCCGGCTCGGCGACGACCTCGGGTTCGACCTCCTCGGGGGCGACGTCCCCGGGCGCCTCAACCGGGACGGGCTCCGCCTCGGCAACGTCGTCCACCTCCTCGGGCGCCCCGACCGGGACGACCAGGTCGACCGGCACCGCGTCTGCGTCCACCGGCTCCTCGACCGGCTCGTCCACGGGGTCGTCCACCCCCAAGACGCCGACCCAGACGCCGAGCACCAAGGCCCCGGCGACCACGGCCGGCTCCACCACGACGAACACCACCAACGGCACCACCACGACGACCACCGCGACGACCACCGAGCCCTCGGAGACCGCGACGGCCGGGAGCGCCACCCCCAGCTGATCCGCCCGACTCCCCGGCACCGCCCGCCGCCCATCCGCCGCCGGTGGCGGCACGCCTCAGGGCAGCAGCACCTCGGCGTCCTCGGGCCCCAGCACCCGGCCGCCGGCCACGCGGACCTCCATCGCCTCGATCGGCGCGCCCGTCCCGCGTTCCACCAGCCGGGCGCGCGGCTCGCCCTCCGCGAAGAACCACTGGTCGCCCCACTGCCGCAGCGCGGTGATCACCGGGAAGAGGGCGCGCCCCTTCTCGGTCAGCACGTACTCCTGGTACGGGCTGCCGTCGGCGGCCGGCGCGAGCTCGAACACCCCGTTGGCGACCAGGTTGGCGAGGCGGGCCGAGAGGATGTTCCTGGCGAGGCCCAGGTTCTTCTGGAACTGGCCGAAACGGCGCAGCCCGTCGAAGGCGTCGCGGACGATCAGCAGCGTCCAGCCGTCGCCGACGACGTCGAGCGGGCGGGCGACCGGGCAGGTCGACTCCTCGTGCGTGGTGCGCTTCGGCACTTCTCCCACCTTCCACCGGTCGGCGCCCAGCCTATCGGCGAGTCGCGTGGTTGCTTATTGAAACCACAGTATGCCAGGGTGGCGTGGTAGCACTTTGAAACCAGTCGGCCGTGCCCGCCACCAGGAAGACCCGCCCATGACCTCGCCCACCCGCGCCACCGCCGCCGCCACCGCCGAAGCACCCCCACGCGGCCTGCCACCCGCCGCCGCCTGGCTCCTCTCCGTCGCCTGCGGCCTCGCCGTCGCCAACGTCTACTACTCACAGCCCCTGCTCGACCTCATCGCCGCGGACTACGACATCGACCCGGCCACCATCGGCCTCGTCGGCACCCTCACCCAGACGGGCTACGCGCTCGGCCTGCTGCTGCTCGTCCCGCTCGGCGACCGCGTCAACCGCCGCACCCTCACGACCGCCCAGCTCGGGCTCTCCGTGCTCGCCCTCGCCGCCGTCGCGCTCGCCCCCTCCGCGTTGCTGATGCTCGCCGCGATGGCCGCCGTCGGCGTCCTCGCGGTGGTCGCCCAGGTCGTCGTCGCGTACGCGGCCTCGCTCGCCGCGCCCGCCGACCGGGGCCGGGTGGTCGGCACCGTCACCAGCGGCATCGTGGTCGGCATCCTGCTCGCCCGCACCGTCGCCGGCACCATCGGCGACCTGGCCGGCTGGCGCGCCGTCTACGTGGTGTCCGCCGTCGCCACCGGCGCGATGGCCCTCGCCGTCGCGGTCGTCCTCCCGGCCGAACGCCACCGACCGTCGGCGCAGACCGAGCAGACCTCGCAGACCGCACGGATCAGCTACCCCCGGCTGATCGGCTCGGTGTTCACACTCTTCACCGAGGAGCCCGTGCTCCGCGCCCGGGCGGTCCTCGCACTGCTCACCTTCACCTCCATCACCGTCCTGCTCACCCCGATGGTGCTCCCGCTCGCCGCCCCGCCGTTCAGCCTCAGCCACACCCAGATCGGGCTGTTCGGCCTGGCCGGCGCCGCCGGAGCCCTGGGCGCCGGCCACGCGGGCCGCCAGGCCGACCGCGGCCGGGCCGAACGCACCGCCGGCATCGGCCTGTTGGCCATGCTCGCCGCCTGGATCCCGGCGGCCCTGCTGCCGCACTCGGTGTGGTGGCTGGTGCTCGCCATGGTGGTGATCGACTACGGCCTGCAGTCCGTGCACGTGGTCAACCAGCACCTGCTGTACCAGGTCCGCCCCGAGGCGCAGAGCCGGCTCACCGCCGGGTACATGCTCCTCTACTCCGCCGGCTGCGCGGCGGGCGCGATCGGCTCCACCGTCGTCTACGAGCGCTGGGGCTGGACGGCCGTCTGCCTCCTCGGCGCGGCCACCAGCCTGGCCGCACTGCTCTACTGGCTTGCCAGGAAGCAGAATTGACGAAACCCCCGAACCGCTCCTCCCCCTGATCCGACGGCGCGCCACGGGGCGGGTATCGTCCCGGCCATGAAGGCAGTGTTACGCCGGGTGTGGTCCCTTCCGTTGGCGGGCGCGGTGGTCTCGCTGCTGGTGCTCTGCTGGAGCCTGGTCGCCGCGTCCGCGCAGTGGCGGGCCGCGAGCCGGATAGACGCCGCGCCGCTGCGGGTGGACGGGACGGTCAGCGCCGTGGCCCTGCGCAAGGGCGGCTGGCTCTACACCGTCACCTACCGGGTGGGGGATCGCGACTACCGCACGTCGGCGCTCGGCCTCAAACGGGTCGAGAAGCCGCACGTCGGGATGACCGTCCCCCTGGAGGCGGCGGCGGACGACCCGGCCACCGTCCGCGTGGCCGGTGACCACTACCCCAACGACGACATGCCCGCGACCTACGTGCTGGCTGCGGTGGGCGCCACGGCGGTCCTGCTGTGGCTGGTCGGCCTGCTCGTCCAGCGCGCCCGGGGCCGGACTCCCCTCCCGTGACGGCCGGTTCGGCCGCCGGGCCGGTTCGCCCGCCGCCTCGCGGGTGCGGCCGCGCGGCGCCCGCCGCCGCCCGTCAGTCCACGCAGGGGATGCCGCCGGCCTTGACGGCGGGGCCCTGCATGGGGAGGCCGGCGGCGGGGTCGGTGGCCGCGTCGCCCGGCCCGGTGGCGGCGGCGGAGGGGCTGGGGGTGCGGGTGACGGCGAGGGTGACGACGATGTGGCCGGGGGCGACGACGGCGGCCGCGGTGGCGGTGACGCCGTAGCGGGTGGCGAGCTGCTGGGCGTCGGCCTTGGCGCCGCTGCCGTAGGTGACGGTGGTGGCCCTGGTCCTGGCGGCGGCGTCGCCGATCTTCCCCGGCTGGTAGCCGAGTTCGGTGAGGGCCTTGGACTCGGTGGCGGCCGCGCCGGCGCCCGCGACGGCGTTGACGTCCACGACGGCCCTGGTCGCGGTCTGGGAGGCCGCGGACGGCGAGGGCGTGGCGGTCTCGGCGGCCGTCTCGGTGGGCGCGGGGACGGCCTGGACGGGGGCCGGCTCGCGGTTGAACAGCTGCCGGACGATCTTCTTGATCAGCTCCGGGTTGACGGTGTTGACCTCCTGGCCGCCGACGGTCTTGAACCCGGTGATCGGCAGGGTGTTGAACTCGACGTTCCCGCCGGTGAGGTTGGGCGCCTGCTGGGCGAAGTCGAGGATGTTCCACTCGTTGTCGATGACGACGTCCTTCTTCACCACCCCGAACAGCTTCTGCATCTGCCCGAAGTCGTTGAGGATGCCCTGCTGCTTGAGCCGGTACTCGACGGAGGAGATGAACGCCTGCTGCCGGTGGGTGCGGTCGAGGTCGCCGTTGGCGAGGTGGTGGCGCTGGCGGACGAAGGAGAGGGCCTGGGCGGCGTTGAGGGAGCTGATGCCGGCGGGGAGCTTGAGGCCGGTTCCGCCGCCCTCGTGGGCGGCGGTTCGGGCGATGATCGGATCGTCGACGGGGTGATTGAGGCAGACCTGGATCGGCTCGACGGCCTTGGCGATGTCGTAGAAGCCGATCAGGTTGACCTCGGCGAAGTGGTCGATCGGGACGTCGAGGAAGCTCTGCACGGTCTGGATGGTGGCGGAGCGCCCGGCTTCGCGGCTCTGCCGTTCCAGGTCGGCCTTGGAGAGCCCCTTGCCGGCGAGTTTCTGCTCGGCGGCCACCTTGGCGATGCCGTAGGCCTCCTTGATCTTGTGCATCTTGCCGTCGGCGCCGGCGGTCTGCACGTAGTCGTCGCGCGGGACGGACAGCGCGGTGACCTTGCCGCCGTTGGCCGGGATGTGCAGGACGATCAGGGCGTTGGTGTTGTAGCCGCCGATCTCGCTCGACCCGGCGTGCAGTTCGTCCTCGACGAACTGCTTGGGCAGGTCGTTGCCGTCCATGTCCTTGCGGCTGTCGAGGCCGATCAGCAGCAGGTTGACGGACTTGTCGAGGTGGGGCGGGGCGTTCTTCTTGGCCTCGCTCAGCGCGGTGGACTTGGTCATGCCGTCGTCGAGGCTGCGGTACTCGTACCAGGTGAAGCCGCTGGCGCCGAGGACGGCGACGGAGACGGTGCAGGCGAGGGTGCGCCCGGCGACGGTCAGCGGGGCGGTGCCGCGGCGCGGGGCGCGGCCGCGCGGGCGGAGGCGGGCGGCGCGTTCAGCCACGACGGCTCCTTCCGGTCGGGGTGCCCGCACTGCGGGGCCGTCGACGGTCGAGCGCGACGCGGACCGCGACGACCAGCAGCGCGACCCCCACCGCCGCCGCCATCACCGGGAACGCCCCCACCACCCACCGCAGCGCGCCGGTGCCGAGTTGCTTGCCCCGATACGCGTCCCGGTTCGCCAGGTACTCGATGCCGGCGGCGCCGAGCAGCACCACGAGCGGCGCCGCGGTGACGACCCACCAGCGGCCGGCCCGGCTGCACAGCGCCGCCGCGGCGCCCGTCCCGCCGACCGCACCGACCGCGAAGAGCACGCCGACGCCGGGGCCGCCGAGTTCGTCCGCGACACCGCCGAGGACGGGCAGGCCGACGGCGGTGAGCAGCACCGGCAGCCGGCCTCCCCGGCGGGCCTGCGGCCGGCGGCGGGAGGCCGCGGTCCGTGGCGGGCGGGCGGCGGGTGGCGCGGCGGGCTCCGCCCGGTCGGCCGCGCGCGAGCGCTGCGCGGGCAGGGCGGGGTCCTCGGTGCGCGGTCCCGCGTCCTGGTACGGCGTTCTCGCCCGCTGCCCGGCCATGCGCACTTCCCTCGCTCGTTTCGGCTGCCGCGGCGCGTGCGCGCCGCCGTGCGTGCCGGGACGCGTTCCGTCCTGGTGGCGGTTCCCAATTTCTACAGTGCTGTAGAAGTTGGGCTGGAGCATACAAACCCATTTCAGCAAAGTCATCCGCCGTCCTTCGGCAGCGGCCGAGCGCCCGGTGGGCCGTCGTTAGGATGGTCATGATCCCCCGCCACGTCGGCACACCATCAGGAACGCGTCAGAGGAGCAGAGCGTCACCATGTTTGAGAGTCTGAAGAACCTCGCGGACAAGGCCACCGACCTCGCCCGCGAGCACAGCGACGTGCTCGGGCAGGGCCTGGACAAGGTCGGCGACGTGATCGACGACCGCACGGACGGCAAGTACAGCGGCCAGATCGACACCGGCGTCGAGAAGGCCAAGGGCTTCCTGCGCAACCTCGACGGCGAGCAGAAGCCGGCCGAGTAGCCTGCCACCGGGCACGGTCGCCGGCACGATCGGCAGTACGACGGTCGAACAAGGACACGGGCGCACGGGGAGGGGTCGGCAGCGATGAGCGAGGGGCAGCAGGGGTCGCGCTGGGGGCGCTGGCTGGTCGTCGGCGTACTCGTCGCGGCCGGGTGGGGCATCGTCCACGGCGGCGACCACCCCACCACGGCGTCGTCCGGCGCCTCCCCGTCGGCGCCCCCCTCCCCGGACGGTGCCGCGCCCTCCGCGTCCGCGCCCTCCCCGTCCGAGTCCGCCTCGACCGCGCCGTCGAAACCGTCGAAACCGTCCGGCCGCTACGACCCCGCCGACTACGCGGCCCCGGTGCGCCGGTACGCCGCCGAGGCCGGGGTCAACCCGCAGCTGCTGATGGCGATCCTCTACAACGAGTCCTACAAGCCGCACGACCCGGAGCTCGAACGGGCCTGGCAGCGCGGCAAGCCCGAAGCCTCGTTCGGCATCGCCAACATGCACCGCGCCGCCTTCGACGACACCAAACCCGGCCGCCCCTTCGCCGACCGCAAGTGGGAGGAGCTGCCGGACGACCGCGACCTGGCCGTCCAGGCGGCCGCCTGGCACCTGCACGACCTGGCCGGGCAGCTCCCGGCGCGGCCGAGCGCGCCGCTGAACCACGACGAGCTCCTCGCCCTCGGCTACAACGCCGGCGCGGGCAACATGCTGGCCTTCGCCCGCGGGGTCAAGGTGGGCTCCCAGGCGCAGTCCTACCTCGACCGGCTGCACGACAACTGGGCCAAGTCCGGCACGGCCGTCCAGTAGCGCGGGTGCCCCCGGGGGCACCCGCGCCGGGGATCAGCTGGCGCCGAGGCGGGCGGCCCACTGCGCGCGCCAGGCCAGCGCGTCGGCGACGCCCTCGGCGATGCCCCGCCGCGGCTGCCAGCCGAGCAGCTCGCGGGCGGTGTCGACGGCCGCGTAGCAGCCGATCACGTCGCCCGGCCGGGGGCCCGCCTCGCGGACGTCGAGCTTCACGCCGACGGCCTGCTCGAAGGCGGCGATCAGCTCGCGCACGGTGGTGCCGTCGCCCGTGCCCACGTTGATGACCCGGTAGCGGTCCTCGGCGCCCTCGGCGATCACCTCGTCGAAGCGGAGCAGCGCCGCGACGTGCGCCTCGGCGAGGTCCCGCACGTGGACGTAGTCGCGGATGCCGGAGCCGTCCCTGGTCGCCCAGTCGACACCGGTGACGGTGAACGGGGTGCCGTTGGTGTGCGCCTCGATCAGCTTGCCCAGGGCGTGGGTGGGGTTGAGGTCCTGGAGTCCGGTGCGCAGCCGCGGGTCGGCCCCGATCGGGTTGAAATAGCGCAGGGAGATGACCCGCTGCCGCTCGGCGCCCTCCCCCCTGGTCCAGTCCTGGAGCACCTGCTCCATCATCAGCTTGGTGCGCGCGTAGGGGCTGTTGGCCTCGACCGGGCTGCTCTCGTCGACCCGCGCGTCCGGGGTGGGCGCGTAGATGGAGGCGGAGCTGCTGAAGACGACCCGGGTGCAGCCGTGGCGCTGGAGGGCGTCGAGCAGTTCGACGGTCTTGCCGACGTTCTCCCGGTAGTAGTACAGCGGCCTGGCCACCGAGTCCGGGACGACGATCCTGGCCGCGCAGTGCACGGCGGCGTCGATGTCCGGGTGCTCGGCGAAGATCCGGTCGAGCAGGGCCGCATCGGCGACGTCGCCCTGGTAGAACACCTTGCCCTCGACGAACTCGGCCCGGCCCTTGGACAGGTCGTCCAGGATGACCGGGGTGATGCCCTGGTCGAGGAGGGCGAACACCACCGAACTGCCGATGAATCCCGCGCCGCCGGTGATCAGGACCTTCTTCATGCGCGGACGCTCCCTTGCGGTCGGCCGGGCGCCCGGTGGCGCCCGGTGGCTTGTGGGACGGTGGTTCGCGCTCGATGGTTCCGCCGCCGGGCTCACCGGCGGCGGAGCCAGAATCCGGTGGCGACCAGCACGACGGCCGCGACGGCGGTGCCGATCGCGGCCCAGGTGGCGGCGTCGGGCGTGGTGTCGGAGGGGGTGTCCCGGGCGGCGGAGCGGGCCCGGGCGGCGCTGTCGGCGGCCGTCGGGGCGGTCGGGGCCGTGGGTGTGGGAGTGGGTGTGGCCGTGGGAGCGGGCGCGGGTATCGGGGCCGGGGCGCCGGTCGTCGCGCCCGTCGCCCCCGGCAGCGGAGGATCGCCGATCACCGCGGCCTCGACGTCGAGTTCACCCTCGCCGTGCCCCGGCGAGGGGAACGCGCAGTCGACGCTCACCCGCCAGTGCCCGGCCGGAAGGATCTCCCGGGTGGTGTACGTCCCCGGCTCGCCCGGGACGGCGACCAGGCGCCAGGGGCCGACCGTGCGCCCGTCGGTGGCCGTCGCGGCCAGCGTGCCGGTGAACTCCCCGGTGACCGGGTCGTGGTCGTTCTCCCAGGTGGCGCTGGTGCTGACGCGGCCGTTCCGCTGGCCGGAGACGTCCAGGTGGACGGTGTCGCCGTGGGCGGCGACCGGCACGGCGGCGGGCAGCACGGCCGCACCGGCGAGGGCGAGGGCGACGACGAGGGGTCGGGTTCGCATGGCGGGAAATCCTCGTGAGGGGTGAGGGGCAGGGAGCGGTGACGCCGGGTGCGGGCGCCACCGGGTGGTGGCGCCCGCACCCGGCGCCGCCGGACGGTCTCAGGAGGCCTTCAGCAGCGGCCGGTTGTTGCACGGCCGGCCGTTCGGGCTGCTGGAACTCCCCCGGGGCGGGTCCGACGGTTCGCGCCCTGCGAGAATCGTCGGACCCGCCCTAGCCGACCACCGTAGTACCAGCGGCCGTCGAGCCCGAGCACCAGCGCGCCGCCACCCGCCGCGAAGTGAACCGGCCGACACCGGAGGCGAGTTGCCGCTACGGGGGGCGCGGCTCCGCGCTCCGGCGTCCCATCGCGTTTCCCCTCCTCGTACGAGGTGCGGGCGCCCCGCGGAGCGGGGCCCGAACCTTCCGGCACTCAGGAGAGCGGTGGGCCGCACGGGAATAACGAAAACCTCTTGCGGAATTCGGCCGCCCGCGCGCGGCGGGCCGGGTCGCGCGGAGCGGAGGACACCGGAGAAGCGGGCCGAGGACGGCCCGAGAGACCCCGGGGACGGCCCCGGACGTGACGGTGCCGGGAAGCGCACTCGGGGGGTGTGCGCTCCCCGGCAACGGGGTGGTGGCGGCCACCCGGCCGGAGTCCCGGGCCCTGGGCTCAGACGGCCGTGACGGAAATGCTAGGGCGTGCCACGGGGCCCTGAACAGAGTCCTGAACTGGCCAATTCCCGCCCAGGACATGCCAGCTGGGGCCGATGACCGACATTCCGTCAACCACCGGTCAGGCCGCCGCCCGCACCGGGGCCTGCTGCGCCGCCGCCCGGCCGCCGGCGCAGCCGCCGTGCAGTCGGGCCAGCCCGGCGGCCAGCCCCGCCCGGTCCCCGGCGAGCCACAGGCGCAGCGCGGCGGACAGCGCGGCGCTGGCCGGTCCGCTCGACGGGCCGCCGGTCCGCGCGATCCGCTCGCCCAGCAGCGGCAGCAGGTCCGCGATCGGGGCGGGCAGCCAGAGGGTCAGGGCGCAGGGGGCGGGTCGGGCCAGGACGCGCCGCAGCGGCAGCGCGGAGGCGTCGTCGTGCAACGCGGGGATGACCTCCAGCAGGCCGTCGACCACCACCTCGGAGACGTCCCCGCCGTGGCCGCGCGCGAGGGCCCGCAGCAGCGCGCGTTCGGCGGCGGTGATCCGGACGGTCAGCATGACCTCGTCGCAGTCCATGGTCCCGGTTCCCCTGTCGTGGAAGTCGTGGCGGTCGTGGCGGTCGTGGCCATCGGGGCCGGTGGGCCCGCCCCGGTGGTTCTCCTGCCCGTCAACGAGGCTCCGCTACCGGCGTTATCAGGCCGTAGTGGCCGTCGTAGCGGCGGTAGAGCACCCGGGCACGGCCGTCGCCGGGGTCGGCGTAGCGGACGAACGGGCCGCCGGTCAGCCAGAGCCGCCGGGCCGCCTCGGTGAGGTCGAGCGGGCCCGCCGGGTCGGCGCCCGTGGACCGGCCCACCCCGGGCTCGCCGCTGAGCGGGCAGCGGTGGACCAGCGCGTCCCGACCGGTCGCGGCGTCCACGAAGAGGTGGAACGGCCGGTCCAGCGCGAGCAGTTCGCGGGTGGCCTGCTCGGGGGTGCGGCGGGCGAGGACGACCTCCTTGCGCCGGGCGATCCGCCGTTCGGCGAGCGGGCGGGCGGCGTACTGCGGGCGGTAGGCGCTCTCGTGGGCGGCGGCGAATCCGATGTCGCCCTGCTCGCGCAGCCGACCGGCCCGGCCGGCGAGGGTGCCCAGGGCGACGTCGACGGCCTCACGGGCGGTGACGGCGGCGAGTTGCACCCGGACCTGGCCGACGCCGGCCAGGTCGACGTCGGCCTGCGCGAGGGCGGGCCGGGTCATGGCCCGGTCGCGCACGCGGGTGAGCCTGATGCGCAGCGCGCGGGTTCCGGGACCGAGCCCGGCCGCCGTGTCCAGTGCCTGCGCCCGGGCGTACTCGGCGTCCTCGCGCGGCAGCTCGCCGCGGATCTCCACCCGGACGTCGAGGGCGGGCCGGTGGCGCAGACTGGTCATCAGGGTCCTCCTTCTCCCCGACCATGCTGGCCCTCGGGCGGCCAGGCGGCGAGGGTCCAAAGACCCTGCGCGAGGGGCCCGGCCCGGATCTTTCCGGTGGGGCCTTCACCGCAGGTCAGCAGCACGTTCCGGGGCAGTCGGAGCCACTGCGGATGATCGACCGTTGGAGTGATCCGCCCGCGTTCGGCGCAACGCCCGTCGGACCGGCGCGTTTGCCATGACGTGCGCCCCTCCAGCCGGGGCACGCGCGGATCCGCGCGAGCCGGCCCCCCACCTCCCGGCCGGCCCGTCGGGGCCCCCGGTATCGTCCGCACCGGCTCCTCTGATGAGAGGTACTGACATGACCCTGCTGACCGAGACGCGGCAACGGGACCTCCCCCCGAGAACCGCACCGACCACACCCCGCACCACCCGTGCGGCCGTCCCCCCGCTCGCCCCCGGCGCGGTCCCCGGCCTCGGCCACGCGGCCGCCCTGCTCCGCGACCCGCTCGGATTCCTCGGCTCGCTCTCCCGGCACGGCGGCGTCGTCCGGATCCGGCTCGGGCCGCGCACCGTCTGCGTGGTCACCGACGCCCCGCTCGTCCACACCCTGCTCGTCGCCCTCGCCTACGACTGCCCGCGCGGCGCCGTCCAGGACACCCTCAAGACGGCGTTCGGCGACGGCCTGCTGATGTCCGAGGGCCAGGCCCACCGCGACCGCCGCCGGATCATCCAACCCGCCTTCGGGCCGGACCGAATGGCCGAGTACGTCGCCGTGATGCACCAGGTCACCGAGGAACGGGCCGGACGCTGGCACCCCGGTCAAGTCCTCGACGTGGCCAAGGAGATGAACCACCTCGCGCTGGAGATCGTCACCCGCTCGCTGTTCGACGCCCGGCTGAGCGAGGACGCCACCCTGGCCTTCCACCAGGCCCTGCCGGACCTGGTGAAGGGCCAGATCGTCCAGTCCCTCTACCCGCACCCGGCGCTCGCCCGGCTGCCGCTGCCCGTCAACCGGCGCTTCGACGCCGCCGTCCGGGTGCTCAACCGGGTCGTCGACCAGGCCGTCAGGCCGACGGGCACCCGGTCCGCCGAGCGGGGCGGCACCCTGCCCGCCCTGCTGCGCGCCGCCACCGACCCGGGCACCGGCCGGCCGCTCACCGAGGCGGACGTCCGGTCCGAGGCGATCACCATGTTCGGCGCCGGCACCGAGACCGTCTCCACCACGCTGACCTGGCTCCTCGACGAACTCCTGCGCCACCCCGAGGTGGAGGCCCGGGTGCTCGCCGAACTCGACGAGCACCTGCCCGCCGGCGCCGCCCCCACCCCCGAGGCCCTGGCCAGGCTCACCTACACCCGCAGCGTCACCCAGGAGGTGGTGCGGCTGCACGCGCCCAACGCCTTCCTGATGCGCACCGCCCAGGTGCCGGTGGACCTCGGCCCGTACCGGATCCCGGCCGGCACCGAACTGCTCTACAGCCTCACCGCGCTGCACCGCGACCCGGACCGCTACCCGGACCCGCTGCGCTTCCGCCCGGAGCGCTGGCAGTCGGGCGGGGCCGGGCGGCACTCCTTCCTCCCGTTCGGGGCCGGCAAGCACAAGTGCATCGGGGAGGCCTTCGCCTGGGCCGAGCTGACGGTCGCGGCGGCCGCGATCCTGCGCCGCTGGCGACCGGTGGCCGTCCCCGGCTCCCAGGCCCGGGAGGTGGTGTGGACGACGGTCCAGGCGCACGGACTGCGCGTGCGGCTGGCCCCGCGCGGCGCCCGGGTGCCCCGCCCGGACAGCCCGCCGGACGACCGGGCGGGGGACGACCGGGTGGGGGACGACCGGGTGCCGGACGACCGGGTGGGGGACGACGAGGTGGGCGTCGAGGCCCCGCCGGCGGCCCGCTGCCCGGTGAGCATCCCCGACCCGGCCCCCGCCGCGCCCCAACTCCCGCAGCGGTCCGGCGAACTGCGCACCGCCGCGGCCCGGCACGCCGCCTGGGTGGTCGGCCGCAACCTCCTCACCCCGCCCGAGATGACCCGCTACGGGGCCTACGCCCTGCACGAGTTGATCGGCCACGCCTTCCCCCGCGCCCACGGCGCCAACCTCGACCTGCTGGTGGACATGCTGGGCTGGTTCACCATCCTCGACGACCGCTTCGACGGCCCGCCGGGGCGCCGCCCCGCCGAAGCCCGCGACGTCGTCGACCCGCTCATCGACGCCCTGCGCCGCACCGGGGCCGATCGGACGGGCGCCTCCGCGCCGGTCGGCGAGGGCCCGGCACCGCGCTCGGGCGACCACCTGCTCCGCGCCTGGCACGACCTGTGGAGCCGCCAGGCGCAGGGCATGTCGCCCAACTGGCGCGTCCGGGCCGCCCGGGAGTGGCAGGCCTGTCTGGAGACCTTCCCCGCCGAGGCCGAACACCGCGCCCACGGCACGGTGCCCGCCCTCGGACTGCCCGAGACCATGCGGCTGCGCCGCCACGGCAGCTGCCTCTACCCGTTCATGAACATACTGGAACGGGTCCACGGCGCCGACGCCCCCGCCGCCCTCCACGCGGAGCCCGCACTGCACCGGCTGCGCGCCAACACCGCCGACGCCGCCACGCTGATCAACGACCTGTACTCACTGGAGCGGGAGGAGCGCCAGGCCGCGGCCGCCTTCAACACCGTCCTCACCCTGCAACGGATCCGCGGCTGCACCCGCAGCCGGGCCGTCGGCGCCGTCCGCGCCCGGGTCGCCCGGCTGCGGCGGGAGAACGAAGCCCTGCGCAGCGACCTGCGCCGCCGCCACCCGGCCGGGCGCTGGTACCTGGACGGCACCCGGGAGCTCATCGAGGGCGTCCAGGCCTGGACCAGCACCAGCGACCGCTACCTCGTGAAGGACGGCCCTCGGACGTAGGAGGTGCCTACTTGCGGCCGCCGAGCGCGAACAGCAGCAACACGAAGCCGGCGAACAGGTGCGTGGCGAAGATGTAGATGCCGGCCCGGATGAGCATGGCCTTGCGTCGGCGCTTCTCCTCGCGCGTGCCGTCGCTCGTGCTCTCGCTCATGGCGGGGGTCCTCCTCGGGTCGGCCGGCCGGGTCGGGCGCGGGTTCAACGGGCTGGCCGGGTTCGCCAGGTCCACCGGGCTCGCCGGGCTCCTCGGGTTCAGCCGGCCCGAGGGCCTCGGCGGGCTCAACGGTGCGGCCGGCCGCCGGGCTCGCGCAGTTCGGTGAGCAGCGCGCCCTGGTCGGTGATCAGCTCGGTCAGGATCCGGCGCGCGGCCCTCAGCAGCTCGGCCACGTCCGGGGTGCTGAGCGCGTACACCACGGTGTTGCCCTCGCGGGTGGCGGCGACCAGCTGGGTACGGCGCAGCACCGCGAGCTGCTGGGAGAGGTTGGAGGGCTCGACCTCGATCTCGGCCAGCAGCTCGCGCACCGGCCGGGGCCCGTCCTGGAGCAGTTCCAGCACCCGGATCCGGACCGGGTGGCCGAGGGTGCGGAAGAACTCCGCCTTGGCCTGGTACAGCGGGACGGGCATCGTCGGCGCCCCTCCCTCGGGTACGGCTCGCTGGGCGTGCGGCCGCGCCCTCAACGGCGGCCGGCAAGCATCATCGCCACAGATGAAGGTTTCTTCAAGTCGTCACAGTGGGCGCCCGGCCGTCGCCTGTCGGTCGCCCGGACCGCCGGGGCCGCCCCCGAGTGGTCCACGTCACATCCGGAGGGCGCTCGGGAACGCCGGAAGCCGAGTCCGGGACGCTGCCAACTCCCGGACTCGGCGGTCATGGTGAGGTTCCGTCAGCAGCCTACAGGTACATCCACCTCGACCGGGGCCGGACCCCGCGAGATCGACTCGACGGAGAAGGTCGCGTGAAGGACCGAACCGCACGGCACGGTGACGCTGATGCCGTCGACCCGCACGGTGGCGGCCGTGAACACGGCGCGCACGCTCGCCGAGCCGAGCGACTCGCCGCCGACCACCCCGGCCGACAGGCGGGTGAGCAGCTCCTGCGGCTTCGGCGGCAACGGGGTGTCCGGGGTGGGCGGACCGGCCAGGCCGATCTGCCCGTACAGCACGACACTGCCGCCGGTGACCTCGGCGCAGACCTTGGTCGACAGCCCGGCCTGGAGGCCGTTGTAGCCGCAGGTCGTCACCGTGGCGACGGTCTCGGCCGCGCCGCCGGCCGACGCGGCGAGCGCCGGCGCCGGCGCCACGAGCAGGGCGACGACACCGGCCGCGCCCGAGGCGATCCGAGTGATGCGGTTCATTGCCTTCTCCTTCGGAGGGTACGAGGAACGATCAGAACAGGTGAGGTCACATGTGACATTTCACATGTGCCATGACGGTACTTTGCCATGCGATTCCCATGCCATGACCGGGATTCTGCCTTCGAAGTGCCGAGCCGACCGAAACCAGGCCTTCGATGGCGTAATCCCACCCCGGAGGGTCGGGATCCGCGCACCTGCCACGGCCGGTCTGCCCGGCGCCCGGCGCGGGGCGGTCGCCCGCCTCGCAGGCGTCGGCCTGGGGACGGCCCGCACGGCGCCCGCGCCCACGGGCGGGCCGCTGTCGGCCACCGCCGGCCGACCACCGCCGGTCGGCCGCCGCCGGCTCAGTCCAGAGAGGCCCGCAGGGCGTCGACCCGGGTGACGGCGTCCGCGAAGGCCGCGCGGTCGAGGCGGCCGGAGTCCAGGGCGTCGGCGAGGGCCGTGGTGGCGTCCTCGGCCTGCTGCGGGTCGCGGGCGGAGCAGAGGATCAGGTCCATCCCGGCCTCGGCGGCAGCGACCGCACGGTCGCCCGCGCCGCCGTACGAGGCGAGGGCCTCGGCCTCCAGGGCATCGGTGACCGTGACGCCCTGGAAACCCAGGCGTCCGCGCAGCTCGCCCTGGACCACGGCGGGCGACATCCCGGCCGGGCGGTCCGGGTCGAGCGCCGGGTAGACCGCCCAGGAGGCCATCACCAGCCGGACACCCGCCGCGATGGCCGCCCGGTAGGGCTCCTCGCCGCGGGTGCGCAGCTCGTCCAGCGGCACGGACAGGGTGACGGGGCGGTCATCGGTGTTCTCCCCGTTGGCGGCCGAGCCCAGCCCGGGGAAGTGCTTGGCGGTGGCGGCCACGCCCAGGCCCTGCTGGGCGGCGAGGAAGGCGCTGCCCAACTCGCCTACACCGACCGGGTCCTGACCGTAGGAACGCTCATGGCGGTCGATGAAGTTGCCCGGGGTGTCGTAGACGTCCAGCACCGGCGCGAGGTTCACGTTGAGCCCCGCGTCCGCGAGCGTCCCGGCGGCGCCGACACCGGCTCGGCCCGCCGCGCCGAGCGGGTCGGGGTCCGATCCGGTCCGGCGGGCGGAGAGTTCGGGCGCGCCGGGCAGGCGGCGCACCTTGCCGCCCTCCTGGTCGGTCATCAGCAGCAGCCCCTCGGGCACCGGCGACTGCGCCGCTGCTTCCCGCAACTGGCCGACGGCCTCGGCGAGTTGCGCCGGGCTCGTGACATTCTCGGCGAACAGGATGACCCCGGCCGCCCGCCCCTCCCGGATCGTCCGCAGCACGCCCGGCGGCGGTGTCGGACCGGCGTACGAGAGTACGATCCGGCGCCCCGCGAGCTGCCGCGCGTCCTGATCGGCCATCTCCGCCGCCACCGTCCCCTCTCCCGGGGCAACTCCGCGCCCCGGTATCGACTCCGGTATCGACGCCGGCGCGGACACCGGTGCCGACGCCGGCGCGGACACCGGTGCCGACCCGGCCGGAACCGGCCCGAGCGTGGCCGCCAACACCACCAGCATCGCGCCGAACTGGACGGTGCGCCGAAGCACGGCCATCACGCCTCCCTGAGGTCGGCAGCGGGATACGGCCCGTCAAGGCACCCACGCCTGTCAAGGCACCCGAGCCCGTCGCCACCATAGCCCGGACCCCGGAGGAGCACACCCGCGCCGACGCGGACGGGGGACCCGGGCGCCGGACGCCCTCAGCAGCCCTACCGGCGCAGCAACCGCCCCAGGACGGCGATCCCCTCCGCGATCTCCCCCGGCGCACCCGCCGCGTAGCCGAGCACCAGCCCCGGCGGGTACGGCAGGCGCGCGTGCCAGGACAGCGGCTGCACCTTGACGCCCTCGGCGAGCGCCGCCGTGGCCAGTTCGGTGTCCGTGCAGCGGGCCCCGGTCGGCAGGGTGAGCATCAGGTGCAGGCCGGCCGCCGCGCCGTGGACGGTGGCGCCGGGGAGGTGGGCGTGGACGGCGGCGATCATCGCGTCCCGTCGGCGGCGGTGGCGGTGGCGCAACAGCCGTAGGTGGCGGTCGAGTTCGCCGGACTCCATCAGCCGGGCCAGCACCAGCTGCGGCAGCACCGGGTTGCCCAGGTCGGCGAACCGCTTGGCCTCCAGGACGGCCTCGCGCAGCCGCGGCGGCACCAGCAGCCAGCCGGTGCGCAGCGCGGGGGCGAGCAGCTTGGAGATGCTGCCCGCGTAGCAGACCTGCTCCGGCAGGGCGGCGCGCAGCGCGGGGACGGGCGGGCGGTCGTAGCGGTGCTCGGCGTCGTAGTCGTCCTCGATGACCAGGCCGCCCTCGCCCGCCCAGCGCAGCAGTTCGCGCCGCCGCTCGCCGCCGAGGACGACCCCGGTCGGGTACTGGTGGGCCGGGGTGAGCAGGACGGCCGGGGCGCCGGTGGCGCGCAGCGCGTCGACCCGGACGCCCTCGGCGTCGACCGGGACGGGCGGGGTCGCGGCGAGCCAGTGGGCGAGGTGCTGGCGGGCGCCGAGCGAGCCCGGGTCCTCGACGGCGACCTCGGTGACGCCCACCCGGCCGAGCGCCCGGCCGAGCAGGGCGAGGGCCTGGGCCGTCCCGGCGACGATCAGCACCTCGTCCGGGTCGGCGCGGATGCCCCGGTTGCGGGCCAGCCAGTGGGCGACGGCCTGGCGCAGTGCGGGGGTGCCGCGGACGTCTCCGTAGCCGAGGTCCGCGGCGGCGAGGCCGTCGAGGACGGCGCGTTCGGCGCGCAGCCAGGCGGCGCGGGGGAAGGCGGCGAGGTCGGGCACACCGGGGGTGAGGTCGATCCGGGCGGGCGTGCCGCGCAGCAGGTCGAACACCTCGGGGTCGGGGTCGGCGTGGAACAGGACGGGCTCCGGCCGGGCGCGCGACGAGGCCGGGGCCGGGGCCGTGTCCGACAACGGAGATGTGGCCGACCACGGGGGCGCGGGCGGCGCCGGGACCGCGACGACGACGGTGCCGCCCCTGCCCCGGCCGGCGATCTGGCCCTCCTCGGCCAGCCGCCGGTAGGCGTCGGTCACCACTCCCCGGGAGACGCCGAGTTCGGCCGCCAGCCCCCGGGTGGCGGGCAGCCGGCTGCCCGTGGGGAGACGGCCGTCGGCGATGGCCTCGCGCACCCGGCGGGCGATCCAGCCGGTCAGGCCGCCGGGCGGGGCGTCGGCGGTGTCGAGCTGGAGGAAGTCGGCGCCCGGGTCCGCCTGTTTGGACCTGCCGTCCGGCGCTTCTTTGGACCTGTTCACCGGGCCATTGTGGCGCGAGGGTGGGGCCATGACCACGGAAACGGCATCACTGAACGACCGGCAGGACGCCGCAGACCCCGGCCCCGGCCCCGACTACGCCCCGGGTTACGTCCACGGCTACTCGGAGACCGAGGCGCAACGGCTCGGCGACCAGGCGGACACCCTCGCCGAGCTACTGCACGCGGGCACCGCGTACCCGGCGGGCAGCCGGGTGCTGGAGGCGGGCTGCGGGGTGGGGGCGCAGACCGCGCACCTGCTGGCCGCCTGCCCCGGCGTGCTGCTGACGGCGGTGGACGTCTCCGCGGAGTCGCTGGCGCGGGCCCGGGCCCGGGTGGCGGCCGAGGCGCCCACCGCGCGGGTCACCTGGCACCACGGCGACCTGCACCGACTCCCCTTCCCGGACGGCTCCTTCGACCACGTCTTCGTGTGTTTCGTGCTGGAGCACCTGGCCGACCCGGTGGCCGCGCTGACCGCGCTGCGGCGGGTGCTGCGGCCGGGCGGCACGATCACGGTGATCGAGGGCGACCACGGCTCGGCCTTCTTCCACCCGCAGGGCCCGGCGGCCCGCGACGCGGTCGACCTGCTGGTGCGGCTCCAGGCGGCGGCCGGCGGTGACGCCCTGCTCGGGCGCCGCCTGTACCCGCTCCTGACCGAGGCCGGCTTCCGGGACGTGGCCGTCCGCCCCCGCACCGTCCACGCCGACGGCGCCCGCCCCGCCCTGGTCGAGGGCTTCACCCGGCGCACCTTCGTCGCGATGGTCGAGGCCGTCCGCGCCGAGGCGCTGGCCGCCGGTCTGACCACCCCCGACGCCTTCGACCACGGCATCGCCGAACTGCGCCGCACGGCCGAGCCGGGCGGGACGTTCCACTACACCTTCTTCAAGGCGGTGGCGGTCAACCCGTAGGCCGGTCGGGCGGGGAGGTCCGCCCGCGCGTCCGCCCGCTCACTCCGGGCTGTCGCCGAGGACGGCCAGGAGGGTGCGCATGGCGTCGACGAGGGCGGCGGTCCCGGGGTCGTCGAGGCCGGCGAGGAGGGCGCGCTCGGTGGCGAGGTGGTCGGGGAGGGCGCGGTCGATCAGGGCGTGGCCCTCGGGGGTGAGCGCGACCACGCGGCTGCGGCCGTCCTGGTCACTCTGGGTGCGGGTGACCAGGCCGCGGGCCTCCAGACGGTCGAGGCGCTGGGTGATGGCGCCGGAGGTGACCATGGCGGACTGCATCAGCCCGGTGGGGGTGAGGCGGTAGGGCGGGCCGCTGCGCTTGAGGGTGGCGAGGACGTCGAAGGAGGCGGCGTCCAGGCCGTGTTCGCCGAAGGTCCGGTTGAGCTCCGCGTCCACCAGGCGGTAGAGGCGCTTGAGCCGGCCGAACACCTCCATCGGAGAGACGTCCAGGTCGGGGCGCTCGACGGCCCATTGCGCGACTACTCGGTCCACATGATCTGCATCTGCCACAGGTTCAGGGTAGGGGATCCCGTCGGGATTCCTTAGCGATGAGGTAACTGTGAGCCACGTCACCCCGCCAAAGCGGTGAGAGATACCTTAGCGCTGAGATACATTTGCTTAGTGCTAAGAAATCGCCTCGGAATCGTGCTGGTGACGGCGACGGCCCCCGCCGTCTGGGGGTCGACGTACATCGTCACCACCGAACTGCTCCCGCCCCACCGTCCGCTCCTCGCAGCCGTCCTCCGGGCCCTGCCCGCGGGGCTGCTGCTGATCGCCGTCACCCGCCGGCTGCCGAAGGGCAGCTGGTGGTGGCGCGCACTGGTCCTCGGCGCGCTGAACATCGGCGCCTTCCTCGCCCTCCTCTTCATAGCCGCCTACCGCCTCCCCGGCGGGGTCGCCGCCACCGTCGGCGCCGTCCAGCCGCTGATCACCGCCGGACTCTCGGCCGCGCTGCTCGGCGACCGGCTCACGCCGCGGACGGTGATCTGCGGCATCGCGGGGATCGCGGGCGTCAGCCTGCTGGTCCTGCGGGCCGACGCCCAGCTGGACGCCGTCGGCGTGGCCGCCGCGTTCGTCGGCGCGGTCGTCATGGCCACCGGCGTCGTCCTCTCCAAGCGCTGGGTCTCCCCCGCCCCGCTGCTCGCCACCACCGGCTGGCAGCTCACCGCCGGCGGACTGCTGCTGGTGCCGGTCGCACTGTTCGTCGAGGGCGCCCCGCCGTCCCACCTCACCGGCGGCAACCTGCTCGGTTACGGCTACCTCAGCCTGATCGGCGCGGCGCTCACGTACGCGCTCTGGTTCCGCGGGATCCGGGCACTGCCGCCGACCTCGGTCTCCTTCCTCTCGCTGCTCAGCCCGGTGGTCGCCACCGCGATCGGCTGGCTGGCCCTCGGGCAGGACCTCAGCCCGCTCCAGGCGCTCGGCGCACTGATCGTCCTCGGCTCGCTGATCGCGGCCCAGACCCGGCGCCGCCCCGGCACCACCGCGCCCTCCGCGCCCTCCGCTCCGGCCGCCCCCGCCTCCGCACCGCCCGTCCGCGAGAACGCCTGACCCCGCCTCGTCTCCGCCGAAGCCCCTCCCGCACTCCCCGATCCCCGCCCAGCAGCCGCTGGCACCCACCGCACCAGGAGAACCTCCATGCACATCACCGTGTTCGGCGCCACCGGCAACGTCGGCAGCCGGGTGGTGACCGAGGCGCTCGCCCGCCGCCACCGGATCACCGCCGTCCTGCGCGACCCCGCCAAACCGCACGGTCTGCCGGCCGCCGTCGCCCTCGGTGTCGGCGACGCCCGTGACCCCGAGGACGTCGCCCGCCTCGCCGCCGGGCAGGACCTGGTGATCACCGCCACCCGCCCGGCGCCCGGCAGCGAGCACGAGCTGTCCGCCGCCACCCGGGGCCTGCTGGCCGGTCTCGCCGGAACGGGCGTGCGTCTGATGGCCGTCGGCGGCGCGGGCAGCCTCGCCCTCCCCGGCCGCGGCGGGACGGCCCTCGCCGACGACCCCGGCTTCCCCGCCGAGCTCCGGCCGATCGCCCGGGCCTGCCGCGAGCAGCTCGACCTCTACCGCGCCGCCGACCCGGACGTCGACTGGACCTACCTGAGCCCCGCCGCCCTGCTCGAACCCGGCGAGCGCACCGGCCGCTTCCGGCTCGGACGGGACGAACTGCTGGTGGACGCCGAGGGAGCCTCGGTGATCTCCATGGAGGACCTCGCCGTCGCCCTTCTCGACGAGGCCGAGCAGCCCGCGCACCGCCGCACCCGCTTCACCGCCGCCTACTGACCTGGGGCGATCCTCCGTGTCCGGGGTGTACCCAGCACCACCCCGGACACGGAACCCCGCATGATCGACCGTCAGGGCGAGCTCGGACAGGATCATTCCCGTGAACACCAACGCATCGAACACCACGGCCTCGCACCCCATCACGCCGAACACCACCGCGCCGAACACCACCGCCTCGCACACCACCGCCTCGCACACCCCGGCGGCCGGCGCCACCGCCTCCCGCACCCGGCGCGCCGCCCTGGCCGTCGCCGCCGCCGTCCTGGCCGGCCTCGCCGCGCCGGCCACCGCCAGCGCCGCCCCGGACGCCGGCCGGAACCCGGGCGACGCCGAGGTCGCCCCCGCCCGCTACACCCACCAGGCCCTCGCCTGGCAGCCCTGCGCCAAGCAGCCGGCGCTTGACTGCGCCACCATGACCGCCCCGCGCGACTGGCACCACGCCGACGCCGGCGCCGACGTGACGATCGCCGTCTCCCGGCACCGCGCCGGCGACCCGGCCAAGCGCAAGGGCACGCTGCTGATGGCCGCCGGCGGCCCCGGCGCGTCGGGCCTGCTGCGCCCGGCGAACCTGGCCACGGCCGCCCCGGCCGTCGGCGCCGCGTACGACATCGTGGGCTTCGACCAGCGCGGGGTCGGCGAGAGCACCCGGGCCGTGTGCCAGACGCCGGAGGAGTTCCAGGACTTCCTGGCCGGCGACTTCCGCGACCAGTCCCCGGCGGCGATCGACCGGGTGGTCGCCAACTCCAAGAAGCTGGCCGCCAGTTGCCAGGAGCGCACGGGCGACCTGCTGCCCTACCTGAACACCGAGCAGACCGCCCACGACATCGACCTGTTCCGCGGCCTGCTCGGCGAGCAGAAGCTCAGCTACTTCGGCCCCTCCTACGCCTCGATGATCGGGGCCTACTACGGGACGCTCTTCCCGCACCGGGTCGAGCGGATGATCCTGGACAGCAACATCGGCTTCGACGGCACCTGGGAGAAGTTCGAACTGGGCCAGCCGATGAGCTTCCAGCGCCGCTTCGACGAGGACTTCGTGCCGTGGCTGGCGGCCCGCGACGCCACCTACCACTGGGGCTCCACCCCCGAGGAGGTGCAGGCGCACTGGGAGCAACGGCGCGCCGCGCTGCACGACCAGCCCATCGTCGACGGCTCCCTGACGATCGGCCCGAACCAGCTGGACAACGGCGCGATCAGCGCGATCTACGAGCGGGACACCTTCCCCTTCCTCGCCCAGGCCCTGACCGCCGTCGACGACTGGCAGGGGGCCGGCCCCGCGGCCAGGACGATGGCCGGGCGGCTGTTCGGCCAGTACCTCAGCCCGGAGTTCCTCGCCGAGTACTTCTCGGTGACCTGCAACGACACCCCGTGGACCAAGGACATGGACACCTGGGTCCAGCGCGGCGCGGAGAACACCGCGCGCTACCCGCTGGCGGGCGCGCGCACGCTGGCCTTCAGCGCGGTCTGCGCGGCCTGGCCGACCGCGCCCGCCCCCAAGGTCAAGGTGACCGGCGCCCACCTGCCGACGGTGCTGATGCTCAACTCGGTGCACGACCCGGCGACGTACTACGAGGCCGCGCTCGGCGCGCACCGCGCGCTGCGCGGCTCCAAGCTGGTGACCGTCACCGGGAGCGGCGACCACGGCCAGTACCCCACCGCCAACTCCTGCGTCACCGACGTCGTCGAGAGCTACCTGCTGGGCGGCCGCGCCCCCGAGCGCGACCTCGTCTGCCCCACCCCGCAGGCGGGTTGAGTGCCCGGCCGCTCGACCGCGGCCGTCGGGGCGCGCGTCGGGTGAGGCACGGCGGGGCGCCGACCGTCACGGGTCGACGCCCCGCCGTGCCGGCGCCCCTCGGGGCGCGTTCGTCCAGCAGGCGGCCCGCGACTGGCCGAAAGACTGCGAAAGCCCGAGCGGGCGGCCGCTGTTGTGCCTCACGTCCCCCGGCTCCGGGGAATACTGCCATGGCCGTAGTCGCCTTACACAGGAGCGAGCCCATGGTGAAGGTCGTCGAGACCACGGATACCCAGATCACCGCCGCAGTGGCCGAGCAGGCGCAGCAGGCCGGCCTCGGCCTGCTGCGCCAGTGCTTCCTGGTGCTGACGAAGACACGGCTGTTCGGCAAGCCGCGCGACGAGGAGAAGCTCCGGGTCTACCACTTCGACCACGGCCTGGTGCACGAGGGCGGGGGCCTGGAGCTCACGGTCTTCCGCTGGGACGAGGTCTCGACCGTGATGCAGGCGACCGTCGCCCACTACTCGCACAACATCTACACCGAAACGGACTTCTCCTACCGGTTCATCCGGGACGACGGGGAGACGTTCACGATCGACGGCAAGTACCGCGACCCCCGGCGCGCCAAGCTCAGCGGCGGAGACAGGGGCACCCAGCTGGGCAGGTGGGCGGAACTGGGCGAGGTCGCCGCGCACTACGTCGCGGCCACCCAGCTGTCCGGGGCCCGGGCCTCGCTGGCGGACGGAGGGGAACTGGCCTTCGGCGACCTGCTGGTCAGCTCGGCCGGTCTGCGCACGGTGAAGCGCGGTCTGGTGCCCTGGTCCGACATCAAGTCGATCAGCGTGGTCAACGGCTACCTGGTGGTCAAGAAGGACGGCAGGTTCCTCTCGCTGTCGAACACCGCGGTCAGCCGGATCCCGAACTACGCGCTCTTCATGATGCTGCTGGGCCGTTCCGGCTGACGCACGGCCGGCCCGGACAGGCCCTGGATCGCCGTCAGGACCGCGAGTCGCTCGCCGCACGCCCCAGCCGCGACCGGAGCCAGGCGAAGGCGGCGGCGAGCCCGGCGAAGCCCCCGACGGCGAGCTTGATGCCGGCCTTGGCGACGATCCAGCCGACCCAGGGGACGCTCCAGCCCAGCCAGTGGAAGACGGCCAGCAGGACGGCGGCGCCGCAGAGGGCGGCGAGCACCGTCACGGCCACGGCGGCGGCCCGCGAGAGCTCTCGCGGGCCGTCGTCCGTCGCGTCCTGCGCCTGGTCGCCCGTCAGCTGCTTCGTGTCCCCATCACCCATGGGGATCATCCTACGGATTCCTCACCGGCGGGCGCGATGGGTGTCGCCGAGGTGCTCGCCGGTCTCGTCGTCGGGAAAGCTGACGGCGAGGGTGACGCGGTACTCGTCCACGTCCTCGCGGTGCCCCGGCACCCGGGCCCAGGCGAGCGAGTGCACCTCGGCCCCGGGGGCCTGCCGGCACCAGGCGGCGGCCTCCTCCAGTACGCGGGCGGCCGAACGCCCGGTGCACACCACCGCGGTGTACGCGGCGACGGCGAGGTCCCCACCGCTGCGGGCGACCCGCGAGACCGCCCGGACGGCGGCCGCGGCCTGGGTCAGGTCGCGGGCCAGGTCGTCGACCGCCCGAGGGGGGGCCGGAAGGACGACCGCTCCCTCGGCGACGGTCTCGGGCAGGTTCGCGCTCACAGTCCGGGCCTCCATCCGCATGGTCACGGGGCACAGCATGCCGGGCGGAGATTCCTGGCATGCCCTTTTCACCAGAACGTCACCCGTCCAGAGGCGAGTTGGGGCCGCCCCCTGGTGTCCGCACGCCCGCCCTGGTAGGGAAACGCCCGCCCGGCGGCGGACATCCACGCAGGTCAGGAGGGTCAGCGGCGGGCGCCGCCGGGGAGCCCGGAACGACGCGCACGCACCACCCCCGCGCCCCGGACCGCCGGTCCGGGCCCCTGCACGCCCGGCCCACCACCGGCACGCCCCCGGCCAACTCCCTTGGCAGAAACGGGAGATACCGCCGACGCTCGACCCACACAGCCCTCCGGTGCCGCCACCGGGCCCGCGGACGGAACCCGTGGCGGACGCGCACACGCCCCAACTCGCTTACCCGGCCGGGCCGTCGACCAGCCTGGCCGCGACGCGGATCGGGCCCCGGCCCGATCCCGAGCGGGCATTCCCCCACCCCTGCTGACCTGCGGTGTTCGACGTCGGCGCCGGGCCGCGGCAACCTCCGGCCGCCCCTGTCGCGTCAGACCGTCGTGATACTAATCGTTGCGACGGCGGGAGCCGCCGTCCGGCGGCAGGCACGATGACGACGGTTCATCCGTTCCGGCAGGGTCGGGACGGCTACGGGGAGGGGCACGGTATGACGGCGAGGTTCGGCAAGGTGCAGGGCGGGCGCGGGCTGCGGCTCGGCAAGCGGGTCACGGGGACGGCTGCGGCCTTCACCGCACTCGCCGCACTGACGGGCTCCCAGGTGACGGGCTTCGGGCTCGCCCCGGTCGCGGCCGCCGACGCCGTCACGTCGCCGGACGCCTCCGCCTCCCAGCCCGGCTCACCGGCCGGCGGCAGCCCGACCGGCGGCGCCGGCAGCGCCTTCGGCACCGGCGTCCCGGCCGACGGCGGCGGCACCGTCCAACTGCCGCAGCCGCCCGGCACGGTGCCCGGCGCGCCCGCCGCCGGCCCCTTCGCCGCCACCGGACCGGCCCTGCCCGCGACCGTGCTCGCCGCCTACCGCCAGGCCGAGGCCTCGGCCGCACAGCGCTCGCCCGGCTGCCACCTGCCGTGGCAACTGCTGGCCGCGATCGGCCAGGTCGAATCCGGCCAGGCCAACGGCGGCCAGGTGGACGCGACGGGGACGACCCTCACCCCGATCCTCGGTCCGGCGCTGGACGGCAACGGCTTCGCCGCGATACCCGACAGCGACGGCGGGCGCTACGACGGCGACGCGCGCTGGGACCGCGCCGTCGGGCCGATGCAGTTCATCCCCTCCACCTGGGCGACCTGGGGCACGGACGCCAACGGCGACGGCAAGGCCGACCCGAACAACATCTTCGACGCCGCCGAGAGCGCCGCCCGCTACCTGTGCGCGGGCGGGCGCGACCTCGCCGACCCGGCGCAGCTCGACCGGGCGATCCTCAGCTACAACAACTCGGGCGAGTACCTGCGGACGGTCCGCAACTGGATGGCGCACTACGGCAGCGGCAGCGTCACCACCGTGCCGAACCGCCCGGCCTCCTCGACCCCGCCGGCCTCGCTGCCCTCCCCGCTGCTGCCGCTCGCGCCGCTGCTGCCGCCGACCGGGACGACTCCTGGCGCCACCCCCGGGACGCCGAGCGCCCCCGGGACCACCCCGACCCCGGGCGGGCAGCCCTCGCCGAGCGCGCAGCCGACCTCGCCGGCCCCGACGCCGTCCTCCTCCGCGCAGCCGACGACGGACCCGAGCACCCCCTCGACGGGCACGCCCAGCAGCACGCCGCCGTCGACCCCGCCGGCCACGCCGTCGACCACTCCGTCGGGCACCCCCTCCGGCACCCCGTCCTCGACGGCCACCCCGACCGGCACGCCGTCCGGCACCCCCACCACGACGCCGACCACGACGCCGACCGGAACGCCCACCGACTGCCCGAGCCCGACGGCCACGACCACCCCGACGGGCAGCCCGTCCCCGACGGCCACCCCGACCGGCACGCCGTCCGGCACCCCGGCCGCCCCCGGGTGCGCCACGGCGACGCCGACCCCCGGTGGCACTCCCACCCCGGGCGGCACCCCCTCCTCCGCCGCCCCGAGCACGACCCCCAGCGCGGGCCTCTCCCCCTCGGCCGCCCCGCCGACCCGCTGACACCGCCCCATCCGCCGACGGCCCGCACCCCTGGTGCGGGCCTTCCGCGTTCCCCGCCCCGCCCCGCCAAGCTTCCGAGACCGAGACCGAGCCCGAGACCGAGAGCTGGACCGAGACCTACGCCGGATCCGACCCGGCCCCGGCCCCGGGCAACGCCCCTGGCCCCAGCGCCGCCCGGTGCACCCGCCACCGCGCGAGCATCCCGTGCAGTTCGTCCACCATGAACGCGAAGAAGGCCGCGCTCTCCGCCAGCCGCTCCCCCGCGACGGTGCCCGCGCCGACGGTGGCCTCGCCCTCCCTGAGCACCCGCACCCAGCGCAGCAGGTACTCGTCGCGCCGGGTCAGCGACTCGAACCAGACGTCGTTCAGCACCCGGTAGCGGTCGCGCCGCGAGCCCGGCTCGCGCTCCTTGGCGGCCAGGCCGATCTGGGTGAGGTAACGCATCCCGCCGGACACCGCGGCCGGGCTGATCCGCAGCCGTTCGGAGAGCTCGGCGGAGGTCAGGACGCCGCTCTCCTCGGCCATCAGGCAGGAGAAGAGCCGGGCCGGCATCCGGCCCATGCCCGCGGCCACCAGCTCGGCCGCGAACCGTTCGACGAAGTCCGACACCGCCTGCTCGTCGCGCTCCTTCTCCGCTTCCCGCTCCACCACGCGCGCCTTCCCCTCTCCGGTGATCAACAACTCGACTGAACTTTAACGCCTTCCCAATATTCACGTTTTTCTGAAACTACGGTAGCTTCAGCAGCATGACGAAGGCAATCGCTCTGACCGGCCTCCGCAAGACCTTCGGCCGGACCACCGCGCTGGACGGCCTCGACCTCACCGTCGAGACCGGCGAGGTGCACGGATTCCTGGGGCCCAACGGCGCCGGGAAGTCCACCGCCATCCGGGTGCTCCTCGGTCTGCTGCGCGCCGACGGCGGCAGCGCCCGGCTGCTCGGCAAGGACCCCTGGCACGACGCCGTCGAACTGCACCGCCGCCTCGCCTACGTCCCCGGCGACGTCGAACTGTGGCCCAACCTCACCGGCGGCGAGGCCATCGACCTGCTCTCCCGGCTGCGCGGCCGGCTCGACCGCCGCCGCCGCGACGAGCTGATCGAGCGCTTCGACCTCGACCCCACCAAGAAGGGCCGCAGCTACTCCAAGGGCAACCGGCAGAAGGTCGCCATCATCGCCGCGCTCGCCTCCGACGCCGAACTGCTGCTGCTCGACGAGCCGACCTCCGGCCTCGACCCGCTGATGGAGGTGGTCTTCCAGGACGTCGTCCTCCAGGCCCGGCGGCAGGGGCGGACCGTCCTGCTGTCCAGCCACATCCTGGACGAGGTGGAGAAGCTCGGCGACCGGGTCAGCATCATCCGCCACGGCCGGGTGGTGCAGACCGGCAGCCTCGGCGAACTGCGCCACCTCACCCGCACCACGGTCGAGGCCGAGACCCACCGCCCCGTCACCGGGCTGGAGACGCTGGAGGGCGTGCACGCCGTCCGCACCGAGGGCACCCGGGTGCGCTTCGCCGTGGACGGCGCCCACCTCGACGCCGCCGTCCGCCGCCTCGGCGAGGCCGGGCTGCGCAGCCTGGTCAGCCACCCGCCCACGCTGGAGGAGCTGATGCTGCGCCACTACGGCGACGAGCTGGCCGCCAACGGGCACCCGGTCGACGGCGAGGCCGCCCGATGACCGCCACCACCACCGCGACCAGCGCGCCCGCCACGGCCCCGCGCCCGCCCCGCCCGCGCACCACCCTGGCCGGCACCGCCACGCTGCTCCGCTTCGCCCTGCGCCGTGACCGGCTCCGCCTCCCCGCCTGGGTGCTCGGCCTCGGCCTGCTCACCCTCGCCAGCGCCAACAGCGTGCACACCCTCTACCCGACCGCCGCCGACCGCGCCTCGATCGCCCACGCCTCCGCCGGCCCGGCCGTCCTCGCCATGACCGGCCCCGGGCACTACCTGGCCGACTACACCTGGGGCGCCATGCTCGGCCACCGGCTGCTCGGCCTGCTGGCGGTGCTGGCCGGGCTGATGAGCGTGCTGACCGTCACCCGGCACACCCGGGCCGAGGAGGAGAGCGGGCGGGCCGAGCTGGTCCGCTCCGCCGCCGTCGGCCGGCACGCCCAGCTCGCGGCCGCCCTCGGCGCCGCAGCCGTCGCCGACCTCGCGCTCGGCCTGCTGCTCGCCGCCGGGCTGCCCGCCCTCGGCGTCCCCGGGCTCGGCACCGGCGGCGCGCTGCTGTTCGGGGCCGCGACCACCGCCGCCGGACTGCTGTTCGCGGCGGTCGCCGCCGTCGCCGTCCAGGTCACCGCGCACGCCCGGACGGCCTCCGGGCTGGCCCTCGCAGTGCTCGGCACCGCCTACGCGGTGCGCGCGGCCGGGGACGCCGGGTCGAACGGGCTCTCCTGGGCCTCCCCGATCGGCTGGCTCCAGCGCAGCTATCCCTTCGTGGACGACCGCTGGTGGCCGCTGCTGCCCGCGCTCGCCCTGGCCGCCGTCACCGGGGCGGCCGGCTTCGCACTGAGCACCCGACGGGACGTGGGCGCCGGGCTGCGCGCCGCCCGCCCGGGGCCGCCCACCGCCCGTCCCGCCCTCGGGACCCCGCTCGGCCTCGCCCTGCGCCTGCACCGCGGCCTGCTGGGCGGCTTCGCGGTCGCGCTGCTACTGCTCGGCGCGATGTACGGGTCACTGCTGGGCGGCGCCGACGCGATGGTCAAGGACGTCGACCAGCTGAAGGAGGCCCTCGCCCGGCTCGGCGGCCGCTCGCTCAGCGACTCCTTCGCCGCGATGACCCTGCTGGTGGTGGCGGTGGTCGGCGCGGTCTACGCGGTGCTGGCGACGCTGCGCCCGCGCGCCGAGGAGAGCGCCGGGCGGGCCGAGCCGGTGCTGGCCACCGGGGTGTCCCGGTCCGGTTGGCTGGTCGGGCACCTGGCGGCGGCGCTGCTGGGCTCGACCGCGGTGCTGCTCGCGGCGGGGACGGGCTTCGGCCTGGCCGGGGCGCTGTCCACCGGTGACGCCGGCGCGTTCCCGCGACTGGTCGGCGCGGCCCTGGCGTTCGCGCCCGCCCAGTGGGTGACGGTGGGGTTCGCCGCCGCCGTGTACGGCTGGCTGCCCCGGGCGACGCAGCTGGCCTGGCTGGTGCCGGCGTACGCGTTCGTGATCGGTTACCTGGGCCCGCTGCTGAAGCTCCCGGCGGGCCTGGACCGGCTCTCCCCGTTCGGGCAGGTGCCCCGGCTCCCGGCGGCCGCCATGGACTGGACGCCGCTCGCGGCGCTCACCCTGGTCGCGGCCGCCCTGATCGCCCTGGCGCTGGCCGGGTTCCGGCGCCGCGACCTCGAAACGCGCTGACTCCCGGGGCCGCGGCGGGGGAAGCGGACGGGGCCGGCCACGGCGGGCCGGCCCCTGACCGGGTCACAGGTGCTTGACCAGCTCCGGCATCAGGTCCTGGAAGGTCCGCCCGCTGGCCGGCTGCCCGATCGCAGTCATCTGCCAACCGGCGGGCGTGCGCTGCACCTTGGCCATGATCTGCGCGGTGTACGGGCCGCCCCCGGTGAGCGTGTACCGGGCCAGCTCGGCGCCCGTCTGCTCGTCGACCAGCCGACAGAAGGCCGCCTCGACCTCCTGGAAGGTCTGGCCGGTGAAGGAGTTGACGGTGAAGAGGATCTGGTCGACCTCGGCGGCCATCTTGGTCAGGTCGACGGTGATCGACTCGTCGTCGGTCGCGTCGCCCGCGCCGCCGACCAGGTTGTCGCCGCTGTGCCGGACGGAACCGTCATTGCTGTTGAGGTGCTGGAAGAAGACCACGTCCACCGGCCGCCCCTGGGAGAACAGCACCGCCGAGGCGTCCAGGTCGATCTCCCGACCGGCGGCCAGCAGCTTGGCGAAGAAGCCCTTGGGCTGCGCGGCCTTCCAGCCCAGGCCCATCCGGACCACACTCAGCTGACCGCCGCCCGGCTTCTCCAGGCTGATCTTCTGCCCCTTGGCCAGCGAAACGCTCATCGTGCCCTCCTCGTCCCTGCCGCCGCTCCGTGCCGTGAATCTACAGCACTGTCGAACATCTATGATCATCCGACCGGCGCGCTCCCAGCACCCCTACCCCGCACTCCCCCCGCCGTCACCACCGGGGGCGGTCTGCACACTGTCAAGCGCCCCGGGGAGGAGCTTGCGCGGGGCGGCGCGCAATCCGGCTCGGCCAACCTGGCAACCGGCGATTCCGACGTCTGGCGTAGCCGCGAGCAGGGGCCGAACAGGCGGGCGGCCCGCGGACTAGGGTCGGCTCGGAGGCGCCGCCGACCGGGAGAACGGCCGCCGCCGCACCGAGCGTTCCGCGCACGTTCCCGTGATCCGCCAACCCACGCTGGGGGGACCACCATGTCCGAGCACGAAGGAACACCGCCCGCACCCGCCACCGCCGCCACCACCTCGCGCCTCGGCCGCCGCCGCCTGCTGCGGGCCGGCCTGGGCACCGGCGGCGCGCTCGCCGCCGTCCGGCTGCTGCCCGGCGGCCAGGCCTGGGCCGCCGCCCCGGAACCCGCGCCCGCGCCCGTACCGGAGTCCGTGCCCGCACCCGCCACCCTCCCCGGCGGCGGCGCCGCCACGGCGCAACCCTGGCCGGACTGGGCCCGGTTCGCCCGCGTCGGCGACGGCACCTTCAACGAGCCCGCCGACATGCAGAGCGCCGTCGACGCCCTCAAGGCGCAGAACGTCAGCGTCATCGAACTCGACACCCTGCTCTCCAACTGGCTCACCGACGCCGAGTTCGCGGCCCACATGGCCGAGGTGAAGACCTTCACCGGCCTGGCGCACGCCGCCGGCCTCAAGGTCGTCATGTACTACCCCTCCCTGGAGCTGATCTCCCCCGGCGGCGAGAAGGGCCGCTCGTTCTACAAGAACGACCAGGGCGGCGCCTGGGTCCAGCGCGACCTCGCCGGAAAGCCCAACGTGTTCTACGGCAGCGTGGTGGTCTGGGTCGACCCGGGCGACGAGAGCGTCTGGCTCAGCCCCAACTCGCCCTGGCGGGACTACTACCTCAAGCGGATCAAGGGCGTGGCCGCCACCGGCGTGGACGGCATCTGGCCGGACGTCCCGATCTACTTCGACGGCGTGCTCTCCTGGTGCGACGCCTCCACCTGGGGCGCGGCCGCCTTCAAGGCCGACAGCGGCCTCGCCCTGCCCAAGGCCGCCGACTTCACCGACCCGGTGTTCCGCCGCTACCTCGAATGGCGCCACCGCAACCTGCTCCAGTTCCAGCTCGACATCGCCGCCGCCGGGCGCGCGGTCAACCCCGACCTGGTCACCTTCGTCGAGACCGTCTCGATGGACTACCGCTACGCCACCTCGATCGGCCTGGACGGCGGCTACCTGCGCCAGGCCGAGGGCGCCGTCAGCCAGGTCTGGGAGGTGGACATCCTCGGCAACTACGACGGCATGCGACACGCCACCGCCTCCGACTGGGTCTGTCTCATCTCGATGTACAAGTACGCGCGCGGCGCCAGCGGCACCAAGCCCGCCTGGGCATTCTCCTACGGCTGGCAGGCCGACGACGCCTCGCTGGTGATGTCCCAGCTGATCGCGGCCGGCTGCAACCCCTACGAGGTGAAGACGCCGTACAAGAACGACACCGTGGACGCGGCGATGCGCGCCCGGATGTACCGCTTCGTCCGGACCAACCAGGAGCGGCTCTACAACGCCGCCTCGGCCGCCCAGGTCGGCGTCTACCACTCCAGCCCGTCCCGGGACTACGTCAGCCCGGGCGCGGGCATCGGGATGTACGTCAACGCGACCGCGCCGGCCGGGATCAGCGACTGGTGGGGCGGCGACGACCCGGAGCAGAGCTGCGCCTCCGTCCCCTGGCTGGGCGAGTTCCGGGGCGCGGTGAAGGCGCTGGTGTACGCGCACATCCCGTTCGACACGGTGCCCAGCCCCGGCCTGGCCGCCGCCGACCTGGCCCGGTTCAAGGTGCTGCTGCTGCCCGACCTCCAGGCGGTCTCGGACGCCGAGGCGGCCGTGCTGCGGGGCTTCGTCGCGGCCGGCGGGACGATCGTGATCACCGGCCCGGCACCCACCGCGCTCGACGAACTGGGCGGCCAGCGCGCCGAGTTCGCGCTCTCCGACGTGCTCGGGCTGCGCCGGGGCAGCCCGCTGCCGGCCGGCAAGCAGAACGCCTACGGCAGCGGCACCTGCTGGTACGTCCGCAACCGGGCCGGGCTCAGCTACCTCACCAAGACCGACCAGGCCTCGGCCGACCAACTGCTCGCCCCCGTCCGCCGGTCCGCACCGCCCGCCGTCACCCTGGTCGGGGACCGCCGGATCTTCCTGGACGCGCGGCGGCTCGGCGACGACACCGTCGTCCACCTGGTGAACTTCACCAACTTCGGCGACACCCCGGCGGCCTTCCGCACCACGCCCGCCAACTGCACGCTCTCCTACGCCCTCCCGGCCGGCGCCGCCGTCACGGCCGTCACCGTCGCCACCCCGGACGGCACCGACCCGACGCCCAAGCCCGTCCCGTACACCGTCACGGGAGCGACGGTCAGCGTGCCGCTGACCGTCGTGCAGTACTCGGTGGTGACGGTGACGGTGAGCTAGAGCGCGGGCGCGGGGATGCGCCAGAGGGCGGCGGGGTTGGCCTCGCCGCCCGGGGCGGACTCGAAGGCGATCCACTTCCCGTCCGGGGACCAGCTCGGCGCGCCGTCGTACGAGCCGTCGTCGCCGGTCACCCGGACGGGGCGGCCGCCGTCGGCCGCGACCACGAAGACCTGGGCGTTCGGCAGGTCGCCGAGGTTGGAGGAGAACACCAGGTACCGGCCGTCCGGGGACCAGGTGGGGTCGGTGTGCTCGCCCGGCACGTCGGTGACCTGGCGCAGGCCGGTGCCGTCCGCGCCGACCGTCCACAGCGCCCAGTTCTCGCCGCCGGCGGCGCGCCGCTGGAAGACGATCCGGTCGCCCCGGGGCGACCAGTTCGGCTGCCGGTTGTCGGTGCCGGTGCCCTTGCCGTCGACCAGCCGGAGGGGGGCGCCGCCGGCGCGGCGGACCTTCCAGAGCGAGTCCTGTTCGGCGTCGTCGCCGTGCACGGCGGCGTGTTCCGGCTCCCAGCTCTGCTGGAAGACGATCCACGCGCCGTCCGGGGAGAAGCTCGGCTCGCTGTAGCCGCTGCCGTCCTCGTGCCGGGTGACCCGCTCGGGGCTGCCGCCGGGCGTCATCAGCCAGACCTCGTCGTGGCCGGACTCCCGGTCGGTGGCGAAGGTGAAGGCGCCGGTGGCGGCGTTCCAGCTGGTGCCCGGGAGGTTGACGGCGGCCTTGTCGGGATCCTCCAGGACCTTCTGCGGCGCGCGGGCGCCGTCCAGCGGCAGCACCCCGAGGGCGGCGGCGCCCTTGTTGTAGCCCTCGCTGAACTCGGTCAGCAGCACCGAGCGGCCGTCCGGGGCGAAGGCGGGGTTCTGGGCGCTGCGACCGCCCTCGGCCCGGTAGAGCAGCTCGGCGCCGTCGGCCCGGCGCTCGCCCCCGGTCGGCGGCGCGCCGCCGGCCCGGGTCGGCCCGGGCTGCGGCCCGTCCTCGGAGCCGGATTCGGCGCAGCCGGACAGCAGCAGCGCCGTGACGGCCGCGGCGGCGAAGAACGTGCGAGTCCTCATGACCCACAAGCTAGTTGACGCTTCGTCACATCGCGTCCGCCCGCAGGCGGATCAGGCGTCGCCGTCCAGCAGGTGCTGGCGGACCTCCTGGAAGGTCCAGGCCCCGCCGGCCGGGCGGGCGAACACCCAGACCAGGTCGAAGCGGTCCGGCCAGGTGGCGGGTGCGCCGCTGCCGGCGGCGCCGAGCGCCTCGACGATCCGCGGGATCCGCGAGTGCTCCCAGCAGATCAGCACCGGCCGGGGCCCGGCCAGGGCAGCGCCGGCCAGGGCGGTCTCCTGGGACTCGGCGTACCCGGTGTCGACGGTCAGCCCGAGCTTGGCGGCGAGCGGGGTGACGGTCTGCCGCATCCGGTGCGCCCCCGCCAGTGGGCCCTGGTCGGCGGCGGCGAGGATCCGGGCGGGGGTGCGCAGGCCGGGTGCGGGCGGGGCGAACAGGGTGGGCAGCGCCCGGGCGCGGGACCAGCCGCGCTCGGTGAGGGACTTGCCGTCGTGGCCGCCGTTCTCGTCCAGTCCCGGGTGGCCGCCGTCCGGCTTCTCGCCGTGCCGGATGATCATCACCAGGGCCTCGCCGCCCGCGTCGCTCGCCCTGGCCGCGCCGGCCTCCTCGCCCGCCTTCTTGCCGGCCTTGCCGGAGGAGGCCGAGCAGCCCGCCAGCAGCACCGGAGCGGCGATCGCCAGGCCGGTGAGCAGGGTGCGCCGGGTCGGCCGCGCCGCCACTCGGTGCTCCATCTCTCGGCCCCCCGTCACCTGGTCCCCCGCCACTCGGTGCCCCGTCACTCGGTCCCCCGTCACTCGGCACCCCGCTCCAGGCGCACCAGCGCGTCGACCGCGACGCCGTCGCCCTCGCCCTTGTGCCCGGGCTCCGGGCCGACCGTCCGGTGCACCCGTTCGGCCCGGACGGTGCGCAGGCCGCGGTCCGCGAGGTCGGCGAGGACGTCCTCCGGGGTGAACAGCACGGCCGGGTCCTGCGGGCCGCCGACGCCCTCGGTGAGGTTGCTCAGGTCGTGCCCGACCACCAGCAGGGTGCCGCCGGGAGCGAGCGCGGCGGCGGCGCGGCGCAGCGCGGCCCGCCGGTCCCGGGCGGGGACCTGGAGGTAGGCGACCAGGATCAGGTCGTAGCCGGCGGCGGGGGCCTCGAAGGTGCGGGCGTCGCCGTGCCGCCAGGTGAGCCGGTCGGCGACCTCGTCGGGCAGGTCGGCGGTGAGCCGCTCGGCACGTTCCAGGGCGACGGCGGAGTAGTCCAGCCCGGTGACCTCCCAGCCCCGGCCGGCCAGCCAGATAGCGTTGCGGCCTTCGCCGGCGGCCAGGTCGAGGGCGTGGCCGGGGGCGTGGGCCGGGGTGAGGCCGGTCAGTTCGCGGACCACCCAGCGGTTGGGCTCGGCGCCCCACACCAGCTCGGTCGCGGCGTAGCGGTCGTCCCAGTCCTGGCTGTCCATCGCGAGTCCTCCGTTCGGCGGGCCTGCTCCGCAGCGGTCAACCTACCGGGCCCGGGCGTCGGCGGCCCGGAACGGTCCAGCGGGCGGACACCCTTGACGGCGAATATTGGTCCAGTCCAATCTGTGATGTCGTGACGCGAGCGGGTCAGCCGGCCCGCCGCGTCCGCCGTCCGTACGTCGGCACGCTCCACCTGCCCGCGCGCCCCCACAGCGCCCGGGCGGCTCCCCCGGCCCACCCCGGGCCACGCACCGCCGGAACCCCCACACATCCGGAGGACAACCGCATGCACGACCGCGTCATGCCCGCACGGCCCGCCCAGGCCGCCGGGCACCGGACCGCCCCGCGCAGACGGGCCATGGCCCTGGCCCTCGCCGCCACGCTCAGCACCAGCGGCGCCGCCCTCGCCCTGACCCTCAGCCCCGCCTCGGCCGCCCCGGTGAACCTGCTGGCCAACGGCGACTTCGAGGCCGGCACCCTGACCGGCTGGACCTGCGCCAACGGCTCCGTCGTCACCACCCCGGTGCACGGCGGGAGTTACGCGCTCAGCGGCGCGGCCTCGGCCTCCGACACCGCGCAGTGCCAGCAGACCGTCACCGTCCAGCCGAACACCACGTACACCCTGTCCGGCTTCGTCCAGGGCAGCTACGTCTACCTCGGCGCCACCGGGACGGGCGTCAACTCCTCGGTCTGGACGCCCGGCGGCACCGGCTGGAACCAGCTGAGCACCACCTTCACCACCGGCGCCACCACCACCTCGGTGACGGTCTTCACCCACGGCTGGTACGGCACCGGCGCCTACTACGCCGACGACCTCAGCCTGACCGGCCCGGCCGGGCCCACCTCCACCGGCAGCCCGACGGCCACCAGCAGCCCGACCGCGAGCGGCAGCCCGACGGCCTCCACCAGCCCGACCGCGTCCAGCAGTCCGACCGCGTCCGGCAGCCCCACCGCGAGCGGCAGTCCGACGGCCAGCGGCAGCCCCACCGCGTCCGGCAGCCCGACCGCGACGGCCACCGCCAGCGGCCCGGCGGGGGACGGCAAGGTCACCACGCCCACCGGCGTCGCCGTCACCAAGGTCACCGCGGGCGCCGTGGTGCTCACCTGGCAGCCCTCCACCCTGACCACCGGCGACGGCCCGATCGCCTACAAGGTGTGGTCCAACGGCCAGCTGGTCGCCACCTCGATGGGCACCTCCGTCGCCGTCAGCTCGCTGCTGCCCGGCAAGGCGTACACCTTCAGCGTCCAGGGCTACTCCGGCTCCCACGCCTCCGCCCAGTCCGCCGCGGTGAGCACCACGACGGCCGCCGCCCCCGCGCAACAGCCCGTCCGCTCGGCCTACTTCGACCAGTGGGGCGTCTACGAGAACGCGTACTACCCGAAGAACGTCGACACCAGCGGCGCCGCTGGCAAGCTGGACGTCATCCACTACGCGTTCGCCAACATCGACCCCACCAAGCTCACCTGCTTCCAGGCGGTGAAGGCCTCCGACTCGACCAACGAGAACAACCCCAACGCCGGTGACGGCGCGGGCGACGCCTACGCCGACTACCAGTCCGACTACAACTCCGGCACCAGCGTGGACGGCAGCAGCGACACCTGGGAGCAGCCGCTCAAGGGCAACTTCAACCAGCTGCGCCAGCTCAAGGCCAAGTACCCGAACCTGCGGTTCACCATCTCGATCGGCGGCTGGACGTACTCCAAGTACTTCTCCGACGCGGCCGCCACCGACGCCTCCCGGAAGACCTTCGTCTCCTCCTGCGTCGACATGTTCCTCAAGGGGAACCTGCCGACCGGCGTCGCGGGCGACGCCTCCGGCGGCGCGGCCACGGCGGCCGGCATCTTCGACGGCGTCGACCTCGACTGGGAGTACCCGGGCTCGGCCGGCGGCCACACCGGCAACCACTACTCCCCCGCCGACAAGCAGAACTTCACCCTCCTGCTCAAGGAGTTCCGCACCCAACTGGACGCGCTCGGCTCCGCCCAGGGCAAGCGCTACCTGCTGTCCGCCGCCCTGCCCAGCGGCCAGGACAAGATCGCCCAGCTGGAGACCGACAAGATCGGCAACTACCTCGACTACGCCGACGTCATGTCCTACGACATGCACGGCGCCTGGGACGCCAAGGGCCCGACCAACCACCAGGACCCGCTGCACGACAGCCCGGCCGACCCGACCACGCCGATCACCCCCGGCACCCGCAAGTACAACGTCGACACCATGCTCGCCGCGTACACCACCGGCCTGCCCGAGTACGGCATCCCCGGCGGCTTCCCGGCCAACAAGCTGGTGCTCGGCATCCCGTTCTACTGGCGTGGCTGGACAGGCGTCCCGGCCGGCTCCAACTACGGCCTGTACCAGAGCGCGACCGGCCCGACGGCCGCCAAGCCGCTGAGCCAGGAGGCCGGACTGGCCGCCTGGAAGGAGCTCAACCCGACCGCCGCCACCACCCACTGGGACCCGGTCACCGAGAGCAGCTGGGTCTACGACGGCACCAACTTCTGGACCGGCGACACCCCGCAGGCCATCCAGGCGCGCGGGGCCTACACCAAGAGCAAGGGCCTCGGCGGCCTGTTCGCCTTCTCCCTGGAGAACGACGACGCCTCCGGCACGCTGCTCAACTCCATGGACGGCAGCCTGCGCTGACGTCCGGCACGCCGGTGGGCCCGCGCGGATCTCCGCGCGGGCCCACCCGCTTCGGCGAGGTTCGGCGGGCCCTGCTCAGCCCTTGAGCCCGAGGGAGGGGAACAGGTCGACGAACGGCTGGGTGGTCACCGAGACGCTCCGGCCGAACGGATCGTCGAAGTCCCAGATCATGAACAGCAGGAACGCGATCAGCGCGCTGAAGCAGCCCGCCAGGATCAACTCCCGCGGCGTGCGCCGGATCTGCAGCGCGAACAGCATGCCGACGGTCACCACGGCACCGGTGATCAGGCCGAACCAGACGACCCCGGGCATGGTCGGCCCGGCGTTCTGCCCGCGCGAGTTGCGGGCGTCGTCGGCCTGGCTGATCCGGTCCATGATCGGCTGGTAGGACTGCGACTCCAGCTCGGAGGCCGGCGGCCGGGTGGCGACGTCCACCCGCAGCTTGTCCAGCAGTTCGGTGCCCTTGTCGGAGATCTCGCCGTTCTTGCGCATGTAGTCCCACTCGACCTTCACCACGTACGAGACGTAGGCGTCCACGTCGGCCCGGACCTGGTCGCGGAACTCGGCCGGGTAGACCACCGCCCGGTCGCTCACCTCCTGCAACGACTGCGCCTCCCGGAACAGGTCGTCCTGGGCGGCGCCGCGCGCCTCCCAGACACCCGCGAGGGCGAGGCCGAGGACGATCGCGTAGACCACGCCGATCATCATCGTGATGTAGTCGATGACGTCCGGGGTCTCGTCGACGTTCTTCTCGGTGCCCACCCGGCGGTGCCGCAACACCACCACCGCCACCACGACGGCACAGGCCGCCGCCATCGCGATGGCCAACGCCAACCATTCGGACATGGGAACTCCCTTCTCTGGCTCGGCTTGTGACGGAACAAAGGATCGGGGCCGGCCCCGGGCCGGGCAGGTCGGGCTCCAGGGCCGGACCGGGGGCCGGGGCGGGCCGCCTCGGTGGGGCGGTCAGGACCGCCCGGAACGGCCGCGTCCACGGCCCGGGCGCAGGGCCGCCGCCGCCAGGATGGCGGGCACCGTGACCAGCAGCATGGTGGTCGTCGCCGGGGCGTTGTGGTGGTGCTGCGGCGGGGCCGGCGGCTGCGCCGCCCGCACGTGGTACACGGGCTGCGCCGCCGGGGTCGGCCACAGCGGGCTCGGGCGCACCGGGCTCGGCGCGTCCGGGCTGGGGGCCACCGGGTCCGGTGGGGGCGCCGGTGCTGCCGGGGCCGGCGCCGGGGGTGCGGGCGGGTTCGGCGCGGGCGGCGGAGGGGGCGCAGGTGCCGTCGGCGGCGGGGTGGGCCCAGGTGTCCTGCTGGGAGCCGGCGTTGTCGGCGCGGGGGTCGGCGACTGCGTGGGGACGGGTGCCGGAGTCGGACTGGGCTTCGACGTCGGCGAAGGCGTCGGCGTGGCACTCGGCGTCGGGGTCGCCGTCGGGCTGGGCGTGCGGGTGGGGCTCGACGTCGGGGTCGGCGTGGGCGTGGGGCTCGGGCAGGGGTGCGGGTGGTGATGGTGGTGGTGCCACCAGTCCCCGTGCCACCAGTCCCCGTGCCACCAGTCCCCGTCGTGGCCCCCGTACCCCCCGTACCCGCCGTGCTCGTCGTCCGGGCGGCCGGGCTGCCGACGGACCCCCGTGGTGTCCGAGGGCCGTGGTGAGGCCGGTCCGGGCACGGCCTTCGGCGTGCGGCACGGGTGGTGCCGGTGCGGGAGCCCGGGCCCCTGGTGCCGTGCGTCGGCCGTCGGGACGACGGTGACGCCGACCTGGACGTCCACGTCGACCCCGACGTTCACGTCCCCGCCCGGCCCGACCTGCACCGACACGTCCGTCGCGGTGCAGACGCAGGAGTCGACGGTCGTGCCGTGCTGCTGCTCCCCGCCGTGGTGTTCGGTGCCGGACGCCGAGGCGCCGCCGACCAGGGCGCACATCGCGACCACGCCGACCGCGGCGCCGATCAGCCTGGTCCGCCGACCGGAGGCCGCACCCCCACCGCCGTCCAGCGATATCCGTCGGGACTGCCGGCGCTGCGGCATGGGCTCCACTCACCTCTCGGGTCGCCGGGGACGGGATCAGAACAGGACGATCCGCCCGGCCCGCAGGAGGACGCGGGCAGGCGTGATCAGACGTGATGAGGCACGATCAGGCGGACGGCCCGCCTTCCGGGGGCGGGCCGTCCGTCATCAGGTCAAACGATCTTCGGGCCGACCGGTTACGGCCCGGCCCCGTTGTCGGCCGTCCTCAGTGGCGGCGGTGCGCGATCTCGACGTTCTCCAGGACGCCGACCGCGTCCGGCACCAGGATCGCGGCCGAGTAGTAGGCGCTGACCAGGTAGGAGATGATCGCCTTCTCGTCGATGCCCATGAAGCGGACGGACAGCGACGGCTGGTACTCGTCCGGGATGCCGTTCTGGTGCAGGCCGATGACGCCCTGGTTGTCCTCACCGGTACGGATCACCAGGATGGAGCTGGTGTTCTCCTTGGTGATCGGGATCTTGTTGCACGGCAGGATCGGCACCCCGCGCCAGGCCGGCACCTGCTGCCCGCCGAGGTCGACGTGGTGGGGGTACAGGCCGCGGGCGTTGAACTCGCGGCCGATCGCGGCGATCGTCCGCGGGTGGGCGAGCAGGTAGTCGGGGTCGCGGCGGCGGTTGAGCAGCTCGTCCAGGTCGTCCGGAGTGGGCGGGCCGGAGTGGGTCTGGATCCGCTGGTCGAAGTCGGCGTTGTTGAGCAGGCCGAACTCCGGGTTGTTGACCAGCTCGTGCTCCTGGCGCTCGCGCAGCGCCTCGATGGTCAGCCGGAGCTGGTGCTCGATCTGGTTCATCGGCTCGTTGTACAGGTCGGCGACGCGGGTGTGGACCTTGAGGATGGTCTGCGCGACGCTCAGCTCGTACTCGCGGGGCTTGAGCTCGTAGTCCACGAAGGCGCCGGGCAGCTCGAACTCACCGTGGTGGCCGGCCGACATGGCGATCTCGGCCTCGCCGCGCTCGTTCTGGGCCTGCTGCGGCAGGGCCAGGAACCCGAGCAGGTGCTCCTGGAGGCTCGGCGAGTTGTCCCGGATGGCGGCGAAGTCGCGGCGGGTCAGCGTGAGCGCGACGCCGGCGGTGGCGGTCGTGGCGGTGAACTCCCAGACGGCGTCCGGGTTCAGCAGGGCGTCGTCGCCGAAGCGGTCGCCGTCGCCGGCCACGCCGACCACGGTGTCGTCGCCGTACTTGCCGGTGCCGATCTTGTTGACCTTGCCGTGCGCGATCAGGAAGATCCGGTCGGCGGCCCCGCCCTGGGTGGTGAGCACCTCACCGGGGCCGAAGTCGCGCTGCTCGCAGCGGTCGGCGAGGGCGGTCAGCACCTCCTCGTCCTCGAAGCCGCGCAGCAGGGCGAGCTCACCCAGCTCGGCGGGGATCACCCGGACCTGGGAGCCGGTCTTGATGAACTCGACCACACCGTTGCCGACGGTGTAGGTGAGCCGTCGGTTGACACGGTAGGCACCGCCGGCGGCCTGTACCCAGGGAAGCACCTTGAGCAGCCAGCGGGAGGTGATCTCCTGCATCTGCGGTGCGGACTTGGTCGTGGTGGCGAGGTTGCGGGCAGCGGCCGTCGTGAGGCTGGACTGCTGCGGGACCTGCGCTGTCTCCGGGCTCGTGTCCACGGGCATCGGCAGGGGTCTCCATTCATCTGGTCGGATCACGCGGTCGGGGTCGGACGGCGACGGGGTCGCCCCGATCCACCCCGACTGATGCCATGACGGCTCATCAGACACGCGTATCGATGGGGGTGTTGGCGATTCATCGCGATCACGGCCACCGTCTCCCGGCGGCCCATCGGGAACCCTAGATCACCAGCGCCCGACCGGGCCCGCGCGGAGGCCGACTACCCCCCGATAGGGTGAATCTGAAGCAGTCCCATTCCGCTCGGGCCCCGGGTCGCGAGAACATCCGTTCCCCGCCGCGGATCCCGCGCGACCGACCCCCGCGCGCGGACAAGCGGACAGGCGGCGTACCTCCCGTACGACATCGGCGGGAGCGGGTCGGCGACGGGGGGCCGGCACAACGGGGCCGACGCAACGGGGCCGGTCAGCTGCGCCCCGACCATGGGAGCCGGCCCGCCACCGGGATCCGGGCACGCGAACGGCCCGTCAGGTGCCGGGACGGGGGCGGCCGGCACCTGACGGGGGATCGGGGATGCGCAGTGGGGGTGCGACGGGGAAGCGGCGAGGGAGCGCCGGTCGGGCGATGCGTCAGGCGCAGGCGATCTGGCTGCCGGGGATGCCGACGATGCCGGAGTTCTTGGCCTCGCCCCCCTTGTACTCGTAGTACAGGTAGGAGTAGAAGTCGATCCTGGTCGCCGCGCCGCAGGTCGAGTCCGGCGCCACGGTATAGGTGACCGTGAAGCTGCTCGTGGCACCGGGGGCGAGCGGCACGTTGTACCGGGCGATCCCGCCGTGGACGTTGTCGCTGCAGCCGTTGGTCTGGGTGCCGCAGGCCGTGGCGGTGAACTTGAGGCCGCTCTCCAGACTGGTCTGGTAGGTCGGCTGAACGCTCTGGTACACGAACTGGATCGGCGTGTCGTACGGGTTGCTGAGCGTCAGGGTCAGGGTGAACTCGCCGCCCCGGACGGTCGTTTGCCGGTCGGAGACGGCCGTGAACGGCAGCGGGGTGTCGGCCTGGGCGGGTGTGGCGGAGAGGAGCAGACCGACGGCGAGGGCCGGGCACGCGGCGAGGGCGACGCGGCTCAAATGTGTTCTGCGCATGACCAAGGAGCGTAGGGCGCGGTACCGGTTCCGTTGCCCCGCTCCGCCCCGGTCCGTACCGACGCACGAGTCGGGGGCGGACACCGTGGACCACCCCGGCCGCGTTCCGCCCCCACTCCCCCGCCCGGGGCCCTATGCTTCGCCCGCCGCCCCGGACGGCCACCCGGAGCCGGTCGCCCGGCAGGCCGGTGCCGGTCCGGCCGCCCCGGGCCCGGCTGGTTCAGGCGGGCGGCGGCAGGATGTCGCAGAGCGCGGCGAGCGCCGCCGGGTAGGCGTGGTCGGGCGGCGCGGCGTAGCCCACGACCAGGCCGTCCATGGCCGGCATGGCCTCCGGGCCGATCCCCGGGTGCCGGTAGTCGGCGAGCCCGTCCAGGCCCAGGCCCCGGCGGGCGGCGGCCTGGAGCACCGCGTGCTCGGTGCCGGGCTCCAGCCGCAGGACGGCGTGCAGGCCGGCCGCGACGCCGGAGACCCCGATGTGCGGGGCGCTCGCCGCCAGCGCGGCCACCAGCTGGTCGCGGCGCTCCCGGTAGCGGCGGCGCATCCGCCGCACGTGCCGGTCGTAGCCGCCGGAGTCGATCAGCTCGGCGAGGGTCAGCTGGTCCAACGCGCTGGCCCAGCCCTCGCGTTCGCCCTTGGCGGCGAGCACCCGGTCGACCAGGTGGTCCGGCAGCACCATCCAGCCGAGCCGCAGCGCCGGTGACAGGCTCTTGCTGACCGAGCCGAGGTAGACCACCCGCTCGGGGTCGAGCCCCTGGACGGCGCCGACCGGCTGGCGGTCGTAGCGGAACTCGCCGTCGTAGTCGTCCTCCAGCAGCAGGCCGCCGCGCCCGCGCGCCCAGTCGACCACGGCGGCGCGGCGGCCGGCGTGCAGCGGTCCGCCGGTCGGGAACTGGTGGGCGGGGGTGAGCAGGGCCGTCCGGACGTCCTGACGGTGCGCCAACCCGCCGAGCCTGGCGCCGTGTTCGTCGACCGGAAGGGGCACGGTGGCGACCCCGGCGGCGGCCAGCAGCCCGCGATGGAACCCCAGCCCGTACGCCTCGACGGCCAGCGGCCCGGTCGACTCGGGCGGCAGGGCGGGTGCCCCGCCGGCGAACAGCAGCCGCAGCGCGTGGGCGAAGCCCGAGCAGACCACGATCCGGTCCGGGTCGGTGCGCACCCCGCGGACGCGGGCCAGGTAGTCGGCGAGGACGGTGCGCAGTTCGCGCCGACCCTGCGGATCGCCGGGCCCGAAGGCCTCGTTGGGCGCCGCGGTCAGGGCCCGGCGGGCGGCGGCCAGCCAGGAGGTGCGCGGGAAGGACGCGGCGTCCGGCCGGCCCTGACGCAGGTCGTGGACGGGCCCCGGCCGCGCGGAGGGCCGGGGGGACGGGCTCGGCGGGACGGGCTCGGCCCGCTCGGCGACGGCGGTGCCGGAACCCTGACGCGCGGTCAGCCAGCCCTCCGCGACGAGTTCGGCGTACGCCTCGGCGGCGGTGTTGCGGGCCAGCCCGAGGTCGGCGGCGAGCGCGCGGTACGGCGGCAGTCGGGTGCCGGGGGCGAGCCGGCCGCTGCGGATCGCCTCGCGCAGGGCCGCCATCAGCGCGGCACGGCGGCCCCCGACGGCGGGGAGGTCGAGGTGCAGGTCGCTGCCGGTCGGGTGGGCGGGCCCGGTGGGGTGCGCGCCCGGCGTTTCCGTCATGGTCACGCACCCTACCCGCCGCCGCCCGGCCCCCTGCCGGGCGGCCCGGCCGCGCTACGGCACCACGGTGACCGGCCAGCGGCCCGCCTTCACCAGGCGGACGGCGACCGAGCCGATCACCCGGTGCCCGGCCTGCTCGGAGGCACCGACCACGACGGCGTCGGCGCGCAGTTCGTCCGCGAGCTTGGCCAGCCCCGTATAGGGGTCGCCGCGCATGGTGAGGAAGCGCCATTCCACCCGCCACACCTCCTTCACGTGGTGCTCGGCCTCGCGCAGTGCGGTCAGCAGCTCGTCGGCGATCTCCTGGGTGGTCTCCTCCACCACGGCCCCGGCCAGCGCGGTGGCCGAGCCCAGGATCGGCTGGACGTACGCGACCGCGAGGGTGGCACCCTGGCGGCGGGCCAGCCCGGCGGCGTAGGCGGTGGCGCGCCAGGAGGAGTCGGAGCCGTCCAGCCCCGCCAGGATCACCTTGGGCCCGTCCGTCCCCAGTTCGAAGCCCGCGGGGGCCGCTGCCGCCCCGGGCTCCCCGGCGCCGCCGACGGCCTCCACGTCCTCTGCATCGCTCTCGTTGCTCATGGCCCCGAGGCTATGCCCGCCACCGTGCGTGAGCGGAGGGGGCCCTCCCGGTGAGGGTTGTGGTGCGGGCCACCCGGGGCGCCGGGCGGGGCGGCGATTTCGACACCGGGGGCTGGTGGTACGTCACGCGCTGTCGACGATGTGGGCGGGCTCACACGACTTTCGGCGTGACGCAGGCCACTTCGACGGGTGGTTTGATCTTGCAAATGGTGGCAAATCGGGCCAAATCATGTCATTTCCTTGATCCTTACGCCCGGTAACGGCTCCCTGACGTGCCTAAACCTCCAAATCCTTGAAACCGCCTCAACCGCCCCCGTACCTTCGAATCCGTTGCACCAAGCACTCCGCTCCGGCCGGCTTCACCGCCCCGGAACCGGAACGGTGCCGGACCACGCGAGTGACGTGTCCCCCGAAACCAACGGCCTTCCGAGGGCCTGGTTCCGCGCGCTCGCAGCCTCCTCCGAAAGGAACCGCATGACCTTCCGTAACGAGACTGCCGCTGCCACCACCACCGCCACCCCGAAGCGCCGCAACCGCGTCCGGATGGCTCTGATGGCCGGGGCGATCACCGCCCTGCCGGTCGCCGGCCTCGTCACGGCCACCAGCGCCTCCGCCGCGCCGGCCACCGTCTGGGACAAGGTCGCCTCCTGCGAGGCCACCGGCAACTGGGCCGTCAACTCCGGCAACGGCTTCTTCGGCGGCCTGCAGTTCACCTCCAGCACCTGGGCCGCCTTCGGCGGCACCGCGTACGCCCCGCAGGCCCACCAGGCCACCAAGGAGCAGCAGATCGCCATCGGCGAGAAGGTCCTCGCCGCCCAGGGCCCCGGCGCCTGGCCGATCTGCTCCGTCAAGGCCGGCCTGGGCAAGTAGTCCCCACCCCCCCGGCCCGCCTGTCCCGGGCCCCCGACGCCGCCGCACCCTCCCCGGGTGCGGCGGCGTCGTCGCGTTCCCGCCCCCTGCGGCCGACCGCACGCGCCGGCCTGCGGGCCGCGCCCACGGGCGGCGGTCGGGCTACCGGACCGGGGCCCGTTCCGGGCCGCCGCCGGGCGGGCCGGCCGCCGCCGTCACCGAGAAGTCGGTGTGCCAGTCGGGCGAGGGGCAGTCCTCCTGACCGGACACGTCCAGCGTCCCGCCGGACAGCACCTGGCCGGCGGTCGTCCCCGGATCGATCACCACGGCCGGGTCGATGAAGATCGCGTCCTGGTAGCGCGGCCCGACCCCGTAGTGGCAGGTCAGGGTCCGCGGCCCGGCGGCCGTGCAGTCGTACGGCGTCGGGCCGGTCAGCGTGGTGCGCTCCGGCACGGTGATCCGCACGTCGATCGGGTGGGTCGAGTACGACGGACCCGCGTTGTACACCCACAGCGGCAGGTCGATGGTGGCCCCGGGTGCGCCGGTGAGGTCGCCCGGCTGCGGCACCGGGTGCCCGGCCTGCCAGGCGGAGGAGGCGCCGACCATGAAGTGGGCCCGGGTGTCGGCGGTGGTGAGGCTGTACGGCGTGGTGTGGCCGGACTGGTCCGGGTCGCCCGGGTAGAAGGCCTGCACGTCACCGCTGATGGTGGTGAACGGCGGGGTGATCGGCGCGACGTACAGCGACAGCCGCTCCACGGACGTGGCCCCCGGCGCCAGGCCGGCCGGGACGGAATAGGAGCTGCCCGTCCCGAAGTACGTCAGCTCCACCGGCGGGTCGGCCGACTTCACCACGCCCGGCGGGGGCAGGTGGACGACCACCAGGGTCGGATCGGTGGTCGCCGCCGGGCCCTGGTTGGTGACGCGCAGCTCCAGGGTCCCGCTCTCGCCCGGGACCACCGGGCCCCGGGGCGGGCAAAGCTCGACGGACAGCCGCGCGGTCGCCGACCGCTCCGCGCGCGGGGCGGTGACGGCCTGGGCCGGCCAGGCCACGAGTACTAGGGAGAGCGCGGCCAGGGCGGCGGCACGCAGGGTTCGTATCATGACCATCACGCTCCCCCCGTCCGACACCCAGGGCAACCGGATGGCTGCCGTCCGTAGCGCGGCCGGCGGCGCCGTTCCGCTCCGGCACGAGACGGCCCGCTACGGCGTGCCCGGCCGGGGCGGGAGCGGCAGCGGGAGAGCGGGGAGGCCGTCGATGCTGGTGCCGACGTACTGCTTGCCCTCGCAGTAGGTGCTGAACTCCTCCTCGTCCTTGCGGCCGAAGAACTGCGCGTGCAGCTCGCGGTCGGCGCGGTAGTCCATCAGCGGGACGGCGAACCCGCAGGAGTCGCTGACCCGTTCGGCCCGCACCAGCACGATCGCACGCAGCCCTGAGCCGTCGACGGCCGGGTCGAAGCGGCCCAACAGCCCGGCGAAGCGCGGGTCGTCACGGAACACCGGCTCGCCCCGGCCGTGCACCCGCACCACCGTCGGCGGGCCGTCGAAGGCGCACCACATCAGCGTGATCCGGCCGTTCTCCCGCAGGTGGGCGATCGTCTCGGCGGTGGATCCGCCGAAGTCCAGGTAGGCGAGGGTGAGTTCGTCGATCACCACGAGCGTGCCGGAGCGGCCCTTGGGCGAGACGTTGACGTGCCCGTCGGTGGAGAGGGGCGCGGTCGCGACGAAGTAGAGGGGCTGCCGTTCGATGAACTCCCGCAGCCTGCCGTCGATGCTCTCGTACTGCTTTCCCATGCCCGCCAGTGTGCGCCCATCTCGCCTGGCAAGAAAGGATGATCCACTGGGCGAGACGGCCGCCTCGCCGGGGGCGCCACCGGGACGCCCGCAGGGCGACCGAACTCGGCGGCCCCGGTGCGCATTTGTCCAAGACGCCCGCCCCCGCCGCGCGGCACGCTCGCCACCGGCCGCCGATACTGGGAACGTGACGACGGAAACCCCCGAGACGTCCGCAGCCGGCGCAACCGGGCCCGCGGCCGCAGCCGACGAGACCGCGGACACGGCCGCCGACACCGCCGCCGGCCTGGTCGACGAAGCCGTCCGCGCCCGGCCCGCGCCCGCGCTGCGCCCGTACGTGGCCTGGTACTCCGGGTACCGCCAGCGCGGCATCCCGCCCGCCCTGCACCGCGGCCTGCCGTCCCCGTACCTGACGTTCATCCTCACCCTGGACGAGCCGCTGGTGATCGCCGGGCACCCCGACCCGGCGCAGCCGCCCGGCAGTTACCCGACGCTGCTCGGCGGCCTGCACACCGGCCCGGCGCTGATCACCCACGACGGCCGGCAGTCCGGCGTGCAGATCGCCGTGCACCCGCTGGCCGCCCGGGCGCTGTTCGGGCTGCCCGCCGGCGAGCTGGCCGGGATCGACCTCCCGGCGGAAGAGGTGCTGGGGCGGCTCGGCCCGCGCCTCCAGGAGCAGTTGCAGTCCGCGCGCACCTGGTCCGAGCGCTTCGCCGTGCTGGACGGGACGCTGTTGCGGGCCGCCCGCCCGTCCGGGCAGGTGCCGCCGGAGGTCGGCTGGGCATGGCGGGCGCTGCGGCGCAGCAACGGCGCCCTGCCGGTGGCGGCGCTGGCCCGGGAGACCGGCTGGAGCACCCGGCACCTCCAGGAGCGGTTCCGCCGGGAGACCGGTCTGACGCCGAAGGCCGCCGCCCGGGTGATCCGCTTCGACCGGGCCCGCCATCTGCTGGCCGCCTCGCCACCGCCCCGGCTCGGCGACCTGGCCGTCCGCTGCGGGTACTTCGACCAGGCGCACCTGGCCCGGGAGTTCCGCGCCCTGGCCGGGGCCGCGCCGAGCGCGTGGCTGGCGGCGGAGGGGCCGGAGGAGGCGAAGTTCCGAAACGTCCAAGGCGGGGCGGGTGCGGCGGCCGCAGAGTGGGAGGCGTAAGCAACCCGAGCCCCCCCCGAGGAGACAGCCATGGACGGCACCGCCCCCGCCCCGCAGGTCTGGCCCAGCCTGCGCGCCACCGACGCCCGGGCCCTGATCCGCTTCCTGGTCGACGCCTTCGGCTTCCAGGAGGTCGTCGCCTACGGTGAGGGCGGGTTCGTCGCCCACGCCGAACTGGCCTGGCCGGAGGGCGGCGGCGTGATGCTCGGCTCGGACCGGGAGACGCCCGAGGGCGTTGCGCCCTGCCCGGGCCGGCCTGGCGGTTTCACCGCGTACGTGGTCACCGCGGACCCGGACGGCGTGCACGACCGCGCCGTCGCCGCCGGGGCCCGGATCACCACCGCGCTCACCGAGACGGACTACGGTTCGCGCGACTTCGCCGCCGCCGACCCGGAGGGCAACCAGTGGTACTTCGGCACCTACCGGGGTGCGCCGCGGCCCGCCGCCCCCGCGCGGGGCTGAGCGGGCCCGTCTCCGACGCCGGTGGACCGGCTGCGCCCCCGCCGCCGCCCGGGCAGACTGGCTGCGGGGGCCACGCACAGGCCCACCCAGGCTCCGGGGAGCACCCATGCCGCAGCTCACGGTGGACGGGCGCACCCTCGCGCTCTCCCACCTCGACAAGGTGTACTACCCGCGCACCGGCACCCTCAAGGGCGAGGTGCTGCGCTACTACGCCGCCGTGCACGGCGCCCTGCTCCCCCACCTGCGCGACCGCCCGGTCTCCTTCCTGCGCTGCCCGGACGGCGTGGAGGCCGAGGTGTTCATCGCCAAGAACCCGCCGGCCGGCACCCCACGCTGGGTGCGCACCGTCGAGGTGCCGAGCAGCGGCGGCGACCTGCGCCAGGTGGTCCTCGACGACGGCGCCGCGCTGCTCTGGGCCGCCAACCTGGGCTGTCTGGAACTGCACGTCCCGCAGTGGCACGCGGCCGCGCCCGGGCTCGCCGACCGCCTCGTCCTGGACCTCGACCCCGGTGCGGGCGCGTCCGTCCTCACCTGCCGCACCGTCGCCGTCCTGCTGCGCGAGCGGCTCGCGGCGGACGGCCTGGCGGCGTGGGTGAAGACCTCCGGCTCCAAGGGCCTGCACCTGCTGGTCCCGATCGAGCCCACCCCCAGCACCCGGGTCTCGGCGTACGCGAAGGCGCTCGCCGCCGCCTTGGAGGGCGACCGCCCGGAGCTGGTGGTGCACACCATGGCGAAGGCCCGGCGGGCCGGCCGGGTGCTGGTCGACTGGTCGCAGAACAACGCCAGGAAGACCACCGCCGCGCCGTACACCCTCCGGGCCCGGCCGCTGCCGACCGTCTCCACCCCGCTGACCTGGGCCGAGCTGGAGCGCGCCGGCACGGCGGACGACCTGGTGTTCACCCTCGCCGAGGTGCCGGATCGCCTCGCCGCCCACGGCGACCTGTTCGCGCCGCTGCTGGACCCGGAGCGGGCCCGGCCGCTCCCCGCCGGCCCGGCGACCCGGCAGGAGCAGCCCCGCCAGGTGCTCCACCCGCCCGTCGAGGTGATGCGCCCCGCCACCGTCACCGCCGTCCCGCCCGCCGACGGCCTGGGCGGCGCGGGCGTGCAGTACGAGCTGAAGCTGGACGGCTTCCGCTGCGTCGCCTTCGCCCGCGGCGCCCGCCCGCCCGTCCTGCAGTCCCGTACCGGCCGCGACCTCGCCCCCGAGTTCCCGCCGATCGCCGCCGCCGTCGCCCGGCTGCCCGAGGGGCTGGTGCTGGACGCCGAACTCGTCGCCTGGCGGGCCGGCCGGTTCGCCTTCGGGGAACTGCTGCGCACCCGCCGGGCCCGGGCCGCCGCCCCGGACGTCGTCCTCGGCCTGATCGCCTTCGACCTGCTCGCCCTACCGGGCCGCGACCTGCGCCGGCTGCCGCTCACCGACCGTCGCCGACTGCTGCTCGCCGCGCTGGCCGACGTCCCTCCGCCGATCCAGCCGGTACTGGCCACCACCGACCGCACGGAGGCGCTGGACTGGATGGCCCGCCTCGCCGACACCGGCGTCGAGGGCCTGGTCTGCAAGGCCGCCGGCTCCCCCTACCACCCGCGCGGCGCCGGCCGCGCCTGGGTCAAGTACCGCCGCAGCGACACCCTCGACGCCACCGTCCGTGCCTTCACCGGTCCGGCCTCCCGTCCGCACGCCCTCGTCCTCGAACTCGACGACGGCCGGGTGCTCCTCAGCGCTCCCCGGCTCACCCCGGTCCAGGCCCCCGAGGTCGCCGAGGCCGTCGGTCCCCTCGCCGGCCCGCCCGTCACCGACCCCGAGCACGGCCCGGTCCACCCCCTCACCGGACCGCTGCGCGCCGAACTGACCCTCACCGGCCGCCCACCCGTCGCCGCCTTCGTCCGGCTGCGCGGCGACTGACCCCCTGCGCGGCTCGCGCCGGGCACGCCGAGAACTCCCCGGGGCGGGAAGCGGGTTCACCCCTTCCGCCGCTTCGCCGCGTGGACGAACTCGGTGACCAGGGTGTCGTTGAAGACCGGCAGGTCGGCGGGTCGGCGGCTGGTGACGAGGGGGCCGGGGCCGGCGCGGCAGACGTGCACCTCCTCGTCCACCCAGTGGGCTCCGGCGTTGCGCAGGTCGGTGCGCAGGCTCGGCCAGGAGGTGAGGGTGCGGCCGCGGACGGCGTCGGCCTCGATCAGGGTCCAGGCGGCGTGGCAGATCGCGGCGACCGGGCGGCCGGAGGCGCAGTAGGCGCGGACGAAGACCACCGCGGCCTCGTCCAGCCGTAGCGCGTCGGGGCTCGCGACGCCGCCGGGCAGGACCAGGCCGTCGAAGGCGGACGGCCGCGCCCCGGCGACGAGGAGGTCGACGGCGAAGGTGTCGCCCGGGGCTCGGTGCCGGACGGCCTGGACACGGCCGGGCCCGGTGGACAGCAACCGCGGGGTGCCGCCGGACTCGGCCACCGCCTGCCACGGCGAGGTCAGCTCGACCTGCTCCGCCCCGTACGGCGCGACCAGGAAGGCGATCGTCCGGCCGGTGAGCGTGGTGGACGGCCAGCCCATGGCTCAGCGCCGGTGCGGGTCGCAGGCGGAACCCAGGTGGACGGCGGCGGACGGGGCGGGGCTGAGCCGGGCGCGCGGGCAGTCCAGGTGGACGGTCAGCTCCAGGTGGTCGATCCGCGACACCAGACCGACCGGAACGGACAGCCGGGTGCCCGCCACCCAGGGCCCGGCGTCGATCAGCAGGTGGTCCCCGGTGTCCTGTTCGACCCGGCCGAGCGGGCCGTCGGTGGCCTGCACCTCGTACCCGGTCAGGTTCAGGTCGGCAGCGTGGTGGGGGCCCGGACGGTACTCCCACAGGTCGGTGGTCATCAGGCCTCCGGTTGGTCCCAGGGGCGGCGTTCGCGGCGCTCGTCCCGGTCGGGGGGTGCGGCACGGCGTTCGCCCCGGTCCCGGCCCGCAGCCTGGTCCCGGCCCTCACCCCGGCCCGCGGCCCGGCGGCGCAGCAGCGCCGAGGTGGCGACCGCCGCCGCCACCGAGGCCGCCCACACCAATCCGAGGGCGGTCAGCACCGCGGTGGTCGGGGTCCGCACGCCGATGCTGAGGCAGATCGCGGACATCACCAGGGCGGTCAGCACCACCCCGGCGGACAGGCGGCGCCCGACGCCGCGCAGCACGCGCCGGGCCCGGCTCGGCGGCTTGGCGCCCATCGTGCTCAACTTCCGGTCGAGGCGCGTGTCCTGGCGCAGATCGGACTCGATCTCCTCAAGGAGCCGTCGCTCCCATCCGCTCAACGCGGGTCCGTCCATCTCGGTCACCTCCGACACTTCCGGTGACGTGCTCGCACCCGGGCGGTTGCCCGGTACGGGCAGGCGCTAACCGCTCAGGGGGCCGCCGGTTGCGGCGTGTGGTGCGGCGTCGGCGGCGGCGCCCACGGGGCCGAAGGCCCGGGGCCGGGCCAGCAGGCTGTCGTCCAGGACGCGCAGCAGGGCGTCGGCGTCGCGGTGGACCTCGACCGCGCCCGCCGCCCGAAGCTCGGGGCCGGCGTCCGCACCGGCCGCCAGGGCGACGCACGGCACCCCGGCCCGCCGCGCCGCCAGCACCTCGCGCACGCTGCCGGCCACCGCCACGGCGTGCGGCGGTGTGCCGCCGACCAGTTCCAGCGCGGCCCGCACCGGGTCACGCCCGGGGGCGGTCACGGTCAGGGCCGGTGCCCCGCCCGGCCCGGGCCCGGTCAGCACGACCGTCCAGCCCCGGGCGGCGCACTCGCGCAGCAGTTCGGCGGAACCGGGCGGCGCAGGGCGCCAATCGGTACCGAAGAGAGCCGCCGAGATCACCGTCATGGCCGACCGTTTCCCTTCCCGGGCCACGCACCGTACGCGCCCTTCCAGGTTAGGCCGCTCCCCCGCCGTGCGCGCAGCCTGCGGCCCACCGGTTTCCCGGCACCGGGAGGACCCGCGCGGCGGCCGGTCGGCGAACCCGGCTACCCGGCGTCCGGGTCGGTGGCGAGGCGGGCGTGGAGGTGTTCGTCGACGTAGTCGCCGTCGCCGTAGCGGTAGGAGGCCCGGGTGGTGCCCTCGTGGCGGAAGCCGCCGCGGTCGGCGACGCGACAGGAGGCCTCGTTGCCGACCGCGTGCCAGAGCTCGATGCGGCGGGCGTCGGCGGTGGCGACGGCCCAGCGGGTGACGGCGGTGACGGCGCGGGTGGCGAGGCCCCGGCCGCGGACGGTGGGGAGCAGCCAGTAGCCGACCGTGGCGATGCCGTCCGGCTGGTCGGTCCAGCCCAGGAAGGCGTTGCCGTGGAGGGTCCCGTCGAGGGCGTCGGTGATCGCGAAGGCGGCCGCGCGCCCCTCGGCCCAGCCGGTGTCGCAGCGGTCGAGGTAGGCCTCGGCGCCGGCCGGGTCGGCGATGCGCAGCGGGTTCCAGCGGGCGATCTCCGGGTCGGCCGCGGCCGCCACCAGGGCGGGGACGGTGCCGCCGGGCACCAGGCTCGCGTCGAGCTGGTACTGCAGGCCCCAGCCGGGCTGGCCGAACCACGGGGCGATCGGGCCGGCGTGCACCTTGAAGGGCTTGACCACCTTGTAGTCGTGGTAGTTGCAGCCCGCCGGCGGGGTGCCGTCGAGGCTCTGCGGCGGGATGGAGCGGGTGGAGTAGGGCAGTCCCTCGGGGGCGAGGAAGGCGCCGTACTCGCTGCCGTAGCGGTCGATGTTCTGGTTCGGGTAGAGCGTGAGATCGAACTCGACCGGGGTGCCGTCGGGCAGGGTGACGTAGCCGTCGGACGGCGGGTAGATCCAGCCGCCGGCGCCGTTGTTGCCGGCCGGGTCGTAGTAGGTGGTGAGGAACTGCTGCTCGCTCAGGGAGCCGGTGCGCTGGTACCCGACGAGTTCCCTGCCGACCCGGCCGGTGGTGGGCAGGCCGGCGGGGCCGAGCCGCTTGTCACCCTGGTAGAAGTCGGCGGAGCACTCGTCGGAGGGCGTGGCGGCCCTGGCGGAGGTGCCCGCGGTGGCGGTGTCGGCCGCGGCGGCCGGGATGCTCGGGGCGATCAGGGCGGCGGCCGCGGCGAGTGGCGCGACGAGCAGGCGAAGGCGAAGGCGCACGGTGTCTCCGTCGTGAGGGGGGTCGCACGGAGGGGGCGTCCTGCTCACCCTCCGTGTCCGTTTCGGCACCAGGCAAGCGGATCAGCTGATCATCCGTCAACACGACTTGGCCGAAGGCGCACCGAATTCCCCGGTTCCGGCCAACCCCCGGACGCCGGACCGGTTCACCCGAAAGAATGAACGGTTCGGCACCGGCCGGACACTCCGGACGGCCGGCCCCGTCAGCGCCCCGTCAGCGCCCCGGCGCGACCCGCCCGACCAGGTGGAGCAGCCGGTCGAGGGCGTCCTTGGAATTGGGCTCGGTGAGGTTGACCATGAGCCGGAACGCCACCTTCAGCAGCGCCGGGTGGCCGAGCCCGGCGGCGCCGGCCGCGCCGAGCAGCCTGGGCCGGCCGAGCAGGTCGGCGGCGAGGCGGCCGAGCGCGAAGTAGCCGGCGTAGGCGGAGCGCAGCGCCTGCGGGTAGGCGCGCAGGGCCAGTTCGCGGCCGCGGTCGGTGCGCCGGGCGAGGGCCTGGACGATGGTCTCGGCGGCGTAGCGGCCGGATTCCATCGCGTAGGCGATGCCTTCGCCGGTACCGGGGCTGACCGTGCCGCCGGCGTCACCGATGAGCAACAGGCCGTCGGCGTAGTGGGGTTGGCGGTTGAGGCCCATCGGGAGGGCGGAGCCGCGGACGGGCTCGGTGACGGCGTCGGGGGTGTAGCCGTACGCGGGCGGCAGGTTGTCGCACCAGCGGCGGAGCAGGTCGCGCCAGTCGAGGTCGACGTGGGCGGTGTCGAGGACCCCGAGGCCGACGTTGGCGGTGCCGTCGCCCATGCCGAACACCCAGGCGTAGCCGGGCAGCAGGCGGCGGGCGGGGTCGCCCGGGTCGCGCAGGTCGAGCCAGGCCTCCAGGTAGCGGTCCTGGTGGCGGGGGGTGGTGAAGTAGGTGCGGTAGGCGACGCCCATGGCGCGGTCGGTGCGGCGGTAGCGCTTCATCGCGACGGAGAGGCGGGTGGAGTTGCCGTCGGCGGCGACCACGACCGGCGCCTGGTAGCTGACGGGCCGGCGCTCGTCGCCGAGCTTCGCGGTGACGCCGGTGATCCGGCCGCTCCGCTCGTCCACCAACGGGCCTGCCACGTTGGCCCGTTCGATCAGCCGGGCGCCGGCCGAGGCGGCCCGGCGGGCGAGCAGTTCGTCGAAGTCGGCGCGCCGGCGGACGAGCCCGTGGCCGGGGTAGGCGGACAGCTCGGGCCAGTCGAACTCCAGCGCGCGCCGGCCCGAGATCAGCCGCAGCCCCTGGTTGTGCAGCCAGCCGGCCTGCTCGGAGACGTCGATGCCGAGGTCGGTCAACTGCTTGACGGCGCGCGGGGTGAGGCCGTCGCCGCAGACCTTCTCGCGCGGGAACGCGGACTTCTCCAGCAGCAGGACGTCCAGGCCGGTGCGGGCGAGGTGGTAGGCGGCGGTGGAGCCGGCCGGGCCTGCGCCGACCACGATGACGTCGGCGTTCTCCTCGGTCCGGGCGGACCGGGGGGCCCGGCCGCCGTCTGCGGGCACCTGCTGCTCTGGGCCGGGCATCACGCACTCCCACGGGGTCGGATCGACTGCGGGCCCGACGGGGCCGCAGGGCTGCCCGGACGGACTCGGACAGGGCCATTCGGACAGGTTGTTCGGACAAGGCCATTCGGACGGGGCCATTCGGACGCGGCCGGACTCGGCGGTCCGAGACGGACGATAGAGAACCACGGCACCCGCCCGCCGCCCCGACACGCGGGCCCGCCCCGATGACCGGTCAATACCGGCCACGGGGGCGGCTGCGCGGCCACCCGCCGGGTCGGGGCCCGCCGTTGACCACCGCGCCGGAGACGGGGCCCGGCCCGTCGGCGGGCCGCCGTCCGGCACGCCCCCGGTAGACCACGGAGCCCCTGCCTCCGACGGCGGTGTCGGACGGCAGGGGCTCCGTGGAACTGCCACCGGCGGCGTCAGGGGTTGAGCGCCAGCACCACGTAGGCGGCCAGCACGGCGAGGTGCACGGCGCCCTGGAGCGGGGTGGCCCGGCGCGGGATGACCGTCAGGGTGCCGAGCACGACGGTCAGGGTCAGCAGCACCATGTGCGCCGGGCCGAGGCCGAGGACGAGCGGGCCGGAGAGCCAGGAGGAGGCGATCGCGACGGCCGGGATGGTCAGGCCGATGCTGGCGAGCGCCGAGCCGAGGGCCAGGTTGAGGCTGGTCTGCAACCGGTTGCGCAGGGCCGCGCGCAGCGCCGCGATGGTCTCCGGCAGCAGGACGAGCAGGGCGATCACGACGCCGACGACGGAGTGCGGCAGTCCGGCGTCGTCCACGGCGGACTCGATGGTCGGCGAGACGCCCTTGGCGAGGCCGACCACGGAGACCAGGGCCACGCCGAGCAGCAGCAGGCTGATCCAGGCGGCCCTGGCGGTCGGCGGCGCGGCGTGGTCCTCCTCGTCGAGCACCCGGCCCTCGGGGGTGACCGGCAGGAAGTAGTCCCGGTGCCGGAAGGTCAGGGTGGTCACGAACAGCCCGTACAGCACGATCGAGGCGGTGGCCGCGAAGACCAGCTGGGTGGTGGAGAACTGCGGGCCCGGGGAACTGGTGGTGAAGGTCGGCAGCACCAGGCTGAGGGTCGCCAGGGTGCCGATGCAGGCGAGCGCGGCGCCGGTGCCCTCGGCGTTGAAGACGGCGGTCCGGTACTTGATCGCGGCGACCAGGATGGACAGGCCGAGGATGCCGTTGCAGGTGATCATCACGGCGGCGAACACGGTGTCCCGGGCCAGGGTGGCGGACTTGGAGCCGCCGTCGGCCATCAGCGTCACGATCAGCGCGACCTCGATCACGGTGACCGCCACCGCGAGCACGAGCGATCCGAAGGGTTCCCCGACCCGGTGCGCGATCACCTCGGCGTGGTGCACGGCGGCGAGCACGGCGCCGGCCAGGAAGCAGGCGACGACGCCCACCACCCAACCGGGCAGGTCCCGGTGCCAGGTCAGGACGAGGACGACGAACGACACCACCGGAACGACGACGGTCCATTGCGCGGCGGCCACGCGGAGCTTCGTGATCATGCCGCCGAGCATCCCAGACCGGGGGACGCCCACCCGGTTGCCCGCGCCGGGATACGTAGGGATGTGGTACAACTTATCCCGTTTTGCCCGCTCACCCGCCGTAGTCGGCGAGGTACCGGAGCACCTTGTCGACGTGCGGGCGGACCCGTTCCGGGACGCCTCCGGCGGTCGCCACGGTCTTGTCGCTGGTCCGGTAGGCGGCGGTCACCAGGGCCGGCAGGTCGCGGGTGAGGCCCCGGTGCTTGAGCTGCTGGTCCAGCCAGCAGACGTAGTTGCCCATCGCGGCGATCGCGTCGCCCGGATCCAGGTAGGACTTGGGGCCGTCGTGGGCCGCGGCCTTCGCCCAGGCGTCGAAGACGGCGGGCGTCCACATGGCGATGCCGTACTCGCCGGTCTCGGGGCGGGCCGCGTTCGGGTCGAAGCCGCTCTCGGCCTTGAGCATCGCGGCCAGCAGCGCCGGGGTGATCTCGGGCTCGGGGCAGCGCCGGGCGGCGACCTCGATCATGCCGCGGTAGGCCACCGGGACGTCGGAGCCGGCCGGGATCGCGCCGGGCGGCGGGGGCGCGGCCGGGTGGGCGGCCGACCCCACGGCGGGTACTGCCGCGCCGTGCTCCGCGGCCTCCGGCTCGGGGGCCCCGGTCAGGGCGAGGACGGTGACGGCGCAGGCCAGCAGGCCGGTGGCGGCCCGCAGGGCGCCGCCGCGGCGGCAGGCCGGACGCGCGCCGGCCCGGGCGACCAGCGCGGCGAGGTCGGCGCGGGCCCGCTCCTCCCGCCCGGGGGCCAGGCAGGCGGTGACCACGGCCCGCCAGGGCCCGGGCAGCGCCTCGTCCAGCCGCAGCGGCGCCGCGCCGCGCGCGTACGCCTGGGCGGCCAGCGAGCGGGCCCGGGCGGTGGCGCCGAGGAACGGGTGCAGGCCGCCGGTGAGCACCTGGTGGGCGATCACCCCGAAGGCCCAGATGTCGGCGCTGGGGCGCACCGCGACGCCGCGCGCGCCGGTGCGCTCGGACCACCACTCGGGCGGGACGTGGTCGGGCGAGCCGAGCGGCGGCGTGTAGGCGTGGGTGCCCTCCAGTTCGGCGGTGAGGCCGAAGTCCGCGATCTTGGCGGTGCCGTCGGGCATCAGCAGGATGTTGGCCGGTTTGAGATCCCCGTGCACCCAGCCGCCCCGGTGCATGTGGGTGAGCCCGGCGCAGACCTCGGTGAGGACGCGTCCGGCGCCGGGCACCGGGGTGCCGGGGCGGGCGGCGGCGAGGACGTCCTGGAGGCTGCGGGCGGCGCGTTCCATCACCAGGGCGACGGCGCCGTCCAGGCCGGGGTGGGCCGGGTCGTCGACGACCGTCACGGCGAGGGTGCGGATCAGGTGGGGGTGGTCCGCGCGGCGGCTGAAGCGCATCTCGCTGCGGGCGACCTCCGTCATGGTCCGTCGCTGGCCGGGGCTGAGCCGGGCGGGGCTGAGCAGTTTGACGGCGGCCGGGGTGCCGTCGGGGCCTTCGGCCGCGTACACGCTGCCCCAGGCGCCGGCCCCGAGGTAGGCGCCGGTGCGGTAGCCCGCGAGCCGGTAGCCGGCCGGTACCTCGGACTGCTGGTCCGGCGGGGGCTGGTCCTTCTCCGGCACCCGCTGCTCGGACGCCGGCTCGTCGGACGCCGGCTCGTCGGGCGGCTGGCCGGCGGGCCTCACGGTCGGGCGGCCGGGCGCCGGGGCGGGAGCAGGGCCAGGTGCTCCTCCCGGACGAGATCGAACTTCAGTGCCAGGGCCGCGAGTTCCTCGCGCTTGCCGCCGCCGGGGCCGTCCTCGTAGGGCTCGCGCAGCCGCAGCTTCGTCCACACCAGGTAGTCGATGTGGTAGTTGACCGCCGAGCGGGTCAGCCCGTGGCAGGAGGGCAGGGCGCGCAGCCGGGCCAGCACCTCCGTCACACCGGGGACGACGGCGGCGGAGGGCGAGCGCAGCCGGGGCTCGCAGAGCGCGAGCAGCACCAGGAAGTACTTGGCGGTCGGGTCGAGGGCGAACGGGCTGACGGTGAGTTCGCCGCCGACGCCGCCGGGCCGGCCCTCCAGGTAGGCGTGCTGCGGGGCGAAGACCTTGAACGAGGCGGGTTCGCCGAGCGCGGGCAGCAGCACCCTGGAGAACTCGAACGGCACGGGCGCGCCGAGCCGGCCGGGCGCCACCTTGACGTGCTCGCCCGCGCCCTCCAGGTTTTCCACCACGTAGGTGGCGGAGGTGCTGAAGTTGGACAGCCGCCAGTAGTCCTCGGCGGCGGTGACCTCCCCCGCGCGCCGGGAGACGCCCTGGTCGGGCAGGGGGATGGGGGCCGGACGGCCGGGCTCGCCGCGCCCGAACGCCGCGGCCTCGCCGGGGCCCATCCGCAGCAGGCCGGGCGGTTCGCCGGGTGCCATCACGGGCTCCCGGTCGGGCAGTTGCACGATGACCGTGTCCACGCCGACACCTCCGTGGTTCGGGTCGATGCTAACGGCCCGATTCGCCCCGACGGCAGTTCGCCACTCGGACGAGTGAAGGGACACCGCCAACCCGGCCCGGGCGTCGCCGAGTTGCCCCCGGGCCTCTCACCTGCCGGTCCGTCGACCGTTCGACGGGCGGTTGCAGCACGTAGTTGAATGGTCACCTTGAGTGTGACGCAACACACACACGGCATGTCCACGTTCTGTGCAAGACTCATCTCAAGGAGTGAGATCCCCTTAATTTCCAAGGAGGTTCATATCATGCGCGCTCGGATCGCAGCTGTGACGATGATGGTGGCAGGGATAGCAGGCCTGGCGGCCGGACCGGCCATCGCGGCCCCGGCGACGACCGAGAACGAAGCGGTGGCCTGCGCCTCCGTGCTCAACAAGCCCTGCATCTCGCACCAGCACGACGGTGAGGGCTTCTTCGGCGTCGCCCAGGTCTCCGCCGACCCGCGCCAGTTGACGATGGTTCAGGTCGAGGTGCGGACCCAGAAGGCCTGGGGCAGCCCGTGGGAGACGATCGCCTCCGCGACCACCGTGCGCCTGGGCTCCGCGAAGGCGGTCACCCCGCGCGTCGTCACCACCGACCTGCGGATCATCTGCGCCACCGCCGGCCCGGCGCTGGAGGCGACCCAGCAGGTCACCACCTGCACCAACCCGTTCTGACGGACCCCGCCGCTCCACCAGCACCGGGGCCCTCGATCGACCCGATCCACCCCACCCGCCGGGGCGCCCGCGCCCCGGCTCCAGGGCCGGCCGCCAGCGCACCCGGCGGCCGGCCCGGCGGCATGCGGCGCCCTCGCAGGCCGGCTCCCGGCGGTCCGGGGCCGGCGGAGCGGCTCCGACCAGGGCCCGAGTGGACCTGGGGCACCCGTTCACGGCAAACTGGTCTAGACCTCAAGGGTCTAGACCAAGCACCCGGCTCAGAACGGTGGACCAGTATGGAAATCGTGATCGTCCCTGACGCCTCAGCGGCCGGCGAACTCATCGCCGCGGCGATCACCGATCTGCTGACCGGCAAGCCCGAGGCCCTGCTCGGCGTGGCGACCGGCTCGACGCCGCTGCCGATCTACCAGGCCCTCGCCGAGCGGGTCCGCGACGGCCGGCTCGACGCCTCCCGGGCGCGCATCTGCCAGCTCGACGAGTACGTCGGCCTGCCCGCCGGCCACCCCGAGTCCTACCGTTCGGTGGTGCTGCGCGAGGTCGTCGAGCCGCTGGGCCTGACCGAGGACTCCTTCCTCGGCCCGGACGGCAACGCGACGGACATCGCCGCGGCGGCCACCGCCTACGACCGCGCGCTGGCCGCGGCCGGCGGCGTGGACCTCCAGCTGCTCGGCATCGGCACCGACGGCCACATCGGCTTCAACGAGCCCTGCTCCTCGCTGGCCTCCCGGACCCGGATCAAGACGCTCACCCGGCAGACCCGGGAGGACAACGCCCGGTTCTTCGACAGCCTCGACGAGGTCCCGCACCACGTCATCACCCAGGGCATCGGGACCATCCTGGAGGCGCGCCACCTCGTCCTGCTCGCCACCGGCGAGGCCAAGGCCGAGGCCGTCGCCCTCTCCGTCGAGGGCCCGCTGTCCGCCGCCGTCCCCGCCTCGGCGCTGCAGCTCCACCCGCACGCCACCGTGGTGGTCGACGAGGCCGCCGCCTCCGGCCTCAAGCTCGCCGACTACTTCCGCGACACCTACGCCGCCAAGCCGGCCTGGCAGAAGCTCTGAGGTCGGCGGGCCCGTGCGGGAGGCAGTCGCCTCCCGCACGGGCCCGACCCACGTTCCTTCCCGGCAGCGCCCGGCGGTCAGCGCGTGCGGAGCCAGTCGCCGAAGGCCGCCAGGGCAGGGCCCGGATCGCGGCGCCCCAGGCCGATCCGGAAGCGGTCGGCGGGAGCGGGCGTCAGGTCGGAGTGGAACATGCTCGCGGGCAGCAGCAGGACGCCCGCCTGCTCGACCAGCGCGGTGCAGAAGTCCTCGACCCCGTCCGCCCCGAGGTAGCGCGGGTAGGCGACGCAGCCGCCGTCCGGGGCGCGCCACTCGAAGAGGTCGCCGAACTCGGCGAAGAACGCGTCGAACCGCGGCAGGTTCTCCGCGATGATCGCGCGGTTGCGCGCCAGGATCTGCTCGCGGGCGTTGATCGCGATGCGGGCCAGCACCTCGCTCGGCGCCGAGTTGCAGATCGTGGTGTAGTGCTTGGCCCGCTCCAGCCGGGAGCGCAACTCCTGGTCGCGGCAGGCGATCCAGCCGATCCGCAGGCCGGGCAGGCCGAGCGACTTCGAGGTGACGTTGAGCGAGAGGGCGCGCGCGGAGAGGTCGGCGGCCTGCGGCAGCGCCCGGGCCGGGTCGCGCTCCAGACCGCGGTAGACCTCGTCGGAGAAGAGCCGGATGCCGCGCTCGTCGCACAGTTCCACCAGACGCGTGAAGTCGGCCGCGTCGATGACCTTGCCGGTCGGGTTGTGCGGGAAGTTCACCGACAGCACCCGGGTGTTCGGGCGCAGTGCGGCCGTGACCGCGTCGAGGTCGAGCGCCCAGTCGTCCTTCTCGTCCAGGGCGACGCCGGTGACCTCGCAGAGGGAGAGCGGGATGGTCTCGGCGGACTGGTAGTTGGGGGTCACCACCACGGCGTGGTCGCCCCGGTCGAGGAGCACCTGCATGGCGAGGTTGAGCCCCTCCTGCGCGCCGCCGAAGCAGAGCACGTCGTCGGCGTCGACCTCCTGGTACATCCCGGCGATGGCGCGGCGCAGCTCCGGATCGCCGTAGGTCTCGGTGTAGCCGAGGGCGAGGCCGTCCCAGGCCCGGCGGTCCTCGGGGCCGGCCAGGGCGAGGAGTTCGGCCATCGTCATGGTCTGGGCGTCGGAGGCGGCGAGGTGGTGGCGGGCGCTGAACTCCCAGCGCGAGAAGTAGGTTTCGAGTCGGAAGTCGGGGAGCCTGGTCATCTCTCTGTCACTCGCTCTCGTCGGCGCCGGGGTGCCGGTGCCGGGACTCGGGGGCCTGCTGGTTCTCAGGGGCCTGCCAGGACTCAGAGGCCTGCCGGGGCTCGGGGGCCTGCTTGAGCTCGGCGAGCAGGGTGTAGGCGGTCGAACGGGAGACCCGCAGTGCGGTGGCGACGGCCGGGACGGCGCGGCGGACCGCGAACACCCCGGCCTGGTCGAGTTCGCGCAGGACGGCGAGCCGGTCCTCGCGGCCGAAGCGTTCGAGCGGGCGGCCGTGCGCGCGGACGTAGCCGCCGATCACGTCGTTCATCCGCTCCGTCCAGTCGCGCTCGAAGAGCGGTTCGGGGCGGGGCGCGGTGGGCGCGGCGAAACCCGCCAGCAGGGCGGCGGCGTGCTCCAGCGGGCCCCGGTCGAGGTTGACGCAGAGCACCGCCGAGGGCCGTCCGGCGTCGTCGCGCAGCACCGCGCTGACGGAGGAGAGCCGGCGCCCGTCGGGCAACAGCTTCTCGTAGGGCCCGTAGACGTCCGGGGCGGACGGGTCGAGGGTGTCCAGTTCGCCGAGCAGCGACGGGTCACCGGGGGTGCGGGGGGTCATCGGGTTCCAGATGGCCAGCACCCGGTCGGCGGTGGCGTCGTGCAGCACCACCTCGGCGTACGGCCCGAGCAGCAGGGCCACGGCGCGGCAGACCGGTGTCCAGGTCCGGACGCGCGGGTCGGGGGTTTCGGTGGTCATGTTCGGACTGTACGTCCAGGCCAGACGTTTAGTCCAGACGATTCACCCGCGACGTTTCGTTCAGGCGTTTCGTTCAGCCGTTTCGTCCGGACATCCGGCACCTGCGGCGACGACGAAGGCCCCGCCGACGCTTAGGTTCTAACGGTCCTCGCAACACCCGCGATCTGTGGGAGTTGCGAGGACCGTGGGCGTTAGGCGTAGTGATCTTGCTGGGTTGCGGGAGCGATTCCTCGCACGGCTGGATGTCGTAGGCAGCGTGACCGTGGCGGCGCGCGAGCTGGGGCTGAACCAGAACACCGCCTTCAGCTGGGCCCGGAAGGCCGGACGGAGGTCGTTGGGCCCGCCGCGCCGCCATTCCGGGCGGGACGAGTACGAGCGGCTCCGGGCCGCCGGTGTCGCCCGCCGGATCGCAGCCCGGCAGGCCGGCGTGAACGAACGCACGGCCAGAGACTGGGACCAGGGCGTCAGGAAAACCCGCCATACGCGCACCTATGCCGACGGGCGCCGCGTCGACTACCGGGCGGGAACCGTCACCATGTCCGGTGTGACAAAAGCACCGGTCGGCTTGAGGGCCCTGGAGAAGCAGCTCCACCCGCGGTTCCTGACCCTGGCCGAGCGCGAACAGATCCGCGATCTCCGCGC
>NZ_JBIUYQ010000016.1:0-25804 GCF_044744605.1 Kitasatospora sp. NPDC087271
CAGTCCGCCTTGCGGTCGGTGCCCCACACGTCGCCGCTGGGAGAGGTGTTGGCATTGCCCGCCCACCGGCCGCCCTCACCGGAGATGTAGCTGTCGCCCATCGAGACGACAGCGGGTGGCTTCCTGCTGCAGGCCTTGCCGCGTGTGGCGATGGAACGGGCGACAGGCTGCGCAGGGTCGCAGTAGGGCTCGAACAACACCGCGTGGTGATCGGAGTAGAGGTTGGTCAGGCGAAAGCCCGTGTACCCGACCGGGAGGGAGCTGCTGATCGCGTAGTCCAGGTTCTTTCCGCTGCCGTTATCGGGGTCAGGGCGCGGGGCCGGGTACGTCGCCCCGTCGGAATCCACGACATGTGCTGTGCCCAGGTCGGGGCTGCCCACCCACGACGCCGCTGTCCGGTTGAAGTCGCCGAGCACGGTCCAACTATTGAGGCGCGCGTCCGCCTTGGCCGCGGCGATGCGATTGGCGGTGTCGTTACGGTCGTTGACGGCGTTCGACCCGTGCACGCTGTAGAACCACGTGCCGTCGGGAAGCCTGATGCCGAGCATGGGCTTGGGATTATTCGCGACCTCTACGCCCTGATCGTTGAGGGCCGGGCCGATGACATGGACGTTGTTGATGTCGAGTGGGATGGCCAGGCTGTGCCTGACCACGAAACCGAGGTTCCTCGTGGCGTTCCCGCTCCGACTGGGGAGGAAGAACAGGTCGTAGTCCCTCGCTATGGCGAACGGCTGCTCGCACTTGGTCACCGTCCATTCCGTCCGGATGTCGGTGTCGATGCCCTCCAAGCTACGGCCCCGGGTGACGAACTGCTGGGGGTTGGCGGGGCAGGGAACGGTGCTGCCCACCTCCTGGAGCGCCACGACGTCGGGTGCGTCATTGGTGTTCAGGAGGTTGGCCTCCAGATTCCCGCCCCCAGGCTCCCCATCCCTATCCCTGTCCCAGCGGTCCTGGTTCTGCATGTTGAACGTGGCCGCCTTATAGGAATCCATGGCGGCGACGGCGGGCGCCCCCTGCGTGACCGCGAGGGCCTGCAACAGGCCCACGATCAGGGCGAGGACAAGTATCGCGGCGACCCGGCCCTGACCGGCCGACCCGCGCCGTGGAACCCCGCTCGGAGGATGGGTGAGGCGTGGTGAGGCGTGGTGCATTTCGTTCCCTCCCTTGACGACATGAACTATGCGCGCACGACTTTACGAAGCACAGATAGACATATGATCAACGCTTCACCTTGCCGCCCGGTCCACGCCGACGGAGCACCGGTCACCCCGCCCGAGCTGCGCCCGCCCGACATCCTCACGGCCGCCGATGCCCGAGCCGGGTCGTACCGTCACGTCCTGCCCGGGGCCTGGCTCCACGGCGCGTTGATCAGTCGGCCACACACTCCTGCGAACGTTCGGGCCCCCTGTTGGCCGTGGACCGTGATGCCGCGCGCGGCATCAGGGCGAGCGGCCGGTACCGATCGCTGCCGCAGGCTGTCGAGCCGTGGCGCCGGCCGGGCCGACGAGCGCCCGGGAACCCACTCCCCCGCCCGTTGTTCTGTCAGCGCGGGTCTGGTCCGCGGGTGTCCCGGTCGCGGTGGCCGGGACGGCGTGGTGGGTGGACGGGTCAGCCGGCGACCGTCTCGGCGTGCCGGTGGAGAGCGTCCAGGAGCGCGGTCCGCTGGTCGGTCAGCTTGCCTTCGGTACGGGCCCGATCCTGCCTGCACAGCAGGCGCCGGGCCTGAACGCCTGGTCCGCCTCGCGCCGGTGCGGTTCGCGGGGCCGGTCAGGGTGCCGTCGGCGGCGAGGGGCGAGCAGACGGCGGCAGGAGCGGTTCCAGTCCGACTCCAGGCGCCAGAGCTCGCCCGGGCTCACGTAGTTGCGCCACCTCCCGGCCAAGCTGGGCGACGACATCCTCGTCCTCCAGCAGCCCGGAATCCGCGAACACCTGGTACTCCAACAGTCCCTCCGGCTGCTAAACGTTTTGGGGGGACTGAGCCATCTGTCGAACACGCGCCTGCCCTCGCCACCGGTGCGCACCCGGCTGGTGGCCACAGCCAGGTGACCTTGTTCCTTGACCTCACGCATGATCATGCGTGAGGTCAAGGAACAAGCTCGGCGGGGTCGGGATTCCCGGCTCGCGCTGCCGTCAGGAGATCGAGAAGCCCATCTGGTTCACCACCGGCGTCATCGGCACGTAGAGCACCTGCGCGTAGCAGGTCGTCGAGTGAGCCGTCGATCCAGCCGGGCAACCGACCTCCGACCTTCCGGCCACGATCACGCCGCGAGCCTCCATGTCGCCGTTCGCGCCGGACGGGTTGGCGAGTGCGGGGCCGCCGCTGTCGCCCTTCGCGCCGATCGCCCGTCGGTCACCACCCTTCGACTCCGCGATGTCCACCGGCTTGATCTTCGTCCCCTCGTCGTTCGTCGTCTCGACATCGACCTTCTTGACCTCCACGTCGCACTTCCACCCCGACTGGGCGCCGCTGAGGCAGACGAGGTCCCCCACGTTGTTGCGGCCGATCCCGTACGTGCGTCGCGACGAACCGCCGCTGTCCGACCAGGCACCGTCGTAGAACCGGCCGGCGCCGCCGCCGTTGATCGCGATCATGCCGACGTCCAAACCGTCGCCGATCGCGTACAGGTCGCCGATGTAGCCGTTGGTGCCGTTGTAGTACCGGCCGGCGCCGCAGTGTGCGGCGGTCAGCAGCACCTTCGTCCTGTCCTTCCAACCGCTGAACGCGGTCGAGCAGAACGAGGCCTTGCCGGTGTTGACTTCGGCGCCCGCGTAGTACGGCGCGCTGTCGGAGTGCCGGCTGCCGGACAGCGCTGCCGGGATGCCCTCGACGGTGGCCGTCACCGGCATCCCGGCGATCTCGGCGGCCATCCGGGAGTACGCCTGCTCGGTCGTGGCGCCGCCGGTCGGCCGGGTCGCCTTCGCCGGCACGTACGTGATCGCGATGGCGGTGCCGTCCTCCTGCGGGCCGATCGACGTCCACACCTCGGGCGCCACAGCGGCGGTGAACCGGTCGATCGCGGCGCGCATCTCCGCACGGGAGTAAGGGCTTTGGTGGACGTCGACGGTGTAGCCGGGGCCCGCGTTCGCGTCGAGCAGCGCCCGGACCTCGGCCGGGGCCTCGCCCTTCCAGTAGACGTCGGCGTGCTGGTTCGACGCGTCGATCACGGTCCCGGCGTAGCCGTCCGCCGCCGGGTCGCCGGACTCCACCCAGTCCTGCACCGGGTCCGTCATGCGGTGGAGCTTCTGCTGGGCCTGCGGGTCGCGGAGCACCGGCAGGCTGACCGACGGGACCGGCCCGTCCGGCGCGGCGTCGGCGGCGACGAGGGCGGAGGCGGTCACGGCGGACAGGGCCAGGGACAGCATGAGACGGGAGCGGCGCATACGCGGTCCTTCGACGGGGCTGGCGGGCCGACACCCAGCGTAGGGACCGATCCGCGTTTCGCCTGGTCAGAAGGCGCGTTTCAGACTGCGGAAGGCGCACGCGGAAGACGATGCGCCCCCGGCGGCGGGTCACCGCTCCGGGAAGTCACCGGCCTGGACGGAGGAGAGGAAGGACGTCCAGGCCGAGGCCGGGAAGACGAGCACCGGCCCGTGCGGGTCCTTGGAGTCACGCACGGGGACGAGGCCGGGGAATCCGGGGGCCACCTCGATGCAGTCTCCGCCGTTGCTTCCGCTGTAGCTGCTCTTGCGCCAGCTGACCGTGCCGAGCTCGTTCCACGTCATCCGTCGTCGTAGGCGAAGACGTGCCGGGGGTCGGTATAGGTGCCGACGATCCCGGTGATCTCGACGTCGACACCGGTCTCCTCGCGCGTCTCCCGGATCCCGCACCCGGCGAGCGACTCGCCGATGTCCATCCTGCCGCCGGGCAGGGCCCACATCCCGTTGTCAGTCCGGCGCTGAAGGAGGACGCAGCCGGTGTCGTCGACCACGACGACGGACGCGGCCGGAACGAGCGAGTTCGCCTCGGGGGCGTCCGGGTCGTCCTCGTAATCACGCCTGGGCATGCTCTTCCGCCTCCGCTGTCAAAAGACGTGCGAGCCTCCTCAGACGTCGCCGAACTCGCCAGAACGGACGGCGCCGACGAAGCTGGACCAGGCGTCGACCGGGAACGCCAAGGCTGGTCCGTCGGGGTCCTTGGAGTCGCGAACCGTTCCAGGGCGCGAGTCGTCGACCTCGACACACCCGCCTTGCCCGTTGCTGTAGGAACTCTTTCGCCACGCGGCGTCAGCCGGGTGGTCATCGTGCGTGCCGTTCATAATCGTTCCGTGCCTCCCGGATCATGGCCGCGCTGTCCGGCCGGGTGAGAGCGTCGACCTGAAGGCGATCGTACTGGCCAGCCCATCCGGCCACGACCTCAGAGTCCCGTTCCAGAAGGCTCCGCCCCAGCGTTTCGGTGTACCCAACCATCGTGCGAGTGGGCAGGGTCAACAAGGTGACCGAGTGCGAGAAGGGGCGCGACTCACCAAGCGTGAACGGGGCGACTTGGAGGATGACGTGGGGGCGCGCCGCAAGGTCTTCCAGATATTGCATCTGGCGGGCCATAACAGCCGCTCCGCCGATTTGACGCCGTAGAACCGACTCGTCGAGGACCACGTGGACCGTCACAGGACGGTCGAGCAGCCGCTGGCGTCCGGCCAAGACCTTCAGCCGCTCCTCCGCCTGCTCCTGCGTGGCTTCACCCCGTCGAACCGGCGCCATCTCGTACGCGGCACTGTAGTCCGGGTGCTGGAGCATGCCAGGCACCATGTCCAGCTCGAAGATCCGAATGGCCACGGACTCCCGCTCTTTGGCTGCGTACTGGTCGAAGCCCTCGAACAGAACTCTCTGTCCGGACTGGCGCCACTCTCGTTCGAACTGATCCGTTTCAAACACGCCATCAATTCTCTTCGAAAATTTACTGGTTGGAGACTTTCGTCCAGTTTCCACGGCGGAGATGTGAACGGCAGAGTACCCGACGAGTCCCCCCAACTGTTCCTGCGTCAAGCCTCTCGCCTCTCTGGCCTGGCGAAGCAGCACACCAAACTTGGCGGTGGGTGAGGAGTCGGGGTCAAGTTCCTTACGGTTCATGATCGCTAGCGACTTTCCCTTCCGGTCCGAAGAGTTGAAGGCATGGCCAATGCTAAGCCACAGTGAGTGCTCTGGGTAGTCGCATCACTACACATCGAAGCGACGCCGTGACGCTCTTCCACTCCGCCCTCCGAGGTGCCTCGCCATGCTCAAAACCTGCGCCGCCCACCGCCCCCGCACGTTCGCCGCCCGCCTCGACTCGCGGACCGAATCCACCCCCGTCGCCCGGCAGTTGCTCCGCGCCTACCTCGCCGCGCTCCCCACCGGCGACCGCTACCGCGACACCGCCGAACTCCTCCTCGGCGAACTCTTCGCCAACGCCGTCCAGCACACCGACGCACCCGCCGACCGCCTCATCGAGATCCGCTTCTCCCTCACCGGCGACCGCCTGCGACTCGAAGTCCACGACGCCGGCACCGGCCGCCCCTCCCTCCACACCCCCACCCCCGACGACGAACACGGACGCGGCGTCCTCCTCGTCAACGAACTCGCCGAGAAGTGGGGCTGCTGCCCCCGCGCCGGCGGCGTCGGCAAGTTCGTCTGGGCCCTGATCGCCCCCGCACCCTCCCCCGCCACCTTCCTCACCGTCTGAACAGGCACCCACCATGCGACTCCCCCTCACCGCCCGCCACCTGTTCGACACCGGCTCCACCCCCGCCGACACCTACGCCACCCTCGCCCGCCGCACCCGCGAGCCCCTGCGCTCAGCCCGCGCCGTCTGCACCGCCCTCGGCATCCCCGCCGCCGAAACCCAACGCCGCCTCGACGACTGCTACGACGCCCTCCTCGCCAACCCCCGCCCCGGCACAGAGAACGACACCGGCGAACTCCTCGAAGCCCTCGGCGTCTTCGACATCCCCAAAACCCCTGACAACCGCGACCTCGCCATCATCGAACTCTTCCTCACCGCCATCGACGCCCACGGCAGCATCCGCGCCGGCCACCAACACGGCCTCACCCGCTGGTTCACCACCGGCAACCTCACCACCGCCTACCTCTCCCTCGCCGCCACCCAACCCCACCCCACCACCGGCGACCCCACCCACTACTGGACCACCCTCACCACCGCCGGCGAACTCCTCACCACCACCCCCAACCCCGACCCCCGCCTCAAACCCGCCCTCACCCACGCCCGCACCCAAGCCCAAGCCGCCCGCGAAACCCACCCGTAGGCACAGGCAGTGCCGATGCGTCACGTCGTTGTCGGGGCTGCTTCCCGCCCTCCCCGGCGTCTCCCGGGTCAGACTGCCCTCGGCTTCTACCCGACTTCTGCGACAGCCGGGCGGCGGGGCCCTTCCATCCCCGCTCGGTTACTCAGCGCCTCGTGGCGCACGGTCATGTCCCAGTGAATCCGAGACACGTCGATACCGAACTCGGCGTTGGCCTGAGCGCCGACGGTGCCGACCAACTGGTCGAGGTGCGGGGCGATCGCGTCCAGGGCGCGGGCGAGCCGGTCGTCGCCCAGCAGGTCCGGCTCGGCGCCGAAGACCTCTTCCACCGCCCATTCCCGGGCCCAGTCGCCCACACGGACCAGTGGCGCCGGGGCGGACAGCCGGTTGGCGACCAGCACCTCGATCACCTGGCCATGCGTGAGATGCGCGACCTCACGGATCGGGCACAGCTCGTCGACGATCCCGGCCACGTCCAGCCGGCGCAGAAACTCGGCAGAGGCGGGCAGAGCGCCCAGACGCCTCTCCACCACGGGAGCGATCTCCACGGCGAAGAGTGGACGGTGGACCCGCGAGCGACGTGAACGAGATATCGGCACGCCAGGCTCAACGACCGACACGCCAACCGGGATACCGGTCGCATCACCACATCTCCGAACTCGTTATGTGCGAAGTCCGGGACTAACTGTCAACTTTCCCGCTTCCGCAGGTCGTTGCGAGTTCTGGGCACTCCCCTCATAGTAAGTAGTTTCGTAACGCTCGATCCCGGCCCGGACGATTCTGGCGACCCGGCAGCAGTTCACATGCTCTTGAGGTTCGTGCTTGCACTGCTGGCGCACCCTGCCAAACCGTTCTGATGCCCGGCCATAAACGCGGCACGGGCTGCGGTGGCCTCTACAGCTCGACGTCCATCCAGGCAACGTCGTTGAGCTCGACGTCGAGGCCGCGCCCCGGCGGCCGCCGTCCTTGAAGTAGTGGTCCCGCAGCGCTTCGGCGAGGATCGCTTCCTGCTGGGCCTGGGGGGGCGCCGGCGTCGCGGGCCACGTACAAGCGCTGGGCGAAGGAGCCGGGCATCTTCTGCGTGATCACGCGGGGGCGAGATGGTCGTGGGAATGTCGCCCCGTCAGATCGACGTCGAGGCTGGCAGCGCGGCGCCAGTCGGACCGCCCGCGGCGACGACGCAGCGTGTGGGCCTGCTACGGCCGCAGGCAGTTGAGGGCGCCCTCAACTGCCTGCTAGAAGATACCGTGCTCCTTCAGGAGGTGCTGCGTTCCGAGGCCGGCCGGTGGATGGCCTCGGGAAAACCCACGGCCAACACCACGCTTTGGCCCTCCTGCCAGAACCACAGCGAATCGCCTGACTTCTTTTTCACCTGGGCCGACTCTCCAGCCCCTTCAATTTTGACCGTCATTGCTTTTTCAGAGCAGCCGACGGTCGCGAAGGTGAAGGGCTGAATCTGGGACGACGCCAGGGTGTATTTCCCTTCAAGAACATTCCCAGGGAATTCCTGATGGGAGTCCGAGGAACCCGTGCGGCCAGCCGGCCGGGGCGAACCGAGCGATGTCGGAGCCGTGCTGGTCGGCTCGGTCAACGAGTCCGGCAGGAGTGCCACCTGGCACGTTCCATCCCTCACGGAGAGGACCACATCGGTACCCGAGAGCGCTGCGACCCCCAGGATCTTCGCGGCGCCCTTCGAGGGCGGGGCATCGATACTGCCCTGGACGGGTGCGCCGATGGGCGCGGCGGCGAGCCCGTTCAGGGCCCACGGCCCATCACCACCTTGAGGCACAGTACCGCCGTCGGTGCATGCGGCGGTGAGGCCTGCTATGAGGAGAAGTGCCGCGCCCGCGAGCCGGCTGGATCGCCGCATGTGCCGAAGTCCCTTAGTTGGCCCAGTGGTTGTAGCAGAAGCCTACCGGGTGGAAGGCATCGCCGCCGCCGACGTAGCGGTTGCCGACCGAGGTGTCGTAGACGTCGAAGGTGAAGTGGTCAAACAGCGGATAAGCCTCCAACGTGCCGAACTTGCCATCCGGAACGGTGTACGAGCCGGTCTCGGTGTTGGTGGCGGTGTCCGTGACGCTGAACCCGACAGTCCCGGACACCTTCCACGCCGCGATCGACACGCTCGACGACCACTGGCTGGACACCGCACGGCTCTGGGACAGCGACAGGGTCATCGGTCCCCAACCGGTGACCATGTCCACCCTGTCCGTCCCGCAGGTCTGCCCCTGAAACACCGAGTTGCGGGACTGGAGCCACGGCGAGTCCGCGAGCGACCCCTGCACCCCCTGGGACGCGGTGACCCGACCCGATTCCGGCATCGGGAGCTTCACGGCCGGCGCCTTGCGGTCGATCGTCCAGTGCTCCGGCACCGCCCCAGCCGGAAGCTGCACCGTCGTCTCCGACGCCGGGACCGGCCTGGGGCCAGATGCCGGAGCCGCCAGCGCCTGCGGAGCCGCCAGCGCAAGCAGCGCCCCCGCCCCGACGACAGCGCCTACCATTTGAGAAATACCCTTACGCATTTATTTCCCTCCGAGTTCGGCGTATTTCCGTGTCCGCATCTTCCGGACACACCTGATACTTACCCTAAAAACAGCCAAGGACAAGGGAAATTCGCACCATTTGAGCCTGCCTTGAGTGCGGAATCACGATAAATCCGACGCGGTCGCCCAATTCAGACGAAGAGGGAATTTAGAGTTCCGAATATATCAGTCCGGTTAATGCGGCGGCAATGGGCGGACAATGTGAGCGTGGCGTGTCTTCGGCGCCTCCCGGGTCCCACACATAGCGGATCACCGCCGACACCGGCGCGGACGGAAACTCGTGACTGAGCGCTTCACTTGGCGCGCCGAGTAAAGCGCTGACCAGCGACGATACTCAGAGCCGTTCGCGAAGGGAACGACCTTTGAAGCCTCGCAAACCTGCTTGACCAGGAAGAACGCCGAACGCTCAACCCACCACATCAACCGCGAACTTGCCAACCGGAGTGCTCAGTCACAATTCCGGCGACACGGGGCCGCCGGGGAGGTGGTTCTACAGCTCGACGTCCATCCAGGGATCGAACGCGGCCTTGGGCCGGGAGCCCTCCACCGGGCCGGACGTCCAGCCAGCCTCGGTGCGCACCGCGCGGGTCGGCGGGCGCAGTGCGGTGACGATCTCCAGGCCCGAGACGGCGGTGGAGCCGCGGGGGGGTGAGGGCGCGGGTGGCGTAGGTGCCGAAAAGGCGGTCCAGGTCCGGAGCGGGGGGTCATCGGGGATCTGCCAGCCGCCGGAGGCCAGGGCACCCCAGGCCGGGATGCACAACTGCACACAGACCCGCTTGCCGTCCTCGGGGGTGCGATAGACCCTGGCCCACGGGCCCAGGCCGCGCTGGGTGAGCAGCCAGCCAGCCCTCTCCAGCGCCTTGACGGCCTTGTGACCCTTCGGCAGTTGGCCCAAGCACTGGACGAACTCCTTCTTCTCGTCCCGGCCCATCGGCGGCAGGCCGAGCTCCGCCAGGTCGGCGTCAGAGATGATGACCAGGGCGTCGCCGTCCTTGCCATGCTGGTGCAGCCGCGGAGAGCCAAGCCTGGTCTCCAGCGCCCACCCCACGACATCCGCGAGGGTGCGGCCGGACGGCGCGGCCGGGGCGAGGGTGCCGTCGGCGAGGTAGGCGACCAGGGCCCGGCCGGACGGCGCGACATCCACCACCGCGAGCGGGCCGGCCGGCCGGGAAGCGGGCGGCCGCGGCGGTCTCCCAGTCGGCCGGGCCCGCCTCGGCTGCCGGCTTCTTCGCCGCCGCCTTCCGCGACCGCGACGGTGCGCCAGCTGTCGGACGCGACGACGACGCACGGCGCGACGCAACCACCGGACCGGCTGCGAGGGCGGCCTGGCGGGGCACAGCGGCCGAAGCGACCGGCTCGACCGGGGCGCCAGGCTCGGCCACAGCGCCGGGCCGGGCGCAGGAAGTCGGCCCCGCCGACTTCCTCCGACTGGGCCCTCACACCAAGGGCGAGCGCCGGCGTCGGCCACCGCACCGCCCGCCGCGTCGTCCCGCCGCACCCGCCTGGTCAGCCCTGTGATCTGATCGTCCTCTTGACGGACCGCCACCAGGAGCTGACCCATGTCGACACCCCAGCCCACTGCCCTCCGCCTGACCGTCGGCCGGCACACCTTCGACGCGCTGGCCGCCGGGCCCGCCGACGGGGAACTCGTCCTGCTGCTGCACGGGTTCCCCGAGTTCGCCGACTGCTGGAGCGCCGAGCTGACGGCCCTGGCCGCGGCCGGCTACCGCGCGGTGGCGGTGGACCAGCGCGGCTACTCCCCCGACGCCCGCCCCTCCGACATCGCGGACTACTCCGTCGAGCTGCTGGTCGCGGACGCGCTGGGCTTCGCCGACGCCCTGGACGCGCCGCGCTTCCACCTGGTCGCCCACGACTGGGGCGGCCTCGTCGCCTGGGCGCTGGCCTCCACCCACCCGGAGCGGCTGCACAGCCTGACCGTGCTCTCCACCCCGCACCCCGAGGCGCTCTACGAGGCCCTGAACAACGACAGCGACCAGCGCCAACGCTCGCAGTACATCAGGGAGTTCCGCCTGCCGGGGCAGGTGGCCGAACAGGCCATGCTGGCCGACGACGCGGCCAGGCTGCGCGCGATCTACCGGGGCGCGCTACCGACGGACCAGGCCGAGTCCAACGTCCGACGGCTGACCGAGCCGGGCGTGCTGACGGCCGGGCTCAACTGGTACCGGGCGATCAACGAGGAACTCCGGGTGCCGGCCGGCGAGATCACCGTCCGCACGCTCTTCGTCTGGGGTACCGAGGACCGCGCCTTGGGCCGCGACGCCGCCGACCTGACGGCCAAGCACGTCAGCGCCCCGTACCGGTTCGTCGCGCTGGAGGGCGCCACCCACTGGCTGCCGGAGGCCGACGCCGAGCGGATCGTGCCGCTGCTCCTGGAGCACCTCGCGGGCTGACCCGGAGCAGTGTTCCCGGCGCGCCGCCCCACCGGCGCGCCGGTTTCGCCGCCCTCAGCCCGCCCACAGCCCGCCCTGAGCCCGTCCTCGGCCCGCCCTCAGCCCGTCCTCGGCGTGTTCCGGGATCGCGCCCAGCTCTCCGCCTGCTCCGGATCCCACAGGAAGCGGGCGCCGAACTCCTTCTCCTCGCCGGGTCCCGCCTCCGTCAACGCGCGCACCAGCGCCGGGCTGTAGACGGCGTGGACCCTGAAGTTCACCAGGAACCGACTCTTGATCACGATCCGCACGTAGCGACGGCTGTTGCCCCGATGACGTCCGGCCACGATGACGCAGTCACCGCCGTCGCCCCAGGCCGGCGGTGCGATCCACACCTTCGCCCCCGGCGCGAAGTGCCGCAGCCCCTTGCGGATCTCCGACCCGCCTTCGCCGTGACCGGTCTCCTGAGCGACATTGGCCACGAGGCACACGCCCAGCGGCTCCGGTCCGGTTGCATCCGTCATGGCAGCCATGATCGCCTGACCGGACGCAGTGGCGCGCGTCCTTTTTCCCTGGGCATTCGCGAGTTGCCCACGCGTCACGACCAGTGTCGTACCGGACTACCCCCACGAAGAAGGCGGTACCCGCACCTGATCACGACGCCACGCGGGTCTACAGGCGGCAGCTGATCTCCATTCCGTCCTCCACGGGGAACGTGACGCTCTGGTAGCCGTTGCGGGGGTCGCGGACGTAGTCGAGGTAGGGCGCGAGGGCCTCCAGGTCGACGTCGTCGGCGACGACGAGGGTGCCGGGCGCGAGGCGTGGTTCGAGGAGTCGCAGGACGGGCAGGCACAGGTCCTTCCAGCCGTCGAGGAGGACGAAGTCCGCGGAGCCGTCGACTGCGGCGAGGGTGTCGCGGGCGTCTCCTTCGAGGACGGTGATCAGGTCGTCCAGTCCCGTCTCGGCGAACGTCCGGCGGGCGGCCGCGGCCTTGGCGGCGCTCAGTTCCGTACTGATCACCCGCCCCGTCCCGTTGTCGCGCACCGCGGCGGCGAGATGGAGCGTGGAGATGCCGAAGGACGTGCCGAACTCGACGACGGTGGCGGGGCGGACGGCCCGGATCAGGTTGTAGAGGAGGCGGCCGCCCTGGGCGGAAATCGGCATGTACACCTCGGCGTTGGCGTCGGCCTGCTCCTGCGGGCCGCGGGGCGCGGCGCCCTGGGGCCACGCCGCCCGGATCCGCCTGCTGGTCGCCTCGTCCTGCTCGGCATGCCGGAACATCCGGTCGAGGGCGGTGGCGACGCGGGGGTCTTCGAGGGTGTTGGTGGGTGTCATGGGCCTAGACTAGACGCACCGTTGCGTTGCGTCTAGCGGTTCTGGCCTACCCTGGCCCCAGGAGGCAGACATGGAACGAGGAAGTACGGCCGCCGCGGCGGCCGGGTCACAACCGGCGGCACGCCACCACGGCAACCGGCACGGCCGCAGCGAACAGGCCCGGCAGGCAGTGCTGGAGGCCGCCGACGACCTCCTGGTCGAGAAGGGCTTCACCGGCGTCACCATCGAGGGCATCGCCGCCCGGGCGGGCGTCGCCAAGCAGACCGTCTACCGCTGGTGGAAGACCAAGACCGACATCCTCCTGGACGCCTTCCTCCAGGACGCGGCCGAAGCCCTGACCCCGCCGGACCACGGCGACCTGGCCCCGGACCTGCGCGCCCACCTGCGCCAACTGGCCCTGTTCCTCACCCGGTCCGACGCGGGCGCCGTCTTCAAGGCCCTCATCGGGCACGCCCAGCACGATCCCGCGTTCGCCGCCGCCCTGCGGTCCGGGTACCTCGACGAACAGCGCCGACGCGACCGGCTCCCGCTGGAACGCGCGGTGGAACGCGGCCAGCTCGCCGCCGGACTCGACATGGCGGCGGAGATCGACCAACTCGTGGGGCCGCTCTACCACCGCGTCCTGGTGACGGCGGAACCCGTGGACCAGGCCTTCACCGACCGCCTCGTCGAGGCGTTCCTGCACCGCGCGGACGTAGCCGACGTAGCCGACGTAGCGGACGCAGCCGACGCACGGGAGACGGGGAGCAGCTGACTCCGAAGGCGGGCCGGCGGGAGGTGGCCGCGCTCAGTGCCGAGTGGTTGCGGCGTACTGGTCCGACGACAACGCGAACACCCGTACTCGCCGACCGCCGGCGGGGCTGACGGTCTCACGGGCCAGCTGCATCCCCAGTTTGGTCATGATCCGTTCGGAGGCGTCGTTGCCCACCTGAGTGATGCTGACGATCCGCTCCAGCCCTCGCTCCTCGAACCCGAACCGCACGGCGGCCACAGCGGCCTCGGTGGCCAAGCCCCGCCCCCAGTGGGAGCGTCCCAGCCGCCAGCCGACCTCGACCGCCGGCAGTACCTCCGGCAGGAATTCGGGGACCGAGAGGCCGGTGAACCCGGCCAGCTCGCCAGTGGACCGGATCTCCACGGCGAACAGGCCGAAGCCCCGTGACTCCCACTCGCTCTCCCACGCCTGGATCCCGTCGCGGGTCTGCTGTTCGTCACGGACGCTGCCGTCACGGATCCACCGCATCACCTCGGGGTCGGCATTGACGGCAGCCATGGGCGCGACGTCCTCCTCGCGCCAGCGACGCAGGATCAGACGCGGAGTCTCAAGCGTGACCATCGGATCATTCTGGACCGCCAAGGGGCTCTCCGCCATCCTCCGCTGCCCACCGCCGGTCGTCGCGCCCGCTGCGCGACGGCCCGCGGGAGCGTAGCGGCGGGCCCGGACACCAGCCGTGTCCGGGCCCGCCGAGAACCGCACCGCCGAACCGCGCCGCCGGATCAGTGCGCGGCGGCCTCCCAGTTGGCGCCGACGCCCACCGAGACGTCCAGCGGGGCACGCAGCGGGTAGGCGCCGGCCATCTGCTCGCGGACGATCGCCTCGACCTGCTCGCGCTCGCCCGGCGTCAGCTCCAGCACGATTTCGTCGTGCACCTGGAGCAGCATCCGGGAGGTGAGGCCGGCGGCGCGCAGCGCCTCGTCCACCCGCAGCATGGCGATCTTGACGATGTCGGCGGCCGAGCCCTGGATCGGGGCGTTGAGGGCCATCCGCTCCGCCATCTCGCGGCGCTGGCGGTTGTCGCTGTTGAGGTCCGGCAGGTAGCGGCGGCGGCCGAGCAGCGTCTCGGTGTAGCCGGTGGCGCGGGCCTCGTCGACGACCCGGCGCAGGTAGTCGCGGACGCCGCCGAAGCGCTCGAAGTAGGTGTCCATCAGGCCCTGGGCCTCGCCGGGCTTGATGCCGAGCTGCTGCGAGAGCCCGTACGCGGACAGCCCGTAGGCGAGGCCGTAGGACATCGCCTTGATCTTGCGGCGCATCTCGGCGTCCACCGCGGCGCCCGGGACCTCGAAGACCTGGGAGGCGACGGTGGTGTGCAGGTCCTCGCCGGTGGCGAAGGCCTCCAACAGGGCCTCGTCCTCGGAGAGGTGGGCCATGATGCGCAGTTCGATCTGCGAGTAGTCGGCGGTGAGCAGCGACTCGTAGCCCTCGCCGACGACGAAGGCGCGGCGGATGGCGCGGCCCTCCTCGGTGCGGACGGGGATGTTCTGCAGGTTCGGGTCCTGCGAGGAGAGCCGGCCGGTGGCGGCGACCATCTGGTTGAAGGTGGTGTGGATGCGGCCCTTCGGCGAGACCGTCTTGAGCAGGCCCTCGACGGTGGTGCGCAGCTTGGCCTGGTCGCGGTGGCGCAGCAGGATGACCGGCAGTTCGTTGTCGGTCTGGGTGGCGAGCCAGGTGAGCGCGTCGGCGTCGGTGGTGTAGCCGGTCTTGATCTTCTTGGTCTTGGGGAGGGCGAGTTCGCCGAAGAGGATCTCCTGGAGCTGCTTGGGCGAGCCGAGGTTGAACTCGCGCCCGGCGGCGGCGTGCGCCTCCTCGACCACGCGCTGGATCTCGGTGGCGAACTGCGCCTCCAGGCTGGTGAGCCAGGGGCGGTCGGCGGCGATGCCGGTGCGCTCCATCCGGGCCAGCAGGGCGGCGATCGGCAGCTCCATGTCGCGCAGCAGCCCGGTGGCGCCGACCTCGGCAAGGCGGGTGTCGAAGAGCGCGGCGAGGTCGAGGACGGCGCGGGCCTGGAGCATGAGTGCCTGGGCGCCGGCCGCCGGGTCCTCCTCCGGGGCGTCGAAGGCGAGTTGGCCGTCCTCGGTGGCGGGGGCGGGGGTGAGCGAGCGGGCCAGGTACTCCTCGGCGAGCACCTCCAGGGTGAAGGTGCGGCGGCCGGGCTTCTCCAGGTAGGCGGCGAGGGCGGTGTCGGCGACGACGCCCTCGATGGCCCAGCCGCGCTCGGCGAAGGCCCGCATGACCTGCTTGGCGATGTGCAGGGCCTTGGGGGCGGCCGGGTCGGCGAGCCAGGCGGCGAAGGCCCGCTCGTCCTCCTCGGCGAGCTGCGCCGGGTCGAACCAGGCGGCGGACTCCCCTGCGGCCAGGGCGACTTCGGTGACCTCGCCGGTGCCGAGCGCCCACTGGTAGACGGCGGCGAGGGCGACCGGTGCCTTGGTGTCGGCGGCGTGCTCGCGCAGCCAGCCGGCCAGCGTGCCCGGGTCGGTGAGGAGTTCGCCGTCGACCTCGACGCCGGGGGCGAGTTCGGCCGCGGCCTCCTCCTCGCCGCCGGCCGGGTCGATGCCGTGGACGCGGTCGCGGAAGTTGGCGTTGCGGAACTCCAGCGACTCCATCAGCGTGCCGACGGCGGCCTTGTCGAACGGCGCGCGGGCCAGGTCGCCGACGCCGAGCGGGAGTTCGACGTCGCGGACGAGCTCGGTGAGGACGCGGTTGCGCTTGACCGAGTCGAGGTGTTCGCGCAGCTTCTCGCCGATCTTGCCCTTCACCTCGTCGGCGCGGGAGACGAGTTCGTCGAAGGAGCCGAACTGGTTGACCCACTTGGCGGCGGTCTTCTCGCCGACGCCGGGGATGCCGGGCAGGTTGTCGGACGGGTCGCCGCGCAGGGCGGCGAGGTCCGGGTACTGGCGCGGGGTGACGCCGTACTTCTCGGCGACCTTCTCCGGGGTGTAGCGGGTGAGCTCGGAGACGCCCTTGGTCGGGTAGAGCACGGTGATGTGGTCGGTGACCAGTTGGAGGGAGTCGCGGTCGCCGGTGACGATGTCGACGTCGTAGCCGGCCGCCTCGGCGGCGGTGGCCAGGGTGGCGATGATGTCGTCGGCCTCGAAGCCCTCGGCCGTCAGCCGGGGGACGTTCATCGCGTCGAGCAGTTCGCCGATCAGGCCGATCTGGCTGCGGAACTCGTCCGGCGTCTTGGCGCGGTTGGCCTTGTAGTCGGGGAACTCGACGGAGCGGAAGGTCTGCCGGGAGAGGTCGAAGGCGACGGCGAGGTGGGTGGGCTGCTCGTCCCGGACGGTGTTGGCGAGCATCGAGGCGAAGCCGTAGACCGCGTTGGTGGGCTGGCCGGTGGAGGTGTTGAAGTTCTCCACGGGCAGGGCGTAGAAGGCCCGGTAGGCCATCGAGTGCCCGTCGAGCAGCATCAGCCGGGGCCGCGGGCCGGCCCCGCCGCCACCCGTCGCGCCCTTGTCCGTACTCTGCGTAGCCACGTCAACGTCCCGTTCCTGCCGATTCCACTACCGGCCACCGATCCTATGGCCCGGCACCGACAAAAGGGGCGCCGTGCCCGTCGAGCGCCGCGCCCGGGGCGCCCGTTGACACGCCCCGACCCCGGACACGGCCGCTACCGCCGAGTAGGACGGTCGTACGATCACAGGCAGCACGATGACGATCCCCGAGCGGCAGGAGTTCCCCATGACCGACGCGGCCCCCGACGCGGCCCCCGTCCTGAAGGTCCCGCAGGACGTGCTGGACCACTTCGCCAAGCTCGGCGTCGACCCGCAGACCTTCTCCGGCGGCGCCCTCGGCGAGAAGCTCGGCATCCGGATCGTCGAGGCCTCCGGCGACCGGGTGGTCGGCACCATGCCGGTGGAGGGCAACCAGCAGCCGTACGGGCTGCTGCACGGCGGCGCGTCGGCGGCGCTGGCCGAGACGCTGGGCTCGATCGGCGCGATGCTGCACGCGGGCCCCGGCCGGTACGCGGTCGGGGTGGACCTCAACGCCACCCACCACCGCTCGGCCACCTCCGGGCTGGTCACCGGGGTGGCGACGGCGGTGTTCAAGGGCCGCACCGCCGCCACGTACGAGATCGCGATCACCGACGACACCGGCAAGCGGGTCACCAGCTGCCGGCTGACCTGCATGCTGCGCGACCTCTGACCCCGCGCCGGGACCCTTCCCGGTGCCGACGGATCATCAAATCCCTTCACCGCCCCCTTGTTTGACCTTCCGCCACCCTGGGCAGGCGTTGGTCTGGACAAGGGGGCGGCGGCATGTCCGGGCGCGGCCGACGCGGCAGCATGCCCGGAATCCGCGCAGGTAACGCTACGTAACAAGTAGGAAATCCGAGCAATGGCCCGCTCCGAGGCTCGCAGGCGGCCCGGAGTTCCTTCGCCATGCCCTCGCTGTCCGAAATCCGGACGGGCATGACCGGAACAAGTGAATCGGACACAGGTGTCCGACTATCGACCAGGCCAGCTGCAACCCCCATTTCTGGCCCTTACATCGCCCCAACAGCCCCTAAACGCCCTACATCGGCGGATCGGTCGCGCCAAAACGACCACATGCTGAGACAACTGCTCTGTGTGCTCATAACAAGAGAATCACAGCCTCGCCACACCACTGCCCGAGTCGCCCAGAGGCATCTAGAGTCACGGCCAGTCACCGCGCCAACGGATTGGGCCCGGCCCTCCGCGCATCCCGGCTCCCGCCAACTCAGGCGCGGCGCCTCCCGAACCGAAGGGGACCCTCGTGCGTCACCGTTCCGCAATTGTCGTGAGCATTGCCGTGATCGGCGCCCTGAGCCTCAGCGCGTGCGGCTCCCGCGACGACAAGAAGTCCGCCGACGGAGGCAGCGGCAACAGCGGCTCCGCCACCACCGTCACCATCGGCATCGACGCCCCGCTCACCGGCGACCTCTCCGCCATCGGCATCGGCATCCGCAACTCCGTCGACCTCGCGGTCAAGAAGGCCAACGAGCAGAACGAGGTCCCCGGCGTCAAGTTCCAGGTCAAGGCCCTGGACGACACCGCCAAGCCCGGCCCCGGCCAGCAGAACGCCACCCAGCTCGTCGCCGACAACAGCGTCCTCGGCGTCGTCGGCCCGCTCAACTCCAGCGTCGCCCAGTCGATGCAGCAGATCTTCAACGACGCCAACCTCGTCGAGATCTCCCCCGCCAACACCGGCGTCGCCCTCAGCCAGGGCGAGAAGTGGGTCACCGGCGAGAAGAAGCGCCCCTTCAAGACCTACTTCCGCACCGCCACCACCGACGCCGTCCAGGGCCCCTTCGCCGCCCAGTTCCTCGCCAAGGACGCCAAGAAGTCCAAGGTCTTCCTCATCGACGACCAGAAGACCTACGGCGCCGGCCTCGCCGCCACCTTCAAGGCCGAATTCACCAAGCAGGGCGGCAACATCGTCGGCGAGGAGCACGTCAACCCCGACGACCGCGACTTCTCCGCCATCGTCACCAAGGTCAAGACCTCCGGCGCCGAAGCCGTCTACTACGGCGGCGAGTACCCCGCCGCCGGCCCGCTCTCCCTCCAGCTCAAGGACGCCGGCGTCAACATCCCGCTGATGGGCGGCGACGGCATGCAGAGCGCCGACTTCATCAAGCTCAACCCCAAGAGCGCCGGCGACTACGCCACCGCCGTCGGCGGCGCCGTCGAGCAACTCCCCACCGCCGCCAAGTTCATCACCGACTACAAGGCCGCCGGCTACAAGGACCCCTACGAGACCTACGGCGGCTACTCCTACGACAGCGGCTGGGCCATCATCCAGGCCGTCAAGGCCGTCGCCGCCGCCAACAACGGCAAGCTGCCCGCCAACCCGCGCGCCGCCGTCGTCGACGCCGTCCAGAAGGTCTCCTTCGACGGCGTCACCGGCAAGGTCTCCTTCGACGAGTTCGGCGACACCACCAACAAGCAACTCACCGTCTACACCGTCAAGGACGGCAAGTGGACCGTGGAGAAGACCGGCACCTTCAACGGCTGAACCTTCAACGGCTGAACCTCCAGCGGCTGGGCCTTCAACGGCTGAGCCCCCGACAGCTGGGCCTCCAGCGGCTCAGCCCTCGACGGCTGAACCTCAACCGCTGAGCCGGCCCGCACCACCTTCCAGCAGCACAGCGCGCGGGGGCGCCACGAGTGCCCCCGCGCGCCCCCACATCCACCACCCACGCGGACAACCCCGAACGCACTACGGAGGCCCAGCGGTGCACGACCTACCGCAGCAGCTGGCCAACGGCCTGATCCTCGGCGCCCTCTACGGACTCGTCGCGATCGGCTACACGATGGTCTACGGCATCGTCCAGCTCATCAACTTCGCCCACGGCGAGATCGTCATGGTCGGCGGCTTCGGCGCCCTGACCGCCTACCTCGCCCTCCCCGGCGGCACCACCCTGTGGCTGGCCCTGCCACTCATGCTGATCGCCGGCATCCTGGTCTCCACCCTCACCGCCGTCGCCGCCGAGCGCTTCGCCTACCGACCCCTGCGCAACGCCCCCCGACTCGCCCCCCTCATCACCGCGATCGGGCTGTCCATCTTCCTCCAGCAACTCGTCTTCTCCTTCTACCCCGACGCCAAGAAGGCCCGGGTCTTCCCCAAGATCCCCGGCGACCCCTTCAGCCTCGGCTCCGTCACCATCCAGCGCAGCGACCTCTTCCTGCTCATCGCCGCCCCGCTGTGCATGCTCGCCCTCGGCTGGTTCGTCACCCGCACCCGCTCCGGCCGCGCCATGCAGGCCACCAGCCAGGACCCCGACACCGCCAAGCTCATGGGCATCGACACCGACCGCATCATCGTCATGGCCTTCGCCATCGGCGCCGCGTTCGCCGCCGTCGCCGCCGTCGCCTACGGACTGCGCAGCGGCCAGGTCGACTTCCGCATGGGCTTCATCCTCGGCCTCAAGGCCTTCACCGCCGCCGTCCTCGGCGGCATCGGCAACATCTACGGAGCCATGCTCGGTGGCATCGCCCTCGGCCTCGCCGAAAGCCTCGCCACCGGCTACATCCAGCACCTCCCCGGCATGCACCTCTTCGGAGGCGGCGCCTGGAAGGACGTCTGGGCCTTCGTACTCCTCATCCTCGTGCTCCTCGTCCGGCCCCAGGGCCTGCTCGGCGAGCGCGTCGCGGACAGGGCGTGACCACCATGACCACCACCACCGAAACCACCCCGGTCATCCCCCTGCCGGCCCGCGCCGCCACCGCCCTCACCGGCCTCGGCGCCCTCACCACCGCCGCCTCCGCCGCCCTCCCCTGGACCTGGACCTCCGACTTCCCCGGCGACCTCACCTACACCGGCTCCCCCGCCGGCCTCCAATGGCTCGCCCTCGCCGCCGGACTCCTCGTCCTCCTCCTGCTCCTCGCCACCCACGGCACCCCCGGCCTGCGCTGGGCCGCCCCCACCCGCAGCCACAACGCCGTCCTCTACGCCGCCACCGGCGCCCTCGCCGTCAGCGTCTTCTCCGTCGCCGCCATCGCCACCGAACTCGGCGGCCTCGCCAACCTCGAAGCCGGCGGCTGGATCCTCGCCGCCGGCGGCCTCCTCACCGTCCTCGGCGCCCTCGGCCTCCCCCTCGACCGGCGCACCCGCGTCCCGCTGCGCATCCTCGACAAGCGCCTCTTCCTGCTCGTCCCCGTCGCCCCCGCCGGCTGGTTCGCCGCCCACGCCATCCCCGGCGACCAGCCCGTCGCCCCCGTGATGACCGCGCTCGCGGGAGCCCTCGCCATCGCCGCCGGCGTCGTCCTGCTGCTCCAGCTCGGCCACCTCGCCCACACCTGGCTGCGCCTGGGCACCGTCGACCGGCCCCTGCCCGCGCCGCGCCAACTCCCCTCCTGGGCCGAAGTCCTGATCATCGTCCTGGCCTTCGGCCTCGGACTGTTCACGATCACCTTCGGCATCGACACCGAGTACGGCGAACTCTTCATCGGCTACCTGCTGCTCGCCGCCCTCGTCGTCCCCGCCCTCACCCGGTCCGGCCTGCTCGCCCGGCTGCGCGCCCTGACCGTCAAGCACCGCCCCGTCACCACCGGCGCCGCCTTCGCCGCCGCCGCCAGCTTCCCCTTCACCCAGACGAGCGACCAGTACACCTCCGTCGCCACCAACATCCTGATCTTCGCCACCGTCGCCCTCGGCCTCAACATCGTCGTCGGCCTCGCCGGCCTGCTCGACCTCGGCTACGTCGCCTTCCTCGGCGTCGGCGCCTACGCCGCCGCCCTGGTCTCCGGCTCCCCCGCCTCCCCCATCCACGTCCAGTTCCCGTTCTGGGCCGCGATGCTCACCGGCGCCGCCGTCTCCATGGTCTTCGGCGTCCTCATCGGCGCCCCCACGCTGCGCCTGCGCGGCGACTACCTCGCCATCGTCACCCTCGGCTTCGGCGAGATCTTCCGCATCACCATGCTCAACCTCAACGGCACCACCGGCCCCAAGGTCACCAACGGCTCCAACGGCATCCCCCGGATCCCCGACCTGGAGATCCTCGGCTTCGACCTCGGCAAGCCGCACACCGTCGCCGGCATCGAACTCGGCCGCTTCTCCAACTACTACCTGCTGATGCTCCTCGTCACCGCCCTGGTCGTGCTCGTCTTCGCCCGGGTCGGCAACTCCCGCATCGGCCGCGCCTGGGTCGCCATCCGCGAGGACGAGACCGCCGCAGAGGCCATGGGCATCAACGGCTTCCGCCTCAAGCTCCTGGCCTTCGCCCTCGGCGCCTGCCTCGCCGGCCTCGCCGGCACCGTCCAGGCCCACGTCAGCTACACCGTCACCCCCGACCAGTACACCTTCGCCGAGGCCCTCCCGCCCAACTCCGCGTTCCTGCTCGCCGCCGTCATCCTCGGCGGCATGGGCACCATCAGCGGGCCCCTCGCCGGCGCCACCCTCCTCTTCCTCATCCCCAAGAAGCTCGAATTCCTCTCCGACTACCAGTTGCTCGCCTTCGGCGCCGCCCTCATCATCCTGATGCGCGTCCGCCCCGAGGGCCTCATCCCCAACCGGCGCCGCCAACTGGAGTTCCACGAGGCCGCCATCCCGGCCCAGCCCGCCGGCGACGGCGCCGCACTCACCAAGGCAGGGGCGTGACCACCCAGATGACCACCACCGCCACACCCCTGCTCGAAGTCACCGGCGTCACCATGCGCTTCGGCGGCCTCACCGCCGTCAACGACGTCAGCCTCACCGTCGGCGAAGGCGAGATCATCGGCCTCATCGGCCCCAACGGCGCCGGCAAGACCACCTTCTTCAACTGCCTCACCGGCCTCTACGTCCCCACCGAGGGCGCCGTCCGCTACCGCGGCACCCTCCTGCCGCCCAAGCCCCACCTCGTCACCCAGGCCGGCATCGCCCGCACCTTCCAGAACATCCGGCTCTTCGCCAACATGACCGTCCTGGAGAACGTCCTCGTCGGCCGCCACACCCGCACCAGGGAAGGCATCTTCTCCGCCATCCTCCGCGGCCCCGGCTACCACCGCGCCGAAAACGAGAGCCGCGAGAAGGCCATGGAACTCCTCGCCTTCACCGGCCTCGCCGACAAGGCCGACCACCTCGCCCGCAACCTCCCCTACGGCGAACAGCGCAAGCTGGAGATCGCCCGCGCCCTCGCCTCCGACCCCGGCCTCCTGCTGCTCGACGAACCCACCGCCGGCATGAACCCCCAGGAGACCCGCGCCGCCGAGGAACTCGTCTTCGCCATCCGCGACCAGGGCGTCTCGATCCTCGTCATCGAGCACGACATGCGCTTCATCTTCAACCTCTGCGACCGCACCGCCGTCCTCGTCCAGGGCCAGAAGATCGTCGAAGGCGACCGCGAAACCGTCCAGAACGACGAACGCGTCATCACCGCCTACCTCGGCGCCCCGCTCGAAGGCACCACCCCCGCAGTCGCGGAGACCGTTACGGAGACCGACCAGTGACCGCACTCCTCGAGGTCGAGGACCTCCGCGTCGCCTACGGCAAGATCGAAGCCGTCAAGGGCATCAGCTTCACCGTCAACCAGGGCGAGGTCACCACCCTCATCGGCACCAACGGCGCCGGCAAGACCACCACCCTGCGCACCCTCTCCGGGCTCCTCAAACCCACCGCCGGACGCATCGCCTTCGACGGCCAGGACCTCACCACCGTCCCCGCCCACAAGATCGTCGCCCTCGGCCTCGCCCACTCCCCCGAAGGCCGGCACATCTTCCCCCGCATGACCATCGAGGAGAACCTCCTCCTCGGCGCCTTCCTGCGCACCGACACCGCCGGCATCACCGCCGACGTCGACCGCGCCTACGACCTCTTCCCCATCCTCGGAGAACGCCGCCGCCAGGCCGCCGGCACCCTCTCCGGCGGCGAACAGCAGATGCTCGCCATGGGGCGGGCCCTGATGTCCCAGCCCAAACTGCTCATGCTCGACGAGCCGTCCATGGGCCTGTCGCCGCTGATGATGCAGAAGATCATGGCGACCATCATCGAGCTCAAGGCCGCCGGCACGACCATCCTGCTCGTCGAACAGAACGCCCAGGCCGCCCTCTCCCTCTCCGACCGCGGCTACGTCATGGAGACCGGCCGCATCGTCCTCTCCGGGACGGGCGCCGACCTCCTGCACGACGAGTCCGTCCGCAAGGCCTACCTCGGCGAGGACTGACACCTCCCCACCTCCACGCCTCCACGCACGGAGGGCCCGGCAGACGAGATCCGCCGGGCCCTCCTCGCGTCCGTCTACTCGGACGCGTCCTCGTCCGCCTTCTTGCGGTCCTGGGCCGCGCCCTCCTCGATGACCGCCTCGGCCACCGCGGCCATCGTCATCCGACGGTCCATCGACGTCTTCTGGATCCACCGGAACGCCGCCGGCTCGTTCAGCCCGAACTTCGTCTGCAGCACGCCCTTCGCCCGGTCCACCAGCTTCCGGGTCTCCAGCCGCTGGGTGAGATCCGCGATCTCCTCCTCCAGCGTCCGCATCTCGGTGTACCGCGACACCGCCATCTCGATCGCCGGCACCAGGTCCGCCTTGCTGAACGGCTTCACGATGTACGCCATCGCCCCGGCGTCCCGCGCCCGGTCCACCAGCTCCCGCTGCGAGAACGCCGTCAGCATCAGAACCGGCGCCAGGTGCTTCTCGTGGATCTGCTCGGCGGCGGAGAGCCCGTCCAGCACCGGCATCTTCACATCGAAGATCGCGAGGTCCGGCCGAAGCTCCTCCACCAGCTTCACCGCCGTGGCCCCGTCCCCGGCCTCACCGACGACGGTGTACCCCTCCTCTTCGAGCATCTCCTTGAGGTCGAGGCGGATCAGCGCCTCATCCTCGGCGATCACAATCCGGGTGATCTGGGGCGAATCGGTCTCAAGCGGCTGTGCCTGCTCGTCGGCGGTGCTCACGGGGCTCCTAGTTCCGGCGGGGTACTGCATGCACGAGGGTACCTAGCTGCGCCCAACAGCGCTCACAGGGTATCCTTCACGGGCGCGAACTTGCCGGGTTGGTGGAAGGGCAGACACGATCGCCTCAAAAGCGATTGCTCGAAAGGGCGTGTGGGTTCGAATCCCACACTCGGCACCATATTTTTCCTCATATTCCCAGACTGTGGGAAATTCACCTCATCTAGTGGATCACGTCAAAAGCATCCGCTATCCGTCCTGACGCGCCCCAGTCTGACGCACATGACATCTCTCTCCGTGCGCGAACAAGCCGTACACCTCCTCCGTCGAGGTGTACGCAATGCCGATGTCGCCCGACGACTCCGGGTCTCTCCTGGCACGGTCTCCTGGTGGAAGCATCAAGACCTCGCCAAATGCCACCAGCTCCCCGGCCGCAAGCGTTCCACGTGCATGCACTGCTACGGCGACGACCTGAACCGCCCCGCCTATGCCTATCTGCTGGGCCTCTACCTCGGCGACGGCCACATCCTGCTCCCCAACGAGTACCGCAGGACTCAGAGCCTTCAGATCACCTGTGACAACAAGTGGCCCGGGATCACGGACTCCGTCGAACAGGCCATGCGCCTGGTCTTTCCGAGGAACAGTGCCTGCCGAGTCCGGCGAACCGGCTGTCACGACGTCAAGCTCTACTCAAATCACCTGACCTGCCACTTCCCCCAGCACGGCCCCGGCAAGAAGCACGAGCGCACCATAGCCCTGGAGCCCTGGCAGCAAGAGATCGTCGACGCCCACCCGTGGGAGTTCCTGCGCGGCCTGATCCACTCCGACGGCTGCCGCATCACCAACTGGACGACGCGAACGGTCGGCGGCGTCAAGAAGCGCTACGAGTACCCGCGCTACTTCTTCACCAACACCTCGACCGACATCATCGGCCTCGTCACCGCCACCCTCGACGCCGTCGGCGTCCAGTGGAAGGCCGCGGCCCGGCCGACCGGTGCCACCAACGTCTCCGTCGCCAGCAAGGAGTCCGTCGCCCTCATGGACGCCCACATCGGCCCCAAGCACTGACAGCGGCGGGGGGGGCCCCCCCCCCCGGGCCCCCCCCCCCCGGGCGGTTTTGACGGGGCCCCCCCGGGGGGGGGGGGCGGGGGGGGGGGGGGCCGCGGGGGGCGGGGGGGGGGCGGCGGGGGGGGGGGCCCG
>NZ_JBIUYQ010000016.1:25814-33194 GCF_044744605.1 Kitasatospora sp. NPDC087271
GGTGGAGCCCGGCCCCCGGCCCCCCGGGCCCACCCCCGTCCGCCGCCCCCCCCATGCCGCCGGGCCCCCCCCGGCCCCCCCCCCCCCCCCCACCCCCCCCCCGGGGGGGGGGGGCCCCCCCCGCAGGGGCCGCCCCGCGCCGGTCAGTTGTCCAGGGTCCCCACGTGGTGGACGCGGACGAGGTTGGTGGAGCCGGCGAGGCCGGGCGGGGAGCCGGCGGTGATGACGACGATGTCGCCCTTCTGGCAGCGGCCGAGCGACAGGAGGGCCGCGTCGACCTGTTCGACCATCTGGTCGGTGGTGGGGGCGAAAGGGCCGAGGAAGGTCTCGACGCCCCAGGTGAGGGCGAGTTGGCTGCGGACGGCGGGTTCGTAGGTGAAGGCGAGGACGGGGATGGGCGAGCGGTAGCGGGTCAGCCGGCGCGCGGTGTCGCCGGACTGGGTGAAGGCGATGAGGTACTTGGCGTGCAGGAAGTCGCCGATCTCGGCGGCCGCGCGGGCGACCGCGCCGCCCTGGGTGCGCGGCTTGTTGCCGGTGGTCAGGGGCGGCAGTCCGGCGGCGAGGATGTCGGTTTCGGCGGCCTCGATGATGCGGCTCATGGTCTTGACGGTCTCGACGGGGTACTTGCCGACGGAGGTCTCGCCGGAGAGCATCACGGCGTCGGTCCCGTCGAGGACGGCGTTGGCGACGTCGGAGGCCTCGGCCCGGGTGGGCCGGGAGGCGTTGATCATCGAGTCGAGCATCTGGGTGGCGACGATGACCGGCTTGGCGTTGCGCTTGGCGAGCTTGACGGCGCGCTTCTGGACGAGCGGGACCTGTTCGAGGGGCATCTCCACGCCCAGGTCGCCGCGGGCCACCATGATGCCGTCGAAGGCGTCGACGATGGATTCCAGGTTGTCGACCGCCTGCGGCTTCTCGATCTTGGCGATGACGGGGACGAGGCGCCCCTCCTCGACCATGATCCGGTGGACGTCCTCGATGTCGCGGCCGCTGCGGACGAAGGAGAGCGCGATCAGGTCGGCGCCGGTGCGCAGGCCCCACCGCAGGTCGGCGACGTCCTTGTCGCTGAGTGCGGGGACGGAGACGGCGACGCCGGGGAGGTTGAGGCCCTTGTGGTCGGAGACGAGGCCGCCTTCGATGACGAGGCAGCGCACGCGCGGCCCGTCGACCTCGACGACCTCCAGGGTGACCCGGCCGTCGTCGACGAGGATGCGTTCGCCGCGGGTGACGTCGGCGGCGAGGCCGGGGTAGGTGGTGCCGCAGATGTCCTTGTCTCCGACGACGCCGTTGTCGGTGGAGATGGTGAACTCGTCGCCGCGTTCGAGAAGTACGGGGCCGTGGGCGAAGGTGTCGAGCCGGATCTTCGGGCCTTGAAGGTCGACGAGGACGCCGACGCTGCGGCCGCTCTCGTCGGCGGCCTTGCGGACGCGGCGGTAGCGTTCCTCGTGCTCGTCGTGGGTTCCGTGGCTGAGGTTGAAGCGGGCGATGTCCATTCCGGCGTCGACCAGGGATTTGATCTGGTCGTACGAGTCGGTGGCCGGCCCGAGGGTGCAGACGATTTTTGCTCGGCGCATACTGCTGAGGGTAGGCATTACCGGCGCGTAACCACGACGCGGGTCCGGACGGCGGGATGACCTTTGCCGTAAGGCGAGTTGAACAATCTGACACATCCTCGGACCGGTGTGCGAGCAGCTGCCCGGGTGCCGTCGCCGTCCGGCCTTCCGATGCGAACCCGTGAAGGGGTGTTCACCCTTGGTTCACCGCCGGTTCGGCCGCCGCTCCCCGCCCGGCGGGACGCTCGTCACCCCCGGGTGACCACCCGGACGACGTAGCGGACGAGGGGGAGGCGTTCGGCATGAGACGCACTCTGGGGGTGTTGGCGGCGTTGGCCCTGCTGGGCGGGGTGACGTACGCGCTGATCCCGCAGGACGACCCGGGCGGCGACATCGTCACCGTCTCCGGCCTGATCGGTTCGGAGAAGCGCGACTTCTTCCAGGATCCGCAGGTCGTCGCCGAGTTGGCCAAGCAGGGCATGAAGGTGAACGCGGAGAGCATCGGCTCCTGGCTGATGGACGGCGACGCGAAGGACTTCGCGTTCCCGGCCAGTCAGCCGCCGGCCGACAAGCTGCGCGTGGACTGGAACATCAAGGAGGTCCCGGTCCAGCCGTTCTACTCGCCGCTGGTGATCCTCGCGCACCGCCCGGTGGCGGACGTCCTGATGGGCAACGGCCTCGCCACCCTGGACCATTCCACCGGGCTGTGGACGTTCCGGATGGACGCCTACCTGGCCGCGCTGAAGGCCGGCCGCACCTGGCCGGACCTCGCGGGCGCGACCGAGCACGCGGAGTTGAAGGGCCCGGTGTTCCTCACCACCACCGACCCGGAGACGTCCTCCTCGGGGGCGCTGCACATCGCCCTGCTGTCGTATCTGCTGAACAACCGCCAGGTGGTCTACGACCAGGCCGGGATCGACGCCACCAAGGACGTGCTGCGCACGGCGACGGCGATCCAGGGCGGCCAGAAGAGCAGCAGCGACGAGCCGTTCAAGGCCTTCCTGGCCGGGGTCGGCAATCCGCTGGTGCTCGCGTACGAGTCGCAGGCCGCCGCGATGGTGCTGAAGGGCGAGTCGACCGGCGACATGGTGGTGCTGTACCCGGACACCACCATCTACACCGACCACACCATCGTCGGCCGCACGCCGAACGGCCGGCGGCTGGCCGCCCAGCTGCACGACAACGCCGAACTTCGCCGGCTGGAGGCGAAGTTCGGCTTCCGCCCGCAGGACGACCCGGACGCCTTCGCCGCGCTGGTGAAGGGCAAGACCCCGGTCCTGGCGCCCGATCTCGCGGCGGCGAAGGTCAACCAGCCGCAGATTCCCGTGCCCGACATCCTGACCAGGCTGATCAAGGCCGCCAAGGGGAAGGCTCAGTGAACTCCCGGATGAAGAAGCACAGTTGGCCGGTCGCCGCGCTGGCGACCCTGCTGGCGGCCGCCGCCTGCACCTCCACCCCGCCGGGCCCGAAGCCGTCCGACCCGCCGGCCACGACGGCGCAGGCGGGGGTGCTGCGGGTACTGGCCGGCAGCGAGTTGCAGGACCTGGCGCCGGTCCTGGAGGACGCCAGGAAGGCGACCGGGGTGACGGTGCAGTTCTCCTGGACGGGCTCGCTGGACGGCGCGGACGCGGTGTCCTCGGGCCGGGCGGACGGCAAGTACGACGCGGTGTGGTTCCCGTCCAACCAGTACCTGCGGCTGGACGACGCGGGGAAGTCGAAGGTGCTGTCGGAGACGCCGGTGATGGTGTCGCCGGTGGCGGTGGGGGTGCGCTCCTCGGTCCTCGACGAGCTCGGCTGGGGGGACGGTTCGAAGGTCTCCTGGGCGCAGATCGGGGATGCGGCGTCGGCCGGGAAACTGGCGTACGGGATGGCGGACCCGTCCCGGTCGAACTCGGGCTTCTCCACGCTGGTGGCGGTGGCCTCGGCGTTCTCGGGTGCGGGGGCGGCGCTGACCGAGGGGGACGTGCAGAAGGCGGCGCCGCAGTTGAAGCAGTTCTTCACCGGCCAGAAGCTGACGTCGGGCTCCTCGGGCTGGCTGGCGCAGGCGTACACCCGGGCGGAACCGGGCAAGGTCGGGGCGCTGGTGAACTACGAGTCGGTGCTGCTGTCGATGAACAAGTCGCTGGCGGCGGACCAGCAGTTGACGGTGATCCGCCCGGTGGACGGGGTGGTGTCGGCGGACTATCCGCTGTCGTTGCTGTCCTCGTCCGCGCAGCGGGAGCGGGACTCCTTCCAGCGGTTGACGGCGTACCTGTTGAAGGAGGACGTGCAGAAACGGATCTCCGAGGTGACGCTGCGCCGCCCGGTGGCGCCGGGGGTGTCGCCGGCGGCCGGGCTGCCGGCGGACCGGCGCCGGGAGCTGCCGTTCCCGGGGAGCCGGGCGGTGGCGGACGGGCTGCTGGCCTCGTACCAGAACGAGCTGCGGCGGCCGTCGCGGACGGTGTACGTGCTGGACACCTCGGGGTCGATGGAGGGTTCGCGGATCTCGGCGCTGAAGTCGGCGCTGGGCCGGTTGACGGGGGCGGACGACACCCGGGCGGTGCGCCGGTTCCGGGACCGCGAGGAGGTGACGCTGATCTCCTTCGCGTCGAAGGTGAAGTGGGCGAGGACGCACGCCGTGCCGGCCTCGGGGAGCAAGCCGGGCCCGGAGGCGGAGCTGGCGTCGATCGACGCGGACGTGCAGTCGCTGGCGGCGTCGGGGGGTACGGCGCTGTACGACTCGCTGGAGGAGGCGTACCGGGTGATCGACCGGCAGCAGTCGGCGGCGGGGGACGACCGGTTCACGTCGATCGTGCTGATGACCGACGGGGAGAGCAACGAGGGGGCTTCGGACGGCGACTTCAAGCGGTTCCACGACGGGCTGCCGGCCGGGCAGAAGTCGATCCCGGTGTTCCCGATCAAGTTCGGGGAGGCGGCGGTGAGCCAGTTGCAGGGGATCGCGGACGTGAGCGGCGGCAAGCTGTTCGACGGGTCGGGTTCGCTGGACGGGGTGTTCGAGGAGATTCGTGGCTACCAGTGACGGGTTCGGCCGACGGGTGCTGCGGTACCTGGAGTCGGCCCGGAACCTGGTCGGCTGCGGGGGCGGCGCGGTGGGACTGGGGCTGCACTTCGCCGGGCTGGGCGGGGCGTGGTGGCCGGCGGTGGTGGCGGGGCTGTACGGGGCGGGCGCGCTGCTGACGCCGGGCGCGCGGACGGACCCGCCCGTCGTGCCGCCCGTCGTCCTGCCCGTCGATCCGCTGGTGCCGCCGGGGCCGTCGACGGCTTCCACGTCGACGCCCAGGCCGGAACCGGAGCCCGCGCCGGAGCTCGCACCGCGACCCGATCCCGAGCTCGCGGCGCTGGCCGACTACCTGGCCACGGTGCCGCTGCCGGATTCGGTCGGTGTGGCGGGCCTGCTGGCGGCGCTGCGCTCGGCGGAGCCGGGGCCGGTGCCCGAGGAGATCGTGCGGCACCGGCTGCCGGTGGCGGTGGCCGGCTACCTGCGGGCGCTGACCTGGCGGCCGTGGGCGGGGCCGGACGCCCCGGATCCGGAGGCGGAGCTCGGCCGCGAGGTGCGCCGACTGGTCGCGGACCTGAACTGAGGGCCCTGCCCCCGAGGGCCCTGCCCCCCTCCGAGGAAACCGGACAGGGCCCGGCCGGGGCCCCTTACCACCCCGCCCTCCGCGCACCCCCGTCACGAACGAGTCGCCAAGATCTCACCTGCTGGAAACGTCGGAGGGCTATCCACCGGCCGGGCCCGCACGGCACACTTCTACGCGCGTCCTTCTACGCGCGTCGATGCGCGTCGGCACGCCACCCGAACACCAGTTGACGGACCATCGGCCCGTCAGTCCCCACCCGGGAGAGTCGTCCATGCCCCTGAACCGCCGTGACTTCGTCACCCGGTCCGCCGCCACCGCAGCAGGCGCCGCCCTGACCGGCGGAGCAGTCGTCGCCGCCGCCCCCGCCGCCGTGGCCGCCGAGCCGGCTCCGGCGGCCGCCAAGGGCAAGCGCAAGGGCCGCAAGCAGGCCTTCACCGTCATGGGCACCACCGACCTGCACGGCCGGGTGCTCAACTGGGACTACTTCACCGACGCCGTGTACGCCGACAAGGCGCACAACGACGTCGGCCTCGCCAAGATCTCCACCCTGGCCAACCAGGTCCGCGAGGAGAAGGGCTGGGACCGCTGCCTGCTGATCGACTCCGGCGACATCATCCAGGGCACCCAGCTGACCTACTACTACGCCCGGATCGAGCCGATCGCCACCGACGGCGACAACGTGCCCGACCACCCCATGGCCGTCGCCATGAACCTCATGGGCTACGACGCCGCCGCGCTCGGCAACCACGAGTTCAACTACGGCATCCCCACCGTGAAGGCCTTCGAGGACCAGCTGGAGTTCCCGCTGCTGGGCGCCAACGCGCTGCACGCGAAGAACGAGAAGCCGGCCTTCAAGCCGTACGTGATCAAGGAGGTGTGGCTGGACGAGGACACCCCGCTGAAGGTCGGCATCCTCGGTCTCACCAACCCGGGCATCGCGATCTGGGACAAGGCCAACGTCACCGGCAAGATGGTCTTCCCGGGCATCGTCGAGACGGCCGCCAAGTACGTGCCCCGGATGAAGGCCGCGGGCGCGGACGTCATCGTCGTCTCCGCCCACTCCGGCATCGACGAGCCGACCACCTACGGCGACCAGCTGCCCTGGCCCGAGGACGCCTCCGGCGAGATGGCCGAGACCGTTCCGGGCATCGACGCGGTGCTGGTGGGCCACACCCACAAGGAGGTGGCGCAGCGGCTGATCGTCAACAAGAAGACCGGCAGGACCGTGGTGCTCTCCGAGCCGCTGTGCTGGGGCCAGCGCCTGAGCTGCTTCGACTTCGACGTCGAGTTCGCCGACGGCGCGTGGAAGGTCCTCTCGGTGTCCTCGCGGGTGCTGAACTCCAACACCGTGCCGGAGAACCCGGAGATCGTGGACGCGCTGACCGAGCAGCACAAGAAGGTCGTGGCGTACGTCAACCAGCAGATCGGCACCTGCAAGACGGATCTGTCGATCGCCGAGGCGCGGTTCCGGGCGACCCCGATCATCGACCTGATCGGCCGGGTGCAGGCGGACGCGGTGAAGGCGGCGCTGGCGGGCGGGCAGTACGCCAACCTGCCGGTGCTGGCGCAGGCGGCGCCGTTCAACCGGACGGCGCTGATCCCGGCGGGCCAGGTGAAGCTGCGCGACGCGGCGGGTCTGTACATCTACGAGAACACGCTGGAGGCGCGCGTCCTGACGGGTGCGCAGCTGAAGGACTACCTGGAGTTCTCGGCCAAGTACTACAACCAGCTGGCCCCGGGCGCGCCGGTCGACAAGGACGCGCTGACCGGCGCGGAGACCACGCCGGACTACAACTACGACTCGCTGTACGGGCTGAGCTACGACATCGACATCGCGCAGCCGAAGGGGCAGCGGATCGTCAACCTGTCGTTCCAGGGCAAGCCGATCGACCCGGCCGCGCAGTTCGTCCTGGCGGTCAACAACTACCGTGCCAACGGCGGCGGCAACTTCCCGCACGTGGCGCAGGCCAAGCTGGTCTGGTCGAACTCGGACGAGATCCGCAACACGATGATCGCCTGGGTGAAGGCCAAGGGCGTCATCGACCCGGCAGACTTCTTCACCGACTCCTGGCGCCTGGTGCGCGCCGGCCAGCCGGTGTTCTGAGCACCTCATCCGAAGGCCGTCGGCGCGGGACGAACCGTCCCGCGCCCCCCCCCAGAGGTGTGTTAGGACGGGGAGAAAGGGGGCCACAACGTGATACAGAAAAACAGGCGCCACCCCCCGGAGCGGGGGCAAAGCCACAACC